>JASHQT010000342.1 GCA_030039005.1 Bryobacteraceae bacterium
AAAACTCCCGCAGTTGCATGCGGCGCGGCCAGGTCTTCGCACTGATCTCCGTGCCTTCAAACTTACCCGTTGGATGCTCCGGCAAAGCGATCCAGAAGCCTGTTGCCTCAGAACCCGCGGACACATTCCCGCGGTAAGTATTGTCGGGGTTCGTGATCCAGAAGGTGGACGCCGTATTGTCGGAAGGAATCAACTGATCGGTGGCATTTTGACCGGCCCCTGAGCCGTTAAGGGCGTTGGTCGGATTACACGGTCTGGTGGGATTGCACTTGGTCAGGATCCCCAGGTTTCCAATGTACTGGTTCCCGTGTTCTACGCCATCTTCGAGGAAGTAGCAATGACCGACGTTGTCGTACGCCACATTGTTCTCAACCCGCACATCGTTCGTACCATGTACCGTCACACAGCGGCTGAAGGTGTGGTGAATCGCCGAGTTCTCGATGTATTGCCCCGGCGCATCGCCAACCAGATGCCAATGGATCGGATACCGCGCAAGGTTCTCGTGCTGACCCATTCGAAAGAACTCGACACCGGAGACTTTCATGGTTGACCCAACCATCGCCATCACATGCCCGCCACTGAATGACTGCTCGGCGTCGGGTGAAGCCTGGATAAGGATATTGCGTGTCAGCATGCCGACTTCACCACGCTCATCCACGCCGTAGGTGACTTCGCCGTAGTGCATATACTGAAGTTTCTGATCCAGCGTAATCACGTTTCCAGAGATGCTGGAGATGGTTCGTTCCTCTGCCTGGTGGGGATCGAAATCCGTTGACGCGACAACAATCTGCTCGCCTTTTTTCCAGTCACCGGCATTCAAGACTTCGATGGTGTCGCTACCCGCGGCGGCTGTTTTTGTCAGCTTGGTCCAGGAGTTTTTCTCCGTACCGTGCAGGCTCAGGGTTCCGCCCATCATCATGATCCCGCGGTCACCCATGGTTTCGATGTCTTCACCCGGGACGTTATTGGTCAGGGTAATTGTCGCGTGGCGCGTGTGGGGTTTGGTTTCAGTACCAATCTCCAACTCCCCGTGTACCAGGATCCACTCGGTCGTCAGTTCCAGATCTTTATTGTCGGCGAAGCTCAGCTTGCCGTTGATGGTCAAACCGTGCAGCTCCGGCGGACTGACATCGAGGACAACGTTCATGTCCTTGTCAATGGTGACGACGGCGTCTTTGCCGGGCACCTTTTTGTCCGGCCAAGTGGATGCATCGGACCAGCGCTTCGCGCGGGCCGTCGAAGCAGGTTGCTGAGCCTTAACGACGGCATCTCCGCCGAGGCCTAAAAAGGCTGGAACCAGCAACGAAAGGATCAGGAGTGTGTGTTTTCGCATCGTTAAACCTCGACCATCGATGTAAATCACTATACAAGAATGAGCCGGTCCACGATAGCAGGCTCCAGCGAGGCGACAAGGGACGGCGCGCCAGAATTTCTAAGGTGTCCCAGAGCTTCTCGCGCAGCGATTTCAACAGTTCGGCGCTGGCTTGGACTCCCGGCTCACCGAACTGCGCGACACACTCTGAGCCATCTCCGGACGTATGGTCCGAGACTCGTATGCGTTGGGCAAATAGATCCCAGGAAGTCGGTTTTCGTCGGCAACCGAGAACCCGATTCCGAGCTCCGGGCGGAATCCGCGCTACCCGGAGAAGCCCAGCGCGGGTGTCCATGCCAAAACCTGCCTTGCACAACTTGGTCGCGTGATGGCCCGGACCAACCACCCCGAGCTGGTACTGACACTTCAAAGGATCGGGTTTTTCACATCAACTTGCTCCCCTACCGACCCAAACTTCGCGACGCAGACGAAGCGCAGGTCCCCGGCTAAGAAAGCCAAATCCGCAAGCGAAAGCGCAGCGCGCGCCAAAGCCGGGCGAGAAGTCTAAGGCCGGATCGTGCCAACAAAGAAAACGGTAGTAATTGTTATGCCGGAACGAGCCAAGGGCGCAACATTGCGTGACGAAACCGAGGCAGGCCTGCTGGCGAGCCATTAAGGAAGGGCCGGTCCGGGGACAATTGCCGGCTGGGCCGAACCGCTACTGCTCCTCTAATCGTGACCGTGTAGTTGCCCGACTGCACGGTCACGCTAAAAGGGCCGTAGCTTCCCTCGGGAATCCGCACATTGATTTGATATAAGCCTCCAACTTCGAGCGGCGCAGGACCGGCATAGAGCACCTGGCCAGGGAACGAGGCTGACCCAGAGACCGGATTGTCGAAATCGATGCTCACCGAAATCACTAAGACTGGTAGCGGCGGCTGCACGATGCTCCCATCGGCGGGAGCCGGCGAAATCGCACCCAAACCGGTTAGGTAAGTGGAGACCACCGACCCCACAGGCGCGGGATTTTGCGGGGTATTCACGGTCCCATCCTGGTTGATCGCCGCGTCTGTGGCTCCGTTGACGAACGCGGCCGGTGCAGCGGCTCCGAGGGCCGGATTGACGCAGCTTTTGTTGCCGTTGTAAGTCACGCACATCTCCGTCGTCAATTTCTCCGCCTGCGCCAGTTCCCAAGGCGCGATCGCATTGATCTGCCCGTCTTGAACGTAAAGCAGCGGCGCAGCGACGCCATCAAAAGTCACCTCCACTCCCGCGAGCGTTGAGCTGACACTGCCGCTCGCATCCGGCATATACGATTGCCCGATCGCCGGGCCCAACCCCGTGCCGAAGATGCTGATCATCTCACCCGGCGCGATGTTGCCGGATAGGAACGACGCGCCGTTAGTCACGCAAGCGATGCTCGAACTGACCGCCGTGGGCACCAATTGCAGGACGCCGATAGCGACGTCGGCCGGCGCGGTCACCACCCATCCACCGTTGGGCTGGACCGCAATCAGCAAATTGCCGAGGTTCGCGCCCGCGAAAGGCACCGGAGTAACCGGTAGAAACGTGGATTGCAAAACGCTTCCATCCGCCGACAGCCGTATCATATAGCCATCCTCGCCGCTAGGCGCCGGATAGGGCAAGCTGATTCCTGGACAAGGGGCCGTGTCAAGCTGCAGCGGAAAATTGTTCCCATTCTCCCCACCCACCATCGTCAGCACGCCTGCGCTATCCACCCCGATTCCCATCACGCTGCTCAGCGCCGTTCCCGGAAGAACATTTTCGTAGGCGAGCGTTTTGCCATCTGCTGCATACTTCCGCACGTAAAGATTCAGGGTGCTGGCCGTTCCCGCGACATAGGCGGCTCCTGCGGAATCCACCGTCAGCGCAAACGGATGGTCATTGGCTCGTCCGTACGAGGCGTAGACGATCTGAGAGCCCGTCGGGTCCACCTTTGCAACGAAGGTATCCGCTGGCGTCGTGATGGCGCCACTCATTGTGCCGGGAAAATCTGTTGAACTGGTGCCGCCCATCACGTACGCATTTCCATCGCAGTCCACGCTCAGCCCGGCCGGCGTGTCCATTCCGCTTCCTCCAAAAGCCGCAGCGTAAAGCAGTCTTTCTCCGGCCGGGTCTAGCTTTAAGAGCACCACGTTCTGATTTCCCAACGAGAGGGCGCCCGGAGTCGGCGTGATCGCATTTGCTGGGCCGCCCGCCAGGACGTAAACATTGCCTGCTGAGTCAGTCCCGATACCCGCCGTGCTCAGCTCGTTCGAGCCAAGGTAAGTGCAAAATATCGGCGTTCCATCCGTGCCACTGAGCTTGCAGGCGAAGGCCGTCCCGCTCCCCAAAGAAGATGTGCTATATGCATTCGGCGTCACCGGAAAACCCGCGGCCGCAGCTACCCCTGAAATGAGCACGTCCCCGGCTGCATCGAAAGCCACAGCATTGATGATCTCCAAGCCGCCGATTTGGACGCCAAACACAGGCGCGCCCGATGCATTGATCTTGGAAACCCATGAAATGTTCTGCGCAGTCCCCAGGATTTTAGTCGGGGTCTGAAGGCCCACCAGCGCACCTGCCACCGCCAGGTCGCCACTAGCATCAACGGCCGCCGGTCCGGACATTACACCCTGTCTGATGGTCTGCAGCCACTG
>JASHQT010000343.1 GCA_030039005.1 Bryobacteraceae bacterium
GGCGAGGCGCGTGCCTACGCCGAGGGAATTCTGAAAGTCTGCGAATACTGCATCGAAGCGCCGCTGGCCTGTGTTTCGGGCGTGAGCGGCGCCGATCTCAAGCGCCGCGTTCGAACCATCCTGGCGCAGCGCGGAACGCGCGATCTCACCAGCAGCAGAAAAATTTTGCTCACCGTCTCCGCAGTCACTGCGATCGCTTTGCCCCTTGGCATCGGCATCTGGACCGCGCCGCCCAGTCTCGCGCAATCAGCGGCGTCCATTTCGTCGCCTGGCGCCGCCGAGCCGCCGCATTTTGAAGTGGCGTCCATCAAGCCCGCCGCGCCCGATCAGCGCGGCACGTTCATCCGCCCCGGTCCCAATGGCGGAATCAATATCAGCAATGTGCCGCTCAAGGAAATGATCGTTCTGGCTTGGCAGATTCAGCCCTTTCAGGTTTCCGGCGGCCCCTCCTGGATCGAATCGCTTCGCTGGGACATCACCGCCACTGGAAACCATAAGTTCAATCCCGACGAAATGCCGCTGCTGGTCCAGTCTCTGCTATTGGACCGATTCCAGCTCAAGATCCATCACGAGACCAAAGATCTTCCGGTGTATGCGCTGGTTCTTGCGAACAAAGACGGCAAACTCGGTCCGCAGCTTACACCGTCCAAGGAAGGCAGTTGCACTCCCTTCGATCCCTCCAAGCCTCCCCCGCCTCTGCCGCCTCCGGGGCGCGATCCCGGCAAGCCGCCGGCCATGGGCTGCGGTGGGATGTTCATGGGTTTCGACAGGTTGGGTGCGACGAGTATAACGATCGACCGTATGATTCCCATGCTCTCACGAATGCTCGGCCGCACAGTCATCGACAAAACCGGACTGACGGGCAAGTATGACGCCCAAATGCAGTGGACACCCGACCCGGCGCAGCTTCAACAGATGGCGCCTCCGGGTGGGCTTCCGCCGAACATGCCGGCGCCCCAAATCGATCCCAACGGCCCTTCCCTATTCACCGCGCTCCAGGAACAGCTCGGCCTGAAACTGGAATCGCAGAAGGGTCCGGTCGATATTGTCGTTATCGACAGCGTGGAGAAACCCTCGGAAAATTAGTGTGCGGCACGCCACATGTGGCTCGAAATGAACACAGCCCCGCCGCCAAATACCAACGAATCGCGGCATCATAACGTCTATTTACTTCGGACTTCGGCGTGCAGTCGAGCGCGGTAATCGAAAGGGAACGTCATTGCCATGCGGGGATTCTTCGTAGTTGCGGCTCTGGTGCTCGGCGTGTGCCAGGCCTACACTCAGACATCGCAGCCGGAATTCGAAGCCGTTTCCATCAGGCCCAACAAATCCGGCGAGCTCGGCGAAAGCATTCACCCCGCTCCCGGTGGAAGATTCAGCGCGACCAACGTCACTGCGAAAACACTTATCGAATGGGCTTACCGCGTTCGCAGTTTTCAGGTCTCCGGAGAGCCGGCCTGGGTGGATTTCGAGCGCTTTGACGTCGCGGCCAAAGCCGATGGCAATCCCACCTTCGATTATTTCCACCCGGCGCTTGAAACCATGTTCCGCGATGTGCTCGCGGACCGTTTCAACCTGACAGCCCACACCGTGACCAGGGAGCTTCCCGTTTACTTGCTGGTGGTCGCCAAAAATGGCCCCAAAATTCACGCCGTCGACGAAGGCGATTGTCCGGAGGTTCCCGCTCCACAGAACCCCTGCCGCTCGCTGCGGTCGAAGGCTTTTGCCCAGCTCAGCGCCCAGAAAGCTCCGATGCGGGTGCTGGCTCAGATGCTGATCAATTTCGTCGGCCGGAGCGTGACCGACAATACCGGTCTCAAAGGCAGCTTCACCTACACGCTCGATTGGAACAAATATCTTGAGCCGCCCAAGGCGCCGCCGGGCGCCATCCCGCCGCCGAACGCTTTCGATCCGCTGAGCATGGAACCCGCCATCGCAGCGGCGCTGGAAGAGCAGCTTGGGCTGAGACTGGAATCCGGCAAAGGCCCCGTCGACATGCTTGTTATTGATCGCGTGGAACGCCCGTCCGCGAACTAACGTATGCCTCTTATGCTCCGCCGCTTGCTCCGGTCGGTAATCGCGGTTGCGCTGGCTGCGGCCACGCTCTTTGCCTCCGAGCAGCAAGGGCTAGTCACTTTCGGCGGATTGCCCGTTCCGGGCGCCACAGTAACGGCAACCCAGGGCGACAAAAAATACAGTACGGTTACGGATGCCCAGGGAAAATACGTGTTTCCGGATTTGGCGGACGGCATGTGGAGCATCGCAATCGAAATGCCGGGATTCACGCCGCTGAAAAACGACATTACCGTCGCGCCGGGTGCAACTGTGTCAGCCTGGGAGTTGAAAATGTTGCCGCTCGCCGAAATGCACGCGGAAACGCAGTTGGCGCCGCCCAAGCCCGCGACACCGGCTGTAGCCGCCGCTGCGCCAGCTCAAACTGAACAGCCGAAACCGGCCGAGAAGGCCCCAGCGCCCGCGGCACGCGACGAAATGGCCGAACGCGCCGCCGACGGTCTGCTGATCAACGGCAGCCAAAACAATGCCGCCAGCTCGCCGTTCGCCCTGTTCCCCGCCTTCGGCAACAACCGCAACGGGTCGCGCTCGCTCTACAACGGCGGGTTGGGCATTTTCGAGGACAACTCCATTTGGGACGCGCGCACGTTTTCGCTCACCGGCCAGAGCACGCCCAAGCCTCCCTACAGTCACTTCACCAGTTCGGCTTTTTTCGGCGGTCCGCTGCGCATTCCGCGTCTGATCAGAAACGGTCCCAATTTCTTTGTGAATTACACATGGACGCGAAACCGCAATGACAGCCTCGGCACTGCCCTGATGCCGACCCCCGAGCAGCGTGAAGGCATTCTTTCCCCGAGTCTCACCATTCCCAAAAGCGAGATCAGCTCGCAAGCGCTCGCGCTGCTCGCGCTATATCCGCTGCCCAACTTCCCGCAGGGCGTGGGCTACAATTATCAGGTTCCGCTGGTCGGCGAGACTCACCAGGACAGCCTGCAATCGCGTCTGAACCAGACCCTCGATCGCAAAAACACGGTGTTCGGCGGCATGGCATTTCAAGATACCAGGCAGGCCACGCCCAACGTCTTCGGCTTTCTGGACACCACCGACAGCCTGGGCCTGAACGCGAACGCCCATTGGTTTCACCGCTTCGCGCAGGGATTGTTCGGGAATTTCGGCTACGAATTCAGCCGTATGTCGATCAATCTGCACCCCAATTTCGAAAATCTCGAAAACGTCTCCGGCGATGCGGGCATCCGGGGAAACGATCAAAGTCCTCTGGATTGGGGACCGCCGACCCTGGGATTCTCCTCCGGAATCGCCGGGCTCACCGACGGCGAGCAGTCCATCAATCACAACGAGACCAACGCCGTTTCATCGGCCTTCTATTGGAATCGCGGCCGGCACAATTTCCAATTCGGCGGCGACTTCAAGCGGCAGCAGTTCAACGTGCTGGGCCAAAATAACGGGCACGGCACGTTCTCGTTTACCGGCCAGGCCACGGGCTCCGATTTCGGAGATTTCCTGGCCGGCATTCCCGACGTCGTTGATCTCGCCTTTGGAAACGCCGACAAATATTTTCGCGATTCTCTCTACGACGCCTACTTCACCGACGATTGGCGCATGACGCCCTCCTTCACCTTGAACGCCGGCGTGCGTTGGGAGTATGGATCGCCCATCACCGAGCTGTATGGGCGCTTGGTGAACCTGGACGTGACCCCTGGATTTTCGAATGAAGCGCCGGTGGTGGCGAGCGATCCCATCGGCTCGCTCACGGGAATGCATTATCCCGATTCGCTGATCCGCCCCGATAAGCGCGCCTTCGAGCCGCGGGTCGCCCTCGCCTGGCGTCCGCTGCCCGCGTCCTCGCTGGTGATTCGCGCCAATTATGGCGTGTACTACGACACCTCCGTTTATCAAACGCTAGCGACACAAATGTCGCAGGAGTATCCGCTTTCCAAAAGCCTGAGCTTCCAGAACACCACCGGCCTGACGATGGCGAATGCGTTCAACGCGACGCCCGCCTCGACGCCCGAGACTTTCGGCATCGATCCCAACTTTCGCCCCGGCTACGCACAGAACTGGCAGACTTCCATTCAGCGTGATCTGCCCGCATCGCTGCAGCTCACTGTCACCTACATCGGGATCAAGGGCACGCACGGAACGCAGGAATTTCTGCCCAACACCTATCCGGCCGGTGCGGTCAATCCTTGCCCGTCGTGCCCCTTCGGCTACCTTTATGTGACGTCGAACGGAAATTCGACGCGCGAAGCCGGCGAGGTCCAGTTGCGGCGCAGGCTGCACAGCGGCTTCACCGCTACTCTGCAGTACACCTACGCCAAGGCGATCGACGATGACGCTGTGCTGGGAGGCGTAGGGGCTTCGGCGAGTAGTCAGGTGGCCTCGGCCGCTCCCGGCGCCGCCGCAGCCGCACCGGCGCGCAATCTCGCAGTGGCGCAGAATTGGCTGGACCTGAGTGCCGAACGCGGGCTGTCGTCGTTCGATCAAAGGCATTTACTGACCGCCACGATTCAATACACTACTGGCGTGGGCACGGCCGGGGGCACGCTGCTCAGCGGCTGGCGCGGCGCGCTGTTCAAAGGCTGGCTATTGAGCACCACCATTTCGGCCGGAACGGGATTGCCGCTTACACCTCAATACGTTCTTCCCGCGGAGGGCACCGGCTTCACCAACGCGCTGCGCCCGGAATACACCGGCCAGCCGCTATACGCCGCGCCGCCAGGCCTGGCGCTGAATCCCGCCGCCTATGCCGCACCGCCTTACGGCCAATACGGGGATGCGGGCCGCGATTCCATCACCGGTCCTTTTCAGTTCACACTGAACGCTTCCGCGGGCCGCACCTTCCGGTTGAGCGACCGCTTCAGCGGCGACCTGCGCATCGATTCCACTAACCCGCTCAACTACGTCACCTACACGGCCTGGAACACTGTATTCAGCAACAGGCAATTCGGACTGCCGGTCTCGGCCAGCGCCATGCGCAGCCTGACCACAGGATTTATTGTTAGGTTCTAAAAGGTGAGGTTCTAAAGATGATGCTTCGCGCCACTCTCGCTTTTCTTTTGCTGGCCGTCGCGGCCGACACCCAGCAGATCGGCCAGAACGCACCGGCCGGCGGCGATAGTTCCGCGACGTTCTCCACCAGCAGCCAACTAGTGGTGGAAACGGTGAACGTCAAGGACAAAAGCGGTAAGCCGGTGGAGGGACTCACGGCGAAGGACTTCGCCATCACCGAAGACGGCACGGCACAAGAGATCAAGCTCTTCGAATTTCAGAAAATGCCTGCCGTGGCCGAACCGGCGCCCGTCATCGCCACGCCTGCTCCGCCGCTCAAGAAACTCCCCGAAGCGCAGATCACGACTGAAAAGCCCGGCGACATCCGCTATCAGAACCGCCATCTGCTGGCGATGTATTTCGACATGAGCTCCATGCCGCCGTTCGATCAAATCCGCGCGGTGACCGCCGCGCAGAAATTCATCCGCACGCAAATGACGGCCAACGATCGCGTGGCGCTCATGCGGTTCGACGGCGGTTCGGTGCGCGTGATGTCGGACTTCACGGACAATCGCGAGCGCCTGGACAGTATTCTCGAAACCATGATCGTCGGCGAAGCGCAAGGTTTCGATGAGACCACCAGCGATGACAGCACGCCCGATACCGGCGCGGCCTTCGGCCAGGACGACAGCGAGTTCAACATCTTTAATACCAATCGCCAGCTCTCGGCGCTCCAAACCGCGGCCAAAATGCTGGGACAGCTCAACGAGAAAAAATCGCTGCTCTATTTCGCCAGCGGCATGCGCTTGAACGGACTCAACAACCAGGCGCAGTTGCAGGCTACGGTGAACGCGGCCGTGCGCTCCGGTGTGTCGTTCTGGGCCATCGACGCGCGCGGTTTGGTGGCGCAAGCGCCCATTGGCGATGCGACGCAGGGCTCGCCCGGCGGCAAGGGCATGTACACCGGCACATCGGCGCTGGCCTTCACCAACAACTTCCAGCTATCGCAGGATACGATGTACGCGCTGGCAACCGACACCGGCGGCAAGGCGCTGCTCGATAACAACGATCTTTCGCAGGGAATCGTGCAGGCCGAACGCAGCGTTTCCAGCTACTACATCATCGGCTACTACACCACCAATACGAACCTGGACGGCAAATTCCGGCGTATCAAGATTTCCTTGAACGGCGTCTCGGCGGACCTGGATTATCGCCAAGGCTATTTTGCGGGCAAAACATTCGGCAAGTTCACTGTGGCCGAAAAAGAGCGGCAATTGGAAGACGGCTTGATGCTCGGCGATCCGATCACCGAACTTACCATGGCCATGGAGGTCGACTATTTCCAGTTGAACCGCGCCGAATATTTCGTTCCGGTGATGATCAAGATTCCGGGCCGCGAACTGGCGCTGGCGCGCAAGGGCGGAGCCGAACGCACCGTAATCGATTTCATCGGCGAAATCAAGGACGATTACGGCACCACGATCCAAAACGTGCGCGATAAGGTGGAAGCCAAGCTGACCGGCGAAACCGCCGCCAAACTCGCGAAACAACCTATCGAGTACGACACCGGCTTTACACTGCTGCCCGGCAAATACAAAATCAAAATTCTGGCGCGCGACGACGAAACCGGCCGCATCGGCACGTACGAAACCAATTTCACGATTCCGAATTTGAACAAAGAGGTGCAGCGCGTTCCCATCAGCTCCGTGGTGCTGAGCAGCCAGCGCGTGCCGCTCAACGACGCGATTTACAACGCGGTCAAGAAAAAGGATCAGGCCGAGAGCACCAACCCCCTGGTGGAAGAAGGACAGAAGCTGGTGCCGAGCGTCACGCGCGTGTTCAAGAAGGATCACGAGATGTACGTGTACCTGCAAGCCTACGAGCAGGACGCTCCGGCAGCGCAACCGTTGGTCGCCTTCGTGACTTTCTATCGCGGAGCGGCCAAGGTGTTCCAAACTCCTCCGCGAGAAGTGACCGAGGGCATGAACAATCGTCTAAAGACTATGCCGCTGCGGTTCGACATCCCGCTCGACCAGCTCCCCGAGGGCGCCTACAATTGCCAGGTCACCGTGCTCAATCCCATGGATCAAAAGGCGGCCTTCTGGCAGGCGCCGTTCATCGTTGTGGAGTGAACCAATTCCCGCCCCAGCGGCTCTGGATCAACAAAACCGCTGTTCCCACAACGGCGAGCGCCAGCGTTCGCACCCCGATTCCGCGCGCCATGCTCGCATTTCGCGTCGCGCGGTAAAGAACGGGCAGATTCGAACAAGCGCTCGCGATGGAGGTAATCACCGTAGCCAGCCCCGCCGTATAAGCCGTGGCTTCCCCATGTGCGCTCAGAACGGCGGCGGCGGCGGTGGTGCTCGCGCTGCTGATGAGCCCGCCGAGAAAGCTGATGACGGCCACGCCGGAATGTCCGAAATAGCGCCGCCCGATCGCCGCGGCGATCTCGATCAACAAGAACAGCGTTCCGAAGGAAACCAGCTTGCGGATGGACACCGGCGAAGACAGGCGTAGTTCCGCCGCGCCCTGCGTAGCGCCCCTCGAAAACCAAACAAAAAGGGCCGCGCAGCAGCCCATCGCAATGATCGGCAGGAATGCGAAGGGGACCGCCGCGCGCGCAAAGATCCCGAGCAGCGCCAGGTTCCGGGCGAACATCGCCATCAGCGTCACGAAATTGAAAAACGTGCCCATGCGATTGGTCTCAGGCGTTGGCTCTCGCAGCCGGCTGGCTACCTCCGCGATGGTGGCGGTGCTGTTGACCAGACCTCCCAGGATCGCCGTGTAGATTAATCCGCGGCTGCCGTACAAGCGCAGCAGCACGTAGTTGACGAACCCAATGGCGGCGATCACCACAATCGTGACCCAGGATTCACGCGGATTAATCAGTTTCCAGGGCTCGATGAAGCGGTCGGGAAGCAGAGGATAGATCACGAAACCAATCAGCCCCAGCAGAACCGCGCTCCGAATCTCTTCCGGCCGCAATCCCCAGGCGAAGCTGCTCAGTTCCGTCTTGAGCGAAAGAATCAGCGTCAGCAGCAGTGCGCCGGCCACGGGCGTGAACAGGTGCCCGAGCCCAATCAGCACTCCCAGCGCGAATTCGACCACCAGGGAAATCGAGGTGGTGATCTCGAGATTCTGCCGCACCAGCAGCGCGCGGCCGTTCACCAGCGCGATGATCAGCGCGACCGCGCCCATCGAGACCAGGGAGAATTCGAGTGAAATCAGGGAGCTCAGCGTCCCGAGCAGCGCCGTCAGCGCGAACGCGCGAACCCCAATGTCCTTGCGCGACCATTCGCGCTCGAAGCCCGCGAACAGCCCCACGCCCAACGAGAGCGCAAGTTTGGTGGCGACGTCCAGGGGAACCAGATGTTCCTGCACCTGCATCGTGGTCTTCGCGCCAACCCCAGAGCGGTCACTTCTCCTTAGCGAGCTGCTTGCGGATGGCGAGCAGTTCGCGGCGGCGCTCGGTGGTGGTTTTCGGGTAACTCATTTTCAGGTCTGCCAGCGCGTCCAAGATGATGCGCGAGATGATGAGACCCGTGTTTTCCTTGTCGTCGGCCGGAACGATGTACCAGGGCGCGGTGCGTGTGCTGGTAGCGCTCAGGCATTCCTCGAACGCCGTCATGTATTTATTCCAGTATTTCCGCTCTTTGATGTCGTCGGCGCTGAACTTCCAGTTCTTGTCCGGATCGTCAATGCGCTTGAGGAAGCGCTTCTTTTGCTCGTCCTTGGATAGATGCAGGAAGAACTTGATCACGCGCGTGCCGTTGCGATGCAGATGATCCTCCAGGTCTTCGATGGAGCGATACCGGTCGCGCCAGAAGTGCTTGTGGTCCAGCAACTCCCTGGGCAATTCCTCCGCTTCGAGGATCTCCTTGTGCACGCGCACGATCAGAACTTCTTCGTAATATGAACGGTTGAAAATGCCGATGCGCCCGCGCTCAGGCAGCCGGCGGATGGCGTTCCACAAGAAGTCGTGCTCCAATTCCTCCGCGCTCGGGTGCTTGAAGCTGAACACCTGGCAGCCCTGCGGATTCACTCCCGACATCACGTGCTTGATGGCGCTGTCCTTGCCGGCTGCATCCATGGCTTGAAAGATCAGCAGCAGCGCGTAACGGTTGGTAGCGTAGAGCAGATTTTGCAGCGCGGCCATCTTTTCGATGTGTTGTTGCAGGATCTCCTTGTACTCGTCATCGGAACTATAGACCGGTTTGCCTTTCGTGGGCCATTGATCGAGATCCAGTTTCTTGCCGGGTGGGACACGATAGTCGTCGGGATCGATTTTCTTCATAGCTGCCCTCGTTTCATTGCAATGCTTCTTTTCACAGCAAAGCTTGGACATGCGCTCGAATGCCGGATGCCAGGCCCGTCAGGTTATAGCCGCCTTCGAGCACGGAGAGCAGCCTCCCGCCCGCGTGCTTGTCGGCGATCTCGCGCATCACGCGGGTCAGATCCGCGAAATCGCGGTCGGTGAGCTGAAAGCGCCCCAGCGGATCGCCGGCGCGGGAATCGAACCCGGCTGAGATCAACACCAACTCCGGTTTCACTTGTTCGGCCGCGGCCATCAATTGCTGCTGGAACGCACCCAGGATTTCCGCGCGGCCGGAACCCGCCGGGAACGGACAATTCAAAATTAGCCCGGCGCCCGCGCCCTCTCCGCGCTCGTCGCGCGCTCCGGTTCCTGGATACCACGGGTATTGATGCGTGCTGAAGAAGAAAACGGAGCCGTCGGTATAAAAGATGTCCTGGGTTCCGTTGCCGTGGTGGACGTCCCAATCGGCAATGAGGACGTGGCCGATGCCGTGCTTGTGTTGCGCATACCGCGCCGCAATCGCGACCGTGTTGAAAATGCAGAAGCCCATGCCGCGGATGGGCGTGGCGTGATGGCCGGGCGGACGTCCAATGGAGATGGCATTGGACGCGCGCTTTTCGACGATCGCGTCGACGGCATTGAGCGCGCCGCCGGTTGCGCGCAGCGCCGCATCCAAAGACTTTGGCGAAACGATGGTGTCGCCGGTGGAGAGCTCGTGAAATCCTTCGAAGATCTCCCGCTCGGCCAGCCGAATGTACTGGCGTGAGTGGCACAGCGCCAGCTCGTCAGGATTGGCCAGCCGCGGAGGAATGGGCGCGAGATCCAGCCCGCGCAACGCGTTCACCGCGGCGTCGAAGCGCGCGGGTTGCTCAGGATGATCCGGACCAGTGAGGTGTTCTTTGCAAACCGGGTCCGCGGCGAGGCCTGTCATTACCTCCCAAATTCTAGCAGCCCGAACGAACCCGGAATCACTCTTCGCCGAGGGCGGCCTTTGGCCTGGCCTTCGGCTGGCGGTAATGTCTCCGTTTGAGCCAGTGCCAAATAGACGGTGTGGGTCTTCGTATCGAGCGCCATGGTGCGCGCCCCTTTTTCCGTTGCGACGTTCTCGACGACCGTGTATTTGTCGGGCGAGTCTTCGTGAATGACGGTCAAAACGCCGTCCTGGCCGCACGAATCGAAGACATATTTGGTGCCCGGATCGAACCAGGTTGCGTCCACACCCTCGCCGATCGGCACGGTAGTCACCACCTGGCCCGTGTCGGCGTTCATCACCGACATCACTTTGTTGTCGCAGCCGGAGAAGATGCGCCGGGACTTGGTGTCCATGGCCATTCCGGAGGGTTCTTCGCAGGGCGCGAGCGGCCAGGTGTGCACCACCATCAGCGCCTGGGCATCGATGTCCATGACCTCGCTTTTGTCCTCGATGTTCACGAACACGTGGCCCTTGCCGTCGGGCGCCGGGAACTCGGGCTTGCCCTCGAGCATCACGGTGCCGGCGAGCGTGGCCTTCGCGGCATCCACCGCGGTGGCGCTGGCGCTGCGGCCGTTGAAAGCGAAAACGCGCTTGGTGGCGGGATCATATATGATGCCGTCCGGATTCGTCCCGGCTGGAACCGCGCCGGTCTTCTCCAGCGTCTTCAGGTCGAACACCACCACCTGGTTGGCCCCGCCGTCGCTGATGAATCCGCGATTGAACTCGGGGGCGAGCGCGATTCCGTGAATCAACTTGAGGCCGGCGATCTTGCCCACCACTTCGCCCTTCTTACCGTCGACCACATCGACTTCGGTGCCATGCGAGACATAGACGCGTCCCGTCGCCGGGTCCGCGGTCAGATAATCCCAAAAGCCGTCGCCAGGGATGCTGATTTTCTTGATGAGATGATAACCGCTCTGCGCGAACGCAGCGGCCAACACAAGCAGCAACAGGGCACTTTT
Organism: Bryobacteraceae bacterium; assembly: GCA_030039005.1. The sequence goes on from JASHQT010000343.1 coordinate 11,273, forward strand.
CCGCATGGTGCCATGATATCGCCGGCGGATGAAGATTGGCTGAAATCGAAAGTCCGGGACTAACGCGACGCTCGCAGGCGAGTTCGCTCTCGCGCCGGCGCCCCCGAAGTCGCCACCGAGAAGTTGATGGCATCGCCGCGCATGCCCTCTACCGACACCCGCCACAGACCCGGCTCCGGATCTGGAACGCGAAAGGATTTCGGATTGGTTTCGCCGGAATATCCGGTGGTGTCGGCGTATGCGGCGTAATGCCGCCCGCTCGGACTCATCAGGTGCAGATCCAGATCCGCGGGTGAGCCGGCCCACGAAAGCGTGACATCCAGGAGTTTCGATCCTCGCGTGACGGCGAATACTTCGCTCCACCATTGCTGCAGCGACACTGCGCCGGAATATTGATTCGACGGCGCCCTGCCACGGGCGGGCGCACTGGCGACATTATGAGGATGCGGAGCCCCGCAATCGGATAAAGCCGACGCGTTGGTCGACACCACCGTTCGATAACCGCCGCCGCGCGTCCAATCCGGCAGATCCTCGAATTGGAACGGCACGCTCATCGAAGAAATTGGAAGCGCGCGCGTCACGCTGACGTGCACGTGATACCCGCCCCCCTCGCCGAGCGTGTAGCCGCTATTGCCCGCGATCGCCAGCGCCTGGCCTTGCTCCACGTGCTCGCCGTTCCTCACGAGGAACGTGCCGCTGGCCAGATGCGCGTAGTGACTGAACTCGCCGTCGCCGTGATCGATGGTGATGTAGTTTCCAAACGAACGATGCCGGTGATCCTGGCCGAGCCCCAGGTCGTGCACGTAGGCGGTCCCGGCCTTCATGGCCACCACGCAACTGTTCCCGCGGGGCGCAATGTCGAAGGCGTGCAGACTATTGCCCCAATGCGAGAAAGTCCCATACGGCCCTTGTGTGATCACCCACGGCACGCCCGCCACGGTGGGCAGCTTGTACCCGCCGGTCTCGATCAGGAACCGCGCCGGGTGGCTCATCCGCCCGTCCGGCGTTTCCACCATGGCCCAATATTCGTTGGGGGGGAGGCCCGTGTAGCGCGCCGTAAGCTGGCTGGCCGTTGTCTCTTGCGGCTGCAGGCTGGCGATGTATTTCCAGCCGCCCGCAGGCGTGTATTCGGCGACCAATATTAAGGACCCGGGCTCGAAGTTTCTGCCATGCACGTTGAAATCGATGGTTTCGGCCTTCTGTCCCGACCAGGTCACGCTGGTGACCACCGGACCGCCGTTATCGGTGTCCGCCGCGATCGTGAACGTGCGCGAAAACGCGACCGTGCCGTTCGACACAGCCCGCACAGTCCACTTGCCGGGCTGCGATGCCGGCGTGAAACCCGCGATGGGGAGCTGGGCGGTGAAACAAAGCTCGCCCGCGGCCGGCAGCTCGCCGTAATCGGCGGTGGTGGAAACGGCGCCGGAAGGATCCAGCCATTCCACGCGCAATTGATCGCCGGGCCGTACTCGCAGAGCCGCGAACCACACGAACGCCTGACGATCCGCGGGCTGAAACACCGCCACCGGTCTCGGCGCAACGCAAGATTGTTCATCCACGCGCGCCGCCGTACGGCCTTCCTCGACCGTAAGGGCCCGGGCGGCCGGCGCCAACACAGCAACCAAAAGGAGAAGAACCGCCGAGAACCGCACCGAAAGATCTATCGACCGTTCGAAGATTCTGCTTGCATAGAGCGCTCGCCTTAGGTACGGCGGATACGGGTTGCGTGTTTAGACGCAGTTCGTGCCGGCAGAGGTCTCTCCTTGGGCCTGCCCTGGTCCATAAATATCTTTCGGTCAATGTCTTGGACGAACGGAATTACGCTTGCTGACCCGCTGATGGCATGCCAGGCATTAGTTACATAAACGACGAGGCCGACACGTTCATCATGGTCCGCACGGTCTGTTGCGAAGGATATAAGCAGCACGGGCGGCGTTGCGAGATCTGCCCGCATCGGCCCGAAAATCGCCAAGCGGCGCTGCACCAGGCATGTGCAGCCGGGCGCTTACATGGGATTGGGATTGCTCACCCGTCGGCTGACGTCGTGCAACACGATCGCTGATCGAGCGCTAGGCCTGGAGCGTGGTTGAAAAATATGGCGGGGACGACGGGGCTCGAACCCGCGACCTCCGACGTGACAGGCCGGCGTTCTAAACCAACTGAACTACGTCCCCGAGGTGTGCTACTACGTCGGCAATTGCATCTTAACACATCACACCATCGACGCCGATCGATTCCGCTGGAACGCGCCTTCTCCCTCCGGTCTGCTCGGGAGACGACGATTCTCTGTCTGTGACACAACGCGAGCCCGAAAACCTGGGCGCAACTGTCCAGATCCGCTAAAATAAGAGCAGGCCCCCGCCCATGCTCGACAAGACTCTTGCGAAAATTTTTGGGACCAGGAACGAACGCGAAGTCAAGCGCATGCGTCCGCTCGTCGCCGCCATCGGCGATCTCGAACCCGCGCTCCAGCAACTTTCCGACGCCGAACTGGCCCAGAAAACCATCGAATTCAAGCAGCGCGTCGAAAACGGCGAGCCGCTCGACGACTTGCTCATCGAAGCCTTCGCCGTTTGCCGCGAGGCCGGACGCCGCGTGCTCAACATGCGCCACTTCGACGTGCAGCTCATCGGCGGCGCGGTTTTGCACCGCGGCAGAATCGCCGAAATGCGCACCGGTGAAGGCAAAACGCTGGTCGCCACGCTGCCCTGTTATCT
>JASHQT010000344.1 GCA_030039005.1 Bryobacteraceae bacterium
ACGTGAACGCACCCGCCGTGGACGGCACTACAGCACTGATGTGGGCCGTGCGGGCGGACGATCTCGCGATGGTGGAAACGCTGCTTGGCGCGGGCGCCAATCCCAACGCGCACAATCGCTATGGGCTCACGCCGGTCGCGCTGGCGTGTTCGAACGCCAATGCCGCGATTTTGAATCTGCTCCTCGATGCGGGCGCCGATCCGAATTCTCCCGATCCGCAGGGCACCACGGCTCTCATGATGGCCGCGCGCACCGATGGCGGAACCGAGGCAGTGAAGTTGCTGCTCGAGCGTGGTGCGGCGGTGAACGCGAAGGATTCCATCGATTCGACGGCACTAATGTGGGCCGTGCGGGCGAATCATCCGGAAGCCGTGGATCTGTTGATTCATCGCGACGCCGAGATCAACGCGCGAACCCGCAAAGGTGAAGCGCCTCCGCGGCGAGCGCCCAATGCAGGCGGCGGATCGCACGGCGTGGGGATCATTCGCGGCGGATGGCCCGAGCGCGGATACCAGGAGCCGACGCCTGGTGAAATGACCGCGCTGCTGTATGCCGCGCGCGACGGACGCATAGACATCGCACGCGCGCTCGTAGCCGCGAACGCCAACGTGAACCAGGTGGAGGCGAATGGGACTTCGCCGCTGATCGAGGCGATCGCCAATAATCACATCGATGTCGCGCGGCTGCTGGTGGAGCACGGCGCGGATGCGAACGCCGTCGATTGGTGGGGCCGCACTCCGCTATGGACCGCTGTCGATCTGCGCGACTTGGAAGTGAACAAGACCGACGACAACGGTGTGGATCGCGCGGCTGCGCTGGAGTTGATCCGTGTGCTGCTCGATCGCGGCGCGAACGTGAACGCCAGAACCAAGGAAGTGCCGCCGCTGCGCCGCTGGCTGATGCCCATCAGCGATCTTTCCTGGGTGGATCTCACCGGGCAGACGCCGTTCCTGCGCGCCTCGATCTCGGCCGATCTTACTCTGATGCATCTGCTCCTGGACAAAGGCGCCGATCCTAACATCGCGACGCAAGCCGGGACGACGCCGTTGATGGCGGCCGCGGGCGTGAATTACGTGGATGGGCAGACATACAGCGAGTCCAAGCAGTTCTTGGACGCCGTGCAGCTGTGCCTGGAGCATGGTGCGGATGTGAACGCGGCCAATGCGATGGGCATCACGGCGCTGATCGGCGCGGTGAATCGCGGATCGAACGATATTATCGAACTGCTGGTGAAGAAAGGCGCACGGCTGGATATAAAGGACAAAGAAGGCCGCACCCCGATGACGTGGGCTGAAGGCGTGTTCCTGGCGACGAATCCGCCGATCAAAAAGCCCGCGACCATGGCGCTGCTCGCAAAGCTCGGCGCGGAGAAATCAGCGCCATGAAAGCTTGGCCCGCACTGCTGCTCGGCGTGGCGGCGCTCGCGCAGGCGCAGGATCGCGCGCTGGTGGATCGCTATTGCGTCGTGTGTCACAACGAGAAGACGCGCTCGGGCGGATTCGCGATTGACAAGCTGGACCTGGCGCATCCGGGCGAAAACGCCGAAGCTTGGGAAAAGGTGGTGCGCAAGATTCGCGCCGGCATGATGCCGCCCGCGGGAATGCCCCGCCCCGATCGCGCGACGCTGGACGGTTTTGTGGCTAAGCTGGAAGCCGCGCTCGATCACGCGGCCGCCGCCAAGCCCAATCCGGGAACAACCGGCGTGCATCGGCTGAATCGTACCGAATACGCGAATTCGATTCGCGATCTTCTGGACCTCGAAATCGACCCCACCACGCTGCTGCCCGCCGACGATTCGAGCGAGGGCTTCGACAATATCGCCGATGCACTCGCGATTTCGCCCGCGCTGCTGGAGCGCTACGTTGCCGCGGCCACGAAATTGAGCCGGCTCGCGGTGGGCGATTCCGGCACGACGCCATTCACCGCGATGTACCGCGTACCCTCGGATTTGTCGCAGACCGATCACATCGAAGGACTGCCGCTCGGGACACGCGGCGGAATCCTGGTGCGCAACGATTTCCCGCTGGACGCCGAGTACGCGGTCAAGATTCATGCCAAAGCGGCGAATATTGGGCTGGGTTCGCCCGGATTTCTGGATGAAGAGATCGAAGTCACGCTGAACGGCGAGCGCATCAAGGTAGCCAAAGCCGCCCCGGTGCTGGACCTGCGTATTCCCATCCAGGCCGGGCCGCAGGAGCTGGGCGTCGCGTATATTCGCAAAAATCCACCGGGCGCGGATGATATTTGGCAGATTTATCCCAATAATTCGGGGATTCAGAGCGTGGCGATCACGGGGCCGTTCAACGCGACGGGCCCGGGCGATACGCCGAGCCGGCGCCGCATTTTCATTTGCCGGCCGCAATCCGAACAAGAGGAAACCGGCTGCGCGAAGCGGATTTTATCCACCCTGGCGCGGCGCGCGTACCGGCGGCCGGTCACCGAAGCCGATCTTCAAACATTGATGGAATTCTACGAAAAAGGCCGCCACGGCGCGACGTTCGATGCGGGAATCGAACAGGGCTTGGCGCGCGTGCTCATCGATCCGCGCTTCGTTTTTCGTTTCGAGCACGAGCCCGCGGATCTTGCCTCCGGCACGATTTATCGCGTGAGTGATCTGGAGCTGGCTTCGCGGCTGTCGTTTTTCCTGTGGAGCAGCATCCCCGACGATGAACTGCTGGACCTGGCGATTCAGAACAAGCTCCGCGAGCCCGACGTGCTGGCACGCGAAACGCGGCGCATGCTGGCCGATCCGCGCTCGGAAACGCTTGCCACGAATTTCGCCGGTCAGTGGCTGTATTTGCGCGAGATTAAGAACCAGCGCCCGCTGACGCCCGAGTTCAACGAAAACCTGCGCGAAGGTTTTCTAAAGGAGACGGAGCTGCTATTTGAAAGCATCGTGCGCGAAGACCGCAGCATCGTCGATTTGCTCGATGCCAATTATACGTACGTCGACGAGCGTCTCGCCCGGCATTACGGAATCACCGGCGTGCATGGCAGCCAGTTCCGGCGCGTCGCGCTTCAGGACGACGCGCGCCGCGGCCTGCTGGGCCAATCCAGTTTTCTGCTCGTGACGTCGGTGGCGAATCGCACGTCGCCGGTGGCGCGCGGCAAATGGATTTTGGAGAATATTCTCGGTGCGCCCGCGCCGCTGCCGCCTCCCAATGTTCCCCCGCTTAAAGAAAACGAGGGCGCCCCACAGCCCGCCTCGCTGCGCGCGCGCATGGAAGCGCACCGAAATAACCCAACTTGCGCGGCGTGCCACAAGAT
>JASHQT010000345.1 GCA_030039005.1 Bryobacteraceae bacterium
GCGGTCTTTCCGACCCCAGCCTCGCCGGTGAGGATCGGATTGTTTTGCCGCCGGCGCATCAGGATATCGATCAGTTGACGAATCTCGAAATCGCGCCCCAGGACGGGGTCGATTTTGCCGAGCCTGGCATTGGCTGTCAGATCGACGGTGAATTGATCGAGGTTGGGCGTTTTACCGCCGACCGGCCTGGCGCTTCCGTCGCCCGCCTGCGGCTGCTCCGACGGCCTGGCCTCTTCCACCGAACCCTCGACGATGGCGCTGAATTCCTTGCGGAGCACGGCCGCGTCAATCTTCAGGAGCTCCCTACTCACGTCGCGCAGCAGGCGTGACAATTCATCGTCGCTCGCCAGCGCCAGCATTGCGAATCCAGTCCGGATTTGAGTAGCGCCAAAGTCGAGCGACCCCGTTGTCCATGCTTCGGACAGCATGCGCAGGAGGGTCGGGCTGAACGCCGGCGTACGGGCATTTCCCGTTTTCAGCTTGTCCAGGCTTCGAGTCAACTCCGAAGTCAGCCGCGATTTGTCGACCTCGAACCGGCGCAAAATATACGCAAGATCCGTGTCGGTGGAATCGAGCGCCTTGAGCAGGAAATGCTCGATTTCAATGTTGTAATGCGTCCGTGCCAGGCACAGGCCGGCGGCAGCTTCCATCGCGCTCCGCGTGCGCTCGTCCAATCTGGCGACTAACGCTCTCAAGTTCACGGACATAATCCCCTCCGATCTTGAACCCGCTACGTGACCTTCGCGCGATATCCGTGCAAGTGACTGCTAGTCGAATGATTATACTCAAGCCATGAGGGAAGCTGCAGACAACGTGGTGCGGCAGACAGGGTGTTACGGAAAAGCAGTGGAATACCTCACTGCCAGCCGCCGCCGAGGGCGTTATAAAGCTGGACCTCGCTGACGATTTCGGCATAGCGGATCTGCTCGAGCGCCAGTTGGGCCGAAAGCAAATCGCGATCCGCATCCAGCGCGTTGAGCTGGGTGTCCACGCCGCCTTCCCAGCGGCGGTAAGCCAAGCGCTTGCGATCCTGCAGCGCGGACACCAGCTTAACTTGTTCCACGCGGCTCTCGCGCGTGCGGGTATGCGCGATCAGGGCGTCGGAAACCTCCTGGAAAGCCGTGCTGATGGATTTTTCATACGCGATCTGCGCATCCTTGCGCTCCGCCTCGGCCAGCCGTACGTTGTTCTTGATTCGCCCGGCAGTGAAGATGGGTTCGGTGATTTGGGGCGCGAAGGTAAACGCCGAGGCCGGCCCGGAGAAAAGCTTAGTGAGCGTTGAACTCTGGCCGCCAATGGATCCCGTCAGGGTGATCTGCGGGAAATAAGCGGCTCGGGCCACGCCGATATTGGCGTTCGCGGCGATCATGGATTGTTCGGCCGCGCGAATATCGGGCCGGCGCTCCAGCAATGCCGAGGGCAGGCCGGCGGGCACCTCCGGGACCGGATACTCGTTATCGAAACGGTCCTCTCGCTCGATGCCTCCCGGATTCTTGCCGAGCAGCAGCGACATTTGGTCCTCCGTCTGTTCGATCTGCTGTTTCAATTGCGGAATGCTTTCGGCCGCGCTCTCGACGAGTTGCTCGGCCTGCCGCACATCGAGGTCAGTGGCGATGCCGTGTCCTTCGCGGTCCACCGTCAGCTTAAGAGATTCCTGGCGCGTCGCCAATGTGGTTTGGGAGATCCGCAGCTCGGAATCGAGTTCCAGCAACTGAAAGTAATCGGCCGCGACCTGGCTGACCACCGTGGTGATCACCGTCTTGCGGTTCCAGTCCGCACTGAGCAGATTCGCGCGCGCGGCTTCGGTCGCGCGGCGCAACTGCCCCCATAAATCGATCTGGAACGACAGAAGATTCAGCGCTGCTTCTCCCCAATTGCGGTTCTGATTGGGGAGAAATGTGGCTGGTAGCGGAGTGGCTCCCTCCCGCGATAGGCGCGTAAACTGGAGATCTCCCGAGGCGCTTACCTGCGGATACTGGTTGGAGCGAGTAATGCCGAGATTCGCGCGCGCCTCGTCCACCCGCGCCACGGCGTCGCGCAGATCGTAGTTCTGCACCAGGGCGATCTTGATAAGGCTCTGGAGCTGCGGGTCGCGGAAAACCTCGAACCACTTCAGATCCGCGAGCGAAGCAGCCTGGTTTTCCGGCAGCGGGGCTTCTGTTGCCTGGGGCGCGCGGAAACTTGCCGGGACAGCCACCTGCGGCCGCTTGTAGTTCGGACCGACGGTGCAGCCGGCGAGCAGCAGCGCCATCGCGGCAATCGCAATCCAGTAGTAGGTTTTCACTTCAGTCTCCATGAACCGGCGAAGGCAACGGCTCCAAGACGGGCGCTTTCGAGCCTGACAATTTCTCCACCAATACGAAAATGGCGGGAACGAAGAATCTGCCGAGGAACGTCTCCGCCACCATGCCTCCGATGGCCGTGGTTCCGATCACCTCCCGCGCGACCGATCCGGCGCCGGATGCAATCCATAGCGGTATGCACCCGACAATGAAGGCGAGCGCGGTCATCATGAGCGGCCGGAACCGGACCCTGGCTCCTTCGAGCGCGGCGTCGACCAGCGGCATGCCTTTTTCGTAAAGCTCCTTCGAAAAAGCGACGATCAGAATCGAGTTCTTCGCGCCCAGGCCAATCAGCATCACCAGGGCGATCTGCATGTAGACGTCGTTTTCGAGCTGCACCATGTATGCGGGCAGGAACACGCCCAGCAGCACGCGA
>JASHQT010000031.1 GCA_030039005.1 Bryobacteraceae bacterium
TGCCGCCGATGACGAGCGACCAGCGGCGCGGCGTGACCGCGATGGACATGGAGCCGGAATTGAGAGGGCGGCGCACCAGCGGCTGGCCGACGCCGGTGTCGGAGGATTCGGGCGTAGTGGACGCGGTGATGCGCGTGGGCATCCACATGTATGCGCCGTTGATCGCGAGGTAGTTCGTCACTCGCGCCTGCGCCGAAGTTTCCACGCCGCGGGCCCAACTGGCTTCGATGTTTTCCCAGGTATCGCCGACGAAAGCGATCAGGTCGTGAAACGAATTGCGGAAACCGGCGACTTCGGTGCGAATGCGCCGGCGCCACCATTCCGACACCAGCGCGGCTTCGTAGGTTGTGGTGAGTTCGGGGCGTAGGGCCGGATTGCCGAAGTAGTAAGGCGCGGCTTGCGCGTAGTTTTCGAGCAGGCTGGGCTCGACAACGCCGCGCCCGCCATCTAACCGGAAGTAGGTGGACGACAGCGGGCCATGTTCGCCGGCGAGTAAAACGCTCGCTCCCGCGCGGCCGGAACCGATGTTGCCGAAAGCGCTCGAGTGCTCGTAACGCGCGCCGCCGCTCAGGAAAATTCGCCGGCCGAAGCTCTGCTGGATGTTGGCGAAGAGTCCGTTGTTCGAGCGTGAGGCCGGGATGCCGGAGAGCACGCCGCTTTGATCCTGGTAATCGTAGCCGAACACCAGCGCGCCGCCGCGCCACGAGAACGTGCCCTGATAGCCCGCGATCTTCCGTTCGGTGAGATTGAGCGAGTCGTTATCGCCGCCCGCGTAATTGAAGGTCTGGACGAGCGTGAGCCCCGGAGGGATGAGCGTCGGCGGGTTATAGGGATTTACGACGGCGACCAAATACGTTTCGGGCGGCGGACCGGGAACGTTTTGGACCAAAGCCGCGAGCGGCTGCTCGCTGTAAGGCTCGTTATCGTTGTAGCGATCGGTGAGGCGATGGAAACCGAAGGTGAATTGCTGGTGGAAATGCGCGCCGCGGCTGTCGTCCAGGCGCAGCGAGACGGTATCGTCGCGCTCGTGCTCGTTCGCGATTTGATCGTCGATGCCATAAGCGATCTGGCCGGGGATGCCGGCGATGGCGTCGTAGACGCGGAAGACGGCGCGCAGTTGAGTGGAGTCCGAGATCTTGTAGCCGACATTGGCGGTTCCGGTATCGTTCAGCGAGAAGCTGTTCGGCCACTCGCCGACGGTGTGAAATTGCGACGCGCTCAACGCGTAGTCGAAGCGGGAGAGAAAGCCGCCGTTGAGGTTGGCGATCCAGCGATCGGTTTGAAAGCTGCCGCGCTCGTAGGACACCGATCCGTGCGGGACGGAGTTTTCAGGATCTCCGTGCTTAGTAAAGAGCTGGATTACGCCCGCCGCGGCTTCTGCGCCGAAGAGCGCGCTCTCGGGGCCGCGCACGACTTCGATGCGATCCAGACCATCGGAGGTAAGGTTCTCAAGATGGATGGAACCGCCCGGATCGTTCAACGGGACGCCATCCAGGAGCACCAGCGTGCTTGTGCTGTCGGCGCCGCGCGTGAAAACCTCGGCCAGCGTTCCGGGCGGGCCGTATTCGTCCACTTGCAATCCGGGAATCTCGCGCAGCATATCGAAGACCATGGGAAACTGGCGCTCTTCGAGCTGCTGTTTGGTGATGACGCTGGCAGCGACGGCGGCCTGTTCAGGCGTGGTTTCGGTGCGGTTAGCCGTCACGATGACGGATTCGGTGCGGCCGGCGAGTGAGAGCGCGATTCGCGCGGCCGTTTCGGCTGTGAGCTGGACGGTTTGGGTTTCGAATCCAGTCTTTTCAACACGGGCCTGGCACTCAGCGATGCCGGGGATGCTGAAATTTCCCTCGGCGTTGGTGTAAACAGATTGGTTTTGGCACGTGACACGCGCGGCCTCGACGGCGCGGCCGGACGGATCGAGAATCACGCCGTGAATGACTGGGTTTTCGCCCGCAAATGCGGCAAGCGATGCCGCGAGCGAAAGAGACAATAGAAAGATGATTCGCATCGTACGTTTCTCCCTCGAAAACGCGAGTTGATTTCCAAGCGAAGAACCGGTCTCCTGACTTGCGGCGGCCTTTCTTGAATAAGGCGATCTTCCCACTTGCGCAGTGATCGCTTCGGCCGAACTTAGTTGCCGCTTACAGTTGCGGGGCAGTGGCGGATTTACACCGCCTTCCCGAACATTCCTCGCTGTTAGAGTTGCAAAGATCTGGAGGCGAGTATAGCACGGCGGAATCGACGATCAACGTTTTGCGGAAATGGATGGAGCAACGCTCGCGAATCCAGAAACTACCTCTTTGCCGGAATCGAAGATGGAATATTGCGTGTCGTCCCAGCCCGGCGCTCTGGTTAGGAGAACGGTTTCGAGCGCTGAATTTCCCGCCACCACGAGCATCATGCGATGCGCATCGAGCGGATTGGGTGCCGCAAAAACCAGCGCTTCGGTCTCCGATGCGTGATCGCGGCCGTCGATGCGGAATAGTCCGTCCGCGGAATCCAAACCGATTTTGGCTTGCCAGGCGGCGAGCGCCGAGTTGGTTTCCGGACGTCCGACAAAAATGACGTCGTGGGTGCGCAATTCGTCGTCGCTGATTTCGAAATCCTTGGCGATGGGAACCGCGTGTTCGAGAAAGCGGAAGAAGCCCCTTTGCAGCTGCTCGGCGGCGTAGCGATTGGCGCCGGCGTCGGACAGGGTGCCGTAGACCAGAAGCGCGGAACCCAGGCGATCGCGAATGTCGGAGGCGACGTACATCTCACAGCACACCGCACCGCCGGGATCAGGCGGAAGCGAAAATTGCACACCCGCCGCGTCCAGGAACGATTGCGCGGTCACGGTCTGGGTTTTGTGGGC
>JASHQT010000346.1 GCA_030039005.1 Bryobacteraceae bacterium
GGCGAAAACCCTTCCACGTGCTCGGCCTCTTTTTGCAGAAAGCTCTGCGGGATCAGCAGCGGAAAGTAGACGTTCTGGTGGCCGGTGGCCTTGAAGCGATCGTCGAGCTCGCGCTGGAGCACTTCCCAGACCGCGTATCCATTGGGCTTGATGACCATGCAGCCCTTGACGATTTCAGCCGGCTCGGCCATGTCGCCGTGCAGTACGACATCTTGGTACCAGGCAGCGAAGTCTTGGCTGCGGGGAGTAATAGGAGATTCTGCCATGATGACGGGAAAGTTTTATTGTGGCACGGTGAGGGCTGGTCCCCGCTCGCTGACCGGAGCTAACTTTTTGCAACCTCGCGAGCCAGGTGCTTCGTGATTTCCCAGAGCATCGCGGCATCGGCAGGTAAGAGAATCTTCTCTTGCCGGTGTTCCTTATGCGGATGGATATAGTTGCGATAGTCCCTTAGCACCTCGCTAACATCTCTATGGGTCCCCGAGATCCAGCCAAGCTCATGGGCAACCTCTAAATAGTTGGCCAACGTCCAATCCTTCAACGCCAACGGCGCGCCCGCCCTATCCCTCGGAGCCGCGGTCGCCGTGAAAACCGGCGACTTATCGGCGAGCCCCTCAATGCGCGCAAGAAGGAGACCTTCGAGAAGACCGCCCATCATAACGATCGCGGCAAGCGGAAGTTGGTGGTCGACGCAACCAACGCACTCACGCCAACGATTGAGCAAAAGCCGCTGCATTTCTCCGTTTGGCGTGATCCCACCGAGCGCCGGCGGCATGTCCGACGTCTTTGGGCGCTCGTCAGAAGCTGGGCTTGGGCCGAGGCTGCGCGTCGCGGGGACTACTATTTCTGGCGCTAGCCCGTCTGCCGTCAGTAGCCCAGTTCCATGGCAAAGCTCGCACTTGCCGACGGGAATACCAGGGGGTTGTCGACCCGGATAATCACGACAAAAGTGGCACGCCGCGAGGGGGTGAATTCCGCGCAAGGTGATCCTCACGCGGCCATCGCAAACCTCACACCTGGTAACAGGGATGCCAGGGGGCTGGCGGCCCGGATAATCCCTGCAGAAGACACAGGCGATTACCGAGGTACTCAAAGAGCCACCCATTTCAAGGCCAGTATAAGTCCGCGCGGATGTCGTATGCCGCTACTTTCGCCCCCGCTTCAACGCCGGCTTCAAATCCATGGTCCGGATCAGCTTGTGCAGGTAATTCGGATGCAGCCCCAGAATCTTGGCCGCGGCTTCGTGATCGTGATTCACTTGGTCGAAGGCCTGCAGTACCACCTGGCGCTTGGCCGCCTCCACGGCTTCTTCATACATGCTGGCCGAGACGGCCGCTGGCCGCGATTCGCGGATGTGCTCCGGCAGATCTTCGGCCAGAACCAGGTCGGCCGATCCCAGAACCACGGCGCGCTCGATGGCGTTCTCCAACTCCCGCACGTTGCCGGGCCAGGAGTAGCTCTGCAAATAGGCGCGCGCTTCCGGCGCAATGCCCACGAGCTTGCGTCCGCACTCGGCCGCGTATTTCTTAGCAAAGTGCTCGGCCAGAGGTAAGACGTCCTCGGTGTGCTGGCGCAAGGGGGGCGCTTTCAGCGACACCACATTCAGCCGGTAAAACAGATCGCGCCGGAAATCGCCCTTCCCGGCGGCCTCTTCCAGGTCGCGATTGGTGGCTGCCAGGATGCGAATGTTCAGCGGGATGGTCTTCGTTCCGCCCACGCGCTCCATCTCGCGCTGCTGGATCACGCGCAGGAGCTTGGCTTGCAGAATCGGCGAAAGCTCGCCGATCTCGTCCAGGAAAACCGTGCCGCCCTCGGCGATTTCGAGTTTCCCCTTCTTCTGCGTGATCGCGCCGGTGAATGCCCCGCGCTCGTGTCCGAACAGCTCGCTTTCGAGCAGCGTCTCGGTCAGCGCCGCGCAGTTGATGGCCACGAATGGTCCCGCGGCGCGCAGGCTGTTGCGATGCAGCGCGCGGGCGATCAGCTCCTTGCCCGTTCCGCTCTCTCCCAAAATCAGCACGTTGGAATTGGACGGCGCCACTTTGGCGATCTGACGCTTCAGCTCGCGCATCTTCTCGCTTTCGCCTACCATCCCGTGCTCGATCTTCAACTCCGATTGCAGGCGCTCGTTTTCCTCCTGCAGCCAACCCAGGATGGTGGCATTCTCCCAGGCCACCGCCGCCATGCCGGCCACCGCCGTGAGAAGCTGCAAGTGTCCTTCGTCGAAGACGCTTTCCCCGCCCACGGATTCCACGTACACCACCGCGGCCACTTCCTCGCGCACGATCAGGGGCGCCGCCAGAATGGACAGGCCATTGTTGTCCGCGCCGTCCTGCCAGATCACCACCCGCTCGGCAATGCTTCTTTCCAGGACCGCCGCGCGCGCCGGCGCGCCCTCCTCTGCTGCTGTCCCGGGAATGAAGATCGCGGCGTGGGTGGCGGGAATCAGATCCAGCAACAAAGAGGTCAGATGCTTGCGAAGAATGTCGGCCGCTGAAACCGACGTCGTGTCGTGCAACCCCCGAAACGAGTGCAGCATCGTGCTGACCCGCAGCAGCGTACGCAGATCGTGCAGCGCGCGCGCCGATGGGGGCAGAATCGTGTACTCGTCCGAGGGAAGATAGAGCGAGTCCTCCAGGCGCAGTTCCCGCGTGCTGGAGTGCGAGAGCTGGCTGTCGGCGGGCGGCGCGGTCTCGGCGCCCACCAGGTAGCAGAACACCGATCCGCCAATGCGAATCTCGTCGCCCGGCTCCAGTTGCTGTTCCGTGACAGGCGTGCCGGTGACGAAAGTCCCGTTGCGGCTGTCCAGATCCCGGAGAGTGCAGGCATCGCCGGACCGCACGAACAGGCAATGGCGGCGGGAAACCGCGTTATCTTCCAGTTGCAGATCGTTGGTCGCCTGCCGGCCCACCCAGTATTCGCCCTGCGGCAAGGGGATGACGTGGCCTTTCAGCGGCCCCCGCACGGCCAACAACCTGGGCTCTAGTCCCGTCCTCGCCTTCACCGATGATCCCTTCCCCACTATTCGCTCACCAAAAGACTCACCGCGCAGAATCGATCGCTTCTGACACGCCAGGTCTTGCGCGGCAGCCAGGCCTCCGCGGCCGTTGTGGCGCAATAGATTATCGTACAACTTCGCGGCGGCCGGCTTCGATATCTCCTGTGGCCGCGAACGTGCTCATTTAGGATTCGAATTTCGAAACTGACCCGGTTGGTGAGACGGGAGTGGACAGGAGGCGACATGCAATCGACGATTCGCACGAAAGTAGCCTATGGATTTGTAATCCTGGCGTTCGGAATGCTGCTAGCCGACGTATGTCGTCTCGCCCGCTCATCATCCGAGGCTGGCGCTCACGAAATCACGATGGCACGGGGCTCTAGCAGATTCTAAAAGCTGCGGAGGGGGAGGAGCAAACGGGCCCTGGCCGGCTCACCGGACGGCGCAGGGCCCGTTGGAGCAAGCGCTACACGCGCCGCGACATATGAGTGATCAAGGAGACGAGGAAGAGCACGATGAATATGAAAAACAGAATCTTCGCGATCCCCGCCGAAATCACCGCCACCCCGCCGAACCCGAGCACCGCCGCCACGATCGCGATCAGCAGAAAGACCAAAGCATAGTAGAGCATATTTGTTTCTCCTTTCACTCCGGCCGCTCTCTGGCGGCCGAGTCGGTCTCGCAGCCCCTACTGCAGATTCGTTACCACTCGCCAATCTGATTGAAAAACAATTGTCATCTGGCTACCTCGCCCACGGTGACTCCAGTGCGAACCGGCAAAATATACTGGTACAAATCCGGTCCTGCAGGCATCTGGTCCCCCTAACAACAGTTCCAGCGCGGCATTGCACCGAATCTGGCTTTCGAGTGATAATGCGAACACAGGACCCACGGCAAATCGAAGCTGTTCCCGCTGTTGACAGCCCATGGAAACCTATGTCGGCCGGATCGTCTCCCACTATGCCCTCTTGGAAAAACTGGGATCGGGCGGCATGGGCGAGATCTATAAGGCGCGCGATTCGCGGCTCAACCGTATTGTTGCGGTGAAGGTTTTGACGCCCGCCCGCACTCGCGATCCCCAACGGCGGCGCCGGTTCATCCAGGAGGCGCGGGCGGCTTCGGCACTCAACCACCCCAATATCGTCACCATCCACGACATCCTGCCGGAAGGCGACACGCAATACATTGTCATGGAGCACGTCTCCGGCGAGACGCTGCATCGCATGATTTGCGCCGGCCGGTTGCCCGTACCGCAAGCGCTGCGCATCGCGGCCCAGATGGCTAATGCGCTCGTGGCCGCTCACGCCGCCGGCATCATCCACCGGGATCTGAAACCGGCGAACGTCATGGTCACGTCTTCCGGCCTGGTGAAGGTCCTGGACTTCGGATTGGCGAAACTGCTCGATCCGCTGTCAAGCCGCCCGCAAGCGGGTTCCAATGGGGCCGCCAACTCGAACCCCTCCGATTCGGACCCCCGCGACTCAAACCATGACGCGATGCTGACCGCCGCACCGCTCACGGTAGAAGGCGCCATCCTGGGCACCCTAAATTACATGTCGCCCGAACAGGCCGAGGGTTTGAAGGTGGATGCGCGTTCGGACATTTTTTCGTTCGGCGCGGTGTTGTATGAGATGGTTACCGGCCGTCGCGCCTTTGAAGGCGAGTCCAGAGTATCCACACTTTCGGCGGTGTTGCGCGATGAGCCAAAACCGATTCGCGAGATCGCGCCGGAAGTACCTGCCGAATTGGACGCCCTGATTACTCGCTGCTTGCGGAAGCGGACCCAGGAGCGCTGGCAAGCGATGAGCGATGTGGCGGCGGCGCTGCTCAAGATGATGGTGATGCTGGACGCTCCGTCCGCTCCCGCTCCCGCGCCGCAAATCGCCGCCCCCGCTGCGCTTGCCGTCGCGGTGCCAAAACCTTCGCGCACCAGGTTGCTTTGGCTTTCGGGCATCGCGGTCGCGCTTGCATTGGCGCTCGCGGGCGCGTGGTGGCAAATGCACCGGCGCCCGACTCAACCGGCGCGCGTGGAAACGGCCGCTGCGCCGGCCGTCCCGCCCCATGTTCCCGCCGCCGTACCATCCTCACCGCCCCAGGCGGCAAGCGACGCATTGAACCAGATCGCGGCCGCGGCCCCTCCGCCACCCGCCACTCCAACGCCTTCGCTCGGGGCACGGCCGGAACCCGTGGCGCCTCCGCCGGTGGTCGCCGCGCAGCCCAAGGAAAACCTGCTTCCGAATTCGCCGCCGCCGAACCCTTCCACTGCGACGGTGGCCACCGAGACCCCGCAAGATCTCGTCTCTGTCACACTCACCGACGGCCTGCCTTTCCGCATCGCTTTAACCGAAGATGTCCCGCTCGACGCCGAAGTCGGCCGGATTGTCCACTTCCGCGTGGTCGACGCCGTCCTGGGTGGTCCTGTGACGGTGATCCCCGAGGGCGCTATCGTGACCGGCTCCATCACCGCGCTGGGGGGAAAACGGAATTTCTTCGGCGAACGCAGCAAGGTGAAGTTCCGGCTGGTCGCGGCGGCGGGGGTGAATGATAGCCAGATTCGCGTGCGCGCCACACCCAAGGCGGCCAACCACAGCGAATCCGAACGGCCTTTCGCCACGGCCAGCGAATCCACGCACGATCTAAAAGAGAAGAATGTGATCGCCGTGAGCGGGACCGAATACGTGGCTTATATCGCCGGCGACCAGACCGTCAACGTCCGCCGCTGATCTCGGTTCCATCGGCCGATCCGCATTAAAACATTATTTCCCGATTTTGTTATAAACAATTCACGCAAGCGCCATGATGTATTAAACATTTCTGCCTCAGATTTGAGGCATGGAACGGAATGGGGGATTCAACCGGCGTTCACTTCTGCGGTCCTGGGTAGTTTCGCTGCTCGGGAAGAAATCGGCCGCGTCGCCAGGCTCGGCCGCGTTCGATCCCGTCGCCTTCACGCTCCGTGGCCTGCTGGCTGACGCCCGGTTCCAGCGCCGCTATCGGCTGGATGCCACCATCCTGCTGTTCGGTGCCCCGCTGTTCACGCGTGAATCCGCGGGCGGGGCCTATGCGTCGCTGGAAATCGGCCGGGATCAAGGTGCGCAGGCCCTTGCGCTCCAGTTTGCCGCCGGCTCGAATCCGGCGCGCGCGCACGGTCTGAACCGTTTCGGGGTTCTGCGCGAAGCGGTGATCGAGCGGCCCGGCGGAATCGAATTCTCCTTCGCCGGTCTGATGACCCGCGCGCGCGAGGAGAGCTTGGAACAGGCCCGACGTGCGCTCGCAGCCACGCCCGGCGGCTCTGAAGGTGTTGTGGCGCGCGGCAGGACCGCCGGGTCTGGGCCTGAATCCATCGCGCAAACTTGGATCGAAAACATCGATCTCGCGCCCGGCAGCGACTGGTCGAACCTGGGCGATACGCTCGCCGGCGCCCTGCGCCACGAGCCGCGTACCCTCGCCCGCGAGACCTTTCGCGGCCAAGCCACTACCTTCCTGCACGCCATGCGATGCGCCGCGCTTTGCCGCGATCCCATCGTCACTCGCCAGTTCATCCATGCGGGCAAGCTTTACCAGCTCACCACACGCCGCCGTCCGGAACGCCCGTTGGAACTGGAGGGCGGGATCAGGGATCTCGCGGGCGTGCGCCACGCCCAATTTCGCACTGCTTACGCGGACGGAGACCCCAGCGGCATTCCCATCCGCATCGAATACCGGCCCCGATCGTTCCTTCGCCTCACGTTCGAACTCGAGCCCGAGGCTACGCAACCCGTCATTCCACCGGTGTTTCCGCCACCGGTTTTTCCCGAGGAGAACGCTTGATGTCTTCCACGATTCACCTGCAATGGAAAAATGCGGCGGCCGCCGGCCAGTTCCGCACGGGCGTGTCTTTGCATAGCCACACGCTACACTCGCGCGAAAGCCTGGACTTCATTTACCGGGCCGCTTCCGGCGCCCCGCTTCTCGCAACCGTCATCCGGCACGGCGCTGCCCTCTACCGTAAGCGGCACGGCCAGACCCTCGACCTGACGCGCGGCTGGTGGACGCCTCCGCTTGGCGCGCACGATGCCTGGCTGCTCGAAAAAACGCAGATCGAGACGCTCGATCGAAACGCCATGGTCTCGCTCACCGATCATGACAACATCGACGCGCCGGTGTCCCTGCAGGTGCTCGACGAATGCCGCGGCACGCCCATTTCCGTGGAATGGACCGTTCCGTTTGGCCCCACGTTCTTCCACTTGGGCGTGCACAATATCCCGGCCTCGAACGCGCGCGATCTTTGGGCCGCCATGGACCGCTATCGCCAAAGCCCCAAACAGGCCGAACTGGCCGAACTTCTCGGCGCGCTCGCGTCCATCCCCGAGGTGTTGGTCGTATTCAATCATCCTTTGTGGGACGAAACGGGCATCGGGCAGGCCGAGCATCGGATGTTCGCCATTGAATTTCTGCGGCGCTACGGTTCATCGCTGCACGCGCTCGAACTGAACGGGCTGCGGCCCTGGAAAGAGAACAAGGCCGTGATCGCCTTCGCGCGCGAACGGCAAAAGCCCGTGATCTCCGGCGGCGACCGCCATGCGATCGAGCCGAACGCGCTTGTGAATCTCACCAATGCCGAGACCTTCGGCGAATTCGCGCAGGAGATCCGCGAAGGTTCAAGCAACGTCTTGATCCTGCGCCATTACCGCGAACCATACCCGCTCCGCATCTTCCACAACATGGTGGACATCCTGCGCACTTATGAGCGGCACGCCAACGGCTGGACCCACTGGAGCGATCGCGTCTTCTATCTATGGCACGACGGTCAGGCGCGGCCACTGACTGAGTTATTCGGCGACCGCACGCCCGGCGCCGTCAGGCTCTTTGTTCGCGCCATGCAGTTCGCCGCCGAGCCGCGCGTCCAGCGCTTCCTGCGCGGCGCGTTCGCCAGCCTCGAAGAGGTGACGCTATGAAACGCCGCGTGGCGTTCTTCACCGACAGTTTTCATGAAGTGAACGGAGTGGCCCTCACCAGCCGCGAGTTCGTGCGCTTCGCGGAACGGCGCTCCATGCCGATGCTCTCCGTCCACGCGGGCCCGCGCGCTTCCGTCACCGAAAACGGCTCCCTCACAACGTTCGAATTTCATCGCGGCTTGGTGAAGTGGCGCCTGGAACACGATCTGGCCATCGATTTTCTACTGCCGCGCTACCTGCCCAAGCTGCGCGCCGCGCTCGCCCGATTCCAGCCCGAACTGGTCCACATTACGGGTCCGAGCGACTCCGGAATTCTCGGCGCGATTCTCGCTCATGAGTTCGGCGTGCCACTGGTGGCTTCCTGGCACACCAATCTGCACGAATTCGGCGCCCGGCGTCTGGCGCGCGTGTTGCGATTTCTCCCCGCAAGCGCGCGCTCTTCGGCCGCAAGCTGGTTCGAGGTGAAGGCGTTGGACCGCTGCGTCTGGTTCTATAGCCTGGCAAAGCTGATCTTCGCCCCCAACGCCGAACTCGTTGCCATGCTCGCGCGGCGCACCGGACACCCCGCCTTCCTCATGTCTCGCGGCATCGACACGGAGTTGTTTTCTCCCGCGCGCCGCACTCGCCTGGACGGCGACTTCGTCGTCGGCTACGTCGGCCGGCTCAGCCCGGAAAAAAACGTGCGGCTGCTGGCCGAAGTGGAACAGTTGCTAATCCAGGCCGGGATGCGACACTACCGCTTTCTGATTGTCGGCTACGGCTCCGAGCACGCGTGGCTGAGCAGCGTGATGCAGCGGGCGAGCCTTCCCGGCGTTCTGCGCGGCGAAGATTTGGCGCGCGCCTACGCGTCCATGGACGCTTTCGCGTTTCCTTCCGCCACCGATACGTTCGGCAACGTGGTGCTGGAAGCCATGGCCTCGGGCGTTCCGGCCATCGTCACGCGCGAAGGCGGCCCGAAGTTCCTGATCAGGCCCGGTGAAAACGGCCAACTCGCGGGCACGGCCGAGGAGTTTGCCCGCTGGGTGCTGGATTGGTCGCGCGCACCGGAACGCTTGGCCCACATGCGCGAGCAGGCTCGCCGCACCGCCCAGCGGCACTCCTGGGATGCAGTCTGGGAAGACGTGTACCGGCGCTATGAGATCTTGTTTCCGCATGCCGCCGACGCCGGATCGAGCGGAACGCCACAGCCGGTGGCCATGGCGATTGCGATTTAGTGTCGCTATAATACGCTCAAAGAGGCGACCCATGACGACAACGTGGAAAGACGAGAAAGGTTATCTCGTGTGCCGGTGGTCTGGAGCCGGGGAACGGGCACCCTACAGCCCGCCTTGGATGCTGGCGACCGGGAATGTCAATCCCAAACCTCCTGCATCCTCGTGTCTGGACTTCAGGCGTCTCAGCCCTTTTGGCGGGCGGAAATGGTTCGATCCCAGTCGCGGTTATGGGAACCCCGGCTGTGCCTAACTCAACGAAAACAGCCGCGCCGCGTTTTCCTTCAGGATCAGCGGCCGAACTTCCTCTTTGATCGCGATGCCAGAGAAATCGTTCATCCAGCGATCCGGCGTGATCAGCGGATAATCCGAACCAAACAGCACCTTCTTTTTGAGAAGCGTGTTGGCATATTGAATCAAATTCGCGGGGAAATATTTCGGCGACCATCCCGACAGATCGATGTAGACTTGCGGCTTATGCAGGCACACCGAAATCGCTTCGTCCTGCCACGGAAACGAGGGATGCGCCATGATGATCGGCATATCGGGAAAGTCCACAGCGACGTCGTCAATATCCATGGGGTTGCCGTACTTCAGCCGCACTCCGCCGCCGCCGGGCATCCCGGTTCCGATGCCGCTGTGACCCGTGTGAAAAATCACCGGCATCTTCGCCTCTGCGAGCACCTCATAGAACGGATAGGCAGTTTTGTCGTTGGGGAAGAACCCTTGCAACGGAGGATGCAGCTTGAACCCGCGAAATGCGCCAGTCGCGATCAGGCGGCGCGCTTCTTTCACCGCTTCGGCGCCGCGCATGGGGTCGACGCTCGCGAACGCCATGACGATGTCGCTGTTTTCCGCCGCGAATGCGCCCACTTCTTCGTTCGGCACCTGCGGGCGGCCCGTCAGGCGCTCATCGACGGAAAAAACCACGCAGCCAATCTTGCGCGAGCGGTAATAATCTGCCAATTCCTTGCGGCCGTAGCTGACGCCGGCATTGCCGAAATACTTGCGCGCGGCTTCCTCGGCGGCGTTGCCGGTCGGTTCCGGCTCAATGTGGACATGCGTATCGATAGCAACCAGATCAGCGAGTTTCATTCTCTTCTAGACTACGATGTTGCGGGCCGTACGGCGGAGGGTCGTTTCAAAGGTTGCCAGCCAGCGCCATCTCAGCACGCAGTAGACCGCGCCGTTGTGTCTGTCCTGAGCTGACCTAAGCTGGCTACGATTCGCGGCTGGATTAAGATATTGAGAGCATAGCGAATGCGTATCACTCGACTAGTCGCAGCATTGGCCCTAACGATTGGCGCCCGCGCGCAAACGCCGCCTAGCCTCGCCACCAAGCCGTCAAATTCTGAGCCGCTCCGGATATGGGAGATTCCCGCCCTAGGCTACAGCCTGAAGGATTGGTCAATCGTGCGGCTGACGAACAACACTGACTCTGCAGCGTCGTTCCAAGTAGACGCTTACTGCGGACGCGCCAAGAAATTGCCGCTCGATCCAACGTACACGGTGGAACCGCACCAAGCCCAGGAAATTCGCATTTCCGCCGACACCATCGTGACCGTGCAATGCTGGGCCCGGGTGAGCCAGTTAACCGGAGAGCTGAGTCCCGGGATTCAGATCCGGGCTTCCGTTGACATGTTGAATGGCAATCGACTCGAAGAATTTGACCGCCAACCGCGCCAAGCGTCCGCCGACTCCTTCTGGGCGATCGCGGAGCCGGAGATCGGTGGGCAGCAATTGTACATTCTAAACACCTCCGACACCGCGACGATTCTGACTTTTTGCATGGCCAACAAACCGGATCCGAAAGAATGCCACCGCAAGGGAGCACATCCGGTGCGCCGCCTGGCGAAGCCACGGGAGGCAGTGATTTTGGACGTGAACAAATTCCCGCCAAAGAAGTGCCTGATCGCCGAATCTTCCGAGCCGGGAAGCGCCATCCTTCAAGTGTTCAATGACGACCCTGGGCGCCGGAAATTCTATTCCGCGGAGTCGTCCATCTCATTCGATACGCCCGAGAATTAGAGACAAATAACGATGGTCAAGGCGCCGTGGGATTTCGGTCCTGCGCCGATCTGAAACGCCGATCATGAATTCGGTGATCGCCGGCATGGAATGCTTCCGTGATCTTGAGCGATCGGGCAGGAGCTAGCGGGTTAGGTCCGCGTTGCCTCAGCCGAACGCCATCGAAGGGGAATCCAAACTCCCCGCAAGTCCGGTTCGGGAAGTTGCGGTCCATTTGACGAGCCGCCGCCCGCTCGCTCGCTCAAACGGATCGTCTCTCGGTCTTGCCCGCTCACGCACTGGCCGTGGTCAATTCGCGCGACCGATCCCAATCCGCGAACGTCTCACCCCGGTCGGCAAGCTGATTCAGTAGCGGCGCAGGCTCCCAGAACTCGCCGTGCTGCGCCTGAAATTCGCGGATGCGATCACGCACTTTCTTCAAGCCCACCGTGTCGGCGTACCACATGGGGCCGCCGCGATACGCCGGGAAGCCGTAACCGGTCAGATAGATCACGTCGATGTCCGCGGCGCGTAGCGCGTAGCCTTCCTCCAGGATCTTCGCGCCTTCGTTGATCATGATGTAGAGGCCGCGCTCCACGATTTCTTCGTCGCTGATGCGACGCCGCGCGATGCCGCCCTCGCGAGCCGTGGTGTCGATCAACGCATGCACTTCGGCATCGGGCACCGGCTTGCGATCTTCCCCGTATCGATACCAGCCCGCGCCGGTCTTTTGTCCTAGGCGGCCCATATGAAAGAGCTTGTTCAGCACCAGCGGCACGCGCGCGCCGGGCTTGCGCAAATGCTTAGACTCCTCCAGCACGTGCCATTGCACGTCGATGCCGCCCATGTCGTCGACGGCGAAAATGCCCATCGCCATGCCGAAATCGGTGAGCGCGCGATCCACCTGCTCAGGCGTCGCGCCCTCTTCCACCAGAAACTGCGCCTCGCGCATGTAAGGCAGCATCATTCGATTCCCGACGAATCCGCGGCAGTTGCCCACTACTACGCCCACTTTGCCGAGTTTCTTGGCCGCGGCCAGCGCGGTGGCCACCACTTCCTTCGATGTCGCCTTGCCGCGCACGATCTCCAGCAGGCGCATTACGTGCGCCGGGCTGAAAAAGTGCAGACCAATTACGCTGCGTGGGCGCGAAGTGGCCGAGGCAATTTCATCGATATCGAGCGTCGAGGTATTGGTAGCAAGCACGCAATCGGGCTTCGCGATTTTGTCGATTTCGGCGAAGATCCGCTTCTTCAGCTCCATTTTTTCGACCGCCGCTTCCAGGATCAGATCGGCCTGCTCGAATCCGTCATAAGTGAGCTGCGGATGAATCAGCGCCATGCGCTGGTCCATAATCTGCTGCGAAAATCGTCCTTTTTTGACGGAAGCGTCGTAATTTTTGCGGATCGTAGCGGTTCCCCGGTCGAGCGCTCCCTGCTCCACGTCCTTGAGCAAAACCGAAAGCCCGGCGTTCGCGCATGCCATCGCGATGCCCCCGCCCATGGTGCCCGCGCCGATGATCGCCACCTGGCGGATGTTGTAAACGGGCGTGTCCTTGGGAATGTCGGGGATCTTGGACACCGCGCGCTCGGCGAAAAAAGCGTGGATCAGCGCGCGCGCTTGGTCCGTGCCGATGCACTCCTCGAAAATCTCGCGCTCTTTCTGGCAGCCTTCCTCGAACGGCAGGTTGACGGCGGCTTCAATCGCATCCACCACCTTGAGCGGCGCGATCATATTGCGGCGCGTTTTGCGCGCCTGGTCGCGGCCCGCCGAGAAAATCGACGCATCCACGAACTCGGAACCCAGTTTGTCCGAAAGCTCACGCGTTTTGCGAAGCGGCGCGCCGCTATCGGCAGTTTCGCGCGCGAACGCGACGGCGCCGGTGAGCAGATCGCCTTCGATCACGCGGTCGATCAACCCCAGCTTCAACGCCTCCGGCGCGCGGATCGGTTTGCCGGAAACACACAGGTCCATGGCTGCCGCCACACCCACCAGCCGCGGCAGGCGCTGCGTGCCCTCGGCGCCGGGAATGATCCCGAGATTCACTTCGGGTTGTCCGATCTGCGCGTCGGGAACGGCCACGCGATAATGCCCCGCCATCGCGACTTCATTGCCGCCGCCGAGCGCCGTGCCATGGATCGCCATGACCACTGGCTTCGACGAATCTTCGATGCGCGCCAGGATGGCGTGAAACTCCGGCGGACCGCTTCCCCGCCCCGCCGCTGCCAGCTCCAGTTCCTTGATGTCGGCGCCCGCGATGAACGTGCGCCCGCCGCCGATAATCACGATGGCGCGCGCCCCGGGATCTTTCTCCGCTGCATCCAAGGCCGCTACCAGGCCTTCCGGTACTCCGGGGCTCAAAGCATTCACGGGCGGATTGTTGATGGTGATGACCGCGACGCCGTCCTGCGTCGTCAGGTTTACGAGATTGTTCATAGATAAGACCGCTCCCTCACGGTCGCGGCTCAAGGCCGCCCGCGGGAGTCAGAAAGCCGATTCTATCGCGGGTTAGACTGCGGCGGGGATGCGGATCAGCGAAGCGCCCGGCACGCCGCTCAAAATGCTGCTGTCGGAGAGCGCGAACTCGACGTTGTGCTTGGTCATCAGAGAATGCTCCCGCCCCAGCGCTTCGGCTCGCGCGCCTTGCCGGTGCTCAATCGCATCCACGATCGAGCGATGATGTTCATGCGCAATGGCGAACATTTGCGGCGCCCGGGGTAGCTTGGCGCGCACATAAACCAGAGCGCTGGGCGAGGCAAAAGGCACGGAATTGACGCGCTCGATCGCGCGCCGCAGCATCGGGCTCTTGGCCAGCTTCACGATCTCGTTATGAAACGCTTCGTTCAGGTCCAGGTAGCGCGCGAAAGAATCGATATCCGGCTCGGCAAACGTGTCCGGATCGCCGTCTTTCTGGATCATCGCGTCCATCTCGTCCCGATACCGCCGCAACTGTGCGAGCTCGCTGTCGTGCTCCAAGCGCTCGGCAGCCAGCCGCGCGGCTGAACCTTCCAGGATGCCACGGGTTTCTATGGCGTCCCAAACGTCTTCGAGCGTGAAGGCCCGAACCACAAACCCGCCCGTAGGCGATGCTTCGAGCAGTCCTTCATGCGCCAACCGGTCCAATGCCAGCCGGATGGGGGTTCGGGAAACTCCCAACCGCGCCACCAGAGGAAGCTCGGAGATTCGCTCGCCCGGCTGAAAATCGCCCCTTAACAACATTCCCCGCAGATTCAGCAGCGTCCGGCCGGTTTGCGAAGCCTGTGACGCGCTGTTTTTTTTGTGGTCGTAATTATGCACTACGCGGTATCCTCTCCGCTGTACTCTGATATGGCACCATATTACCATTCGCTGAGGATTGCATGCAAAAAACCAGCATGGCATGCCATGAGGGTCCAATCCCAGTTCCCAAGTACTCTGGGTCCGTACTAAGCAACACGCCTCGCTTGTATCCTGTAAGTATGTGCGGCATTGTCGGCTATATCGGAAACAGAAAAGCCGTCCCCATCATTCTGGATGGACTGCGGCGGCTGGAATACCGCGGATACGATTCCGCCGGTATTGCGGTCCTCAATGGCGATCACCATTTGTCGATCCGGCGCGCATCGGGCAAGTTGCGCAATTTGGAAGATGCGATTCGTATTAATCCGGTGGATGGCCCTTACGGCATCGGGCACACGCGCTGGGCGACGCACGGGCGCCCGACGGAGGAGAACGCGCACCCGCATCGCGATTGCACCGGCGACATCGTCGTGGTGCACAACGGCATCGTGGAGAATTACTTGAGCCTCAAGCACCAGCTCCAGCTCGAAGGCCACAAGTTCACCACCGAAACCGACACCGAGGTGATCGCGCACCTGGTGGAAAAGTATCACGAGGGGAACCTGGAGGACGCGGTCCGGCGCGCCGTCAAAGAGTTGAGCGGGGTG
>JASHQT010000347.1 GCA_030039005.1 Bryobacteraceae bacterium
TCGGACGACGGATCTCTCTATTTCGTCGGGGTCGGCGATTTTCCCAGAGGCGGACCTTAGAAACCTCATCGACAGTTGGATCGTCCCGAAGTTGGTTGACGAATGGATGAATCAAACGGCTGACACCGAACGGGGCGCGAACGAGGATAATGGAGAGCAATCATGAACCGATGCGCAATCTACGCCCGATACTCTTCCGATATGCAGCGAGAGAGCTCGATCGAGGATCAGGTACGTCGATGCGAAGAATTCGCCGCACGGAGCGGGTGGACCGTCACAGCTAGGTACGTGGACCGCGCGATATCAGGCGCGACGATTGCTGGTCGCGAGCAGCTCCAAGCACTTTTGCGGGACTCGCGGCGACGACCACGGCCGTTTGATCGCGTGCTTGTGGACGATACGTCTCGGCTCAGCCGGAACCTGGCCGAAAGCCTCACTCTCGTCGAGCAGTTGAAGTTTCGCGAAGTCTACATCTCGGCCGTGGCGCAGGGCATCGATTCTGCCCAAGACTTTTCGCGGTCACTGTTCACCTTGAACGGAATGATCGACGAGCAGTACATCGTTGGTCTCCGCGACAAGGTGCACCGAGGGCAGGAGGGGCGAGCACTAAAGGGGTTCAATCCGGGCGGGAAATGCTACGGCTATCGGAACGTGCCGATCGAGAATCCGTCGCGGATCGGAAAGTACGGCCGTCCCATGGTCGAAGGAGTGAGGTTGGAAATTGTCGAAGAGGAGGCCAACGTCGTACGCCGGATTTTCGAACTATTCTCCAACGGCGTGAGCCTCGGCCAGATCGCCAAGCGGCTCAACGCTGAAGGCATTCAATCTCCCCAACCGCCCCGCAACAGGAACATTCGAGCATGGTGCCCTTCATCGATTCGGAGCATTCTGAAGAACGAGCGGTATCACGGTGTGTTTGTATGGAATCGGACGGAGAAACGGCGTAACCCCGAGACGTCGCGGAAGACCAGCCGACGCCGGCCGCCTACTGACTGGCGCCGGACGGAAGTACCCGGATGGCGGATTGTGCCCGGGGCGCTCTGGGCAACCGTGCAGGCGCGATTCAACGATGTGAATCGCACCGGAATCACAAGGTGCGGCGGGCTCGCACGATCGGAGAACAGCCGGAAATACATTTTCAGTGGATTGCTTCGATGCGGGTGCTGTGATTCACGAATGGTGATTGTGAGTGGCCAAGGCGTGCGTGGTTATTCGAAATATGGATGCCCGAGCAACTGGTATCGCGGGGTTTGCCGGAATCGCCTCACGATCCGACGCGATCGCCTCGAAGCTCAGTTGCTCGGCGCGTTGCAGGATCAGATCTGGAATCAGGCGATCATCGAACACGCCGTAACCGCATTCGAACGCGAAGTTAGAACCCGACTGGCGCAACGGCGCAAGGAAACGACAGACGAAGAAGCCAGGCACGAGCGCGAACGGCTCTGTCAGGAAGCACAACGCCTCGCCGCCGCAATAGCGGAAGCTGGACACTCGACGGCGCTTCTTCAACACTTGCGAAGTGTTGAAGTGCGGGTGGCGGATCTCGACGCCCAACTTCAACGCCACTCTCAGCGGCGGGAGGTGAATTCCGAGGCCCTGCGAAGATTCGTCCTCGACCGACTCTGGAATCTCTCCGCCCTCGTTCAGAGCGATCCTGAACGGGCTAAGTTCGAGATGTCCAAGCATCTGCCTGCGATCGTCCTAACGCCCGCGCGACGCGAAAGCGGGCCAGTTTTCGATGTGTCCGGGTCGTGGCGACTCGTTCCAGAAGGTGATGCAATGCAGGAGGTGGCCAGGGACGGAATCGAACCGCCGACGCCAGCCTTTTCAGGGCTGCGCTCTACCAGCTGAGCTACCTGGCCGCGACACAAATCAATTTTAACAGAGCGCTCACACCTGCTGCAGTTCGGCGAGCTTCTCGCCCGTCTCGCGCTCGATGTCGGCGTGCAGGCTGTTGCCGTGTGCGTCCATCGTGACGATCGCAGCGAAATTGTTCACCCGCAGGTGCCACATCGCTTCGGGAATACCGAACTCGAGCAGATGCACGCCCAGCACCTTCTCCACCGTGCGCGCGTAGAATTGCGCTGCGCCGCCGATGCCGTTCAGATAGACCGCGCCGTGCTTCTTCAGCGCCTCCAGAGTCTTCTTGCCCATGCCGCCTTTGCCGATGACGGCACGCACACCATACTTCTCGATGAGGGTGGCTTGATACGGCTCTTCGCGGCTGCTGGTGGTGGGACCGGCGGCCTTTACGGTCCATTCATCGCCTTGCTTCAACATCACTGGACCGCAGTGATACAGAATCGATCCGCGCATATCCACCGGTGGCGCGTTCTTCATTAAATGTGCGTGGACCGCGTCGCGGCCGGTGAACACTTCGCCGGTCACAAGCACGACGTCTCCGACGTGCAGCGCGCGCACCTGTTCTTCAGTCAGCGGCGCGGTCAGCACCACTTCGCGGCCGGTCAGCGGAAAACCCTCGGCGCGCGCCATACGCTCCACCGCACGCTCCGGATCGCGATATAGCCAGCTCGTAATGGCACCGCTTTTCGCATCCAATCGCACGCCCAGCCGCCGGAATGCCCAACAATCGTAGGCCACCGAGACAAAAAAGCTCGCCGGCAGCCGATTCGCTACGCCGATCTTGCACCCGATCAGCGACACCTTCCCGCCGAACCCCATCGCGCCCACGCCGATGCGATTAGCCTCGTCCATAATCTCGGCTTCGAGTTTCGCCAGTTCCGGCACCGGATTCGCGTCGTCCAACGTGCGGAAAAGCTGCATCTTGGCCAGATCGTATCCGTGCGCGCGATCGCTTCCGACGCACACGCCCACCGCCCCCGGCGCGCAGCCTTGGCCCTGCGCCTGCCACACCGCGTGCAAAATGCATTTGCGCACGCCTTCCAGGTTGCGGTCCGCACGGCCTAAATGTTCCAGCTCCATCGGCAGCGAATATTGAATGTTCTTGTTCTCGCAGCCGCCGCCTTTGAGGATCAGTTTCACCTCGATCTCATCTTCCTCCCACTGCTCGAAGTGAATCACCGGCGTCTCGATCCCCAGGTTGTCGCCGCTGTTTTTGCCCGTTAGCGAATCCACTGAATTCGGTCGCAGTTTGCCGCGCTTGGTGGCTTCCGCGACGGCTTCGCGAATCGCGCGCCTTACGGCGACCTGATTGACGCCCACCGGTGTATGCACGATGAACGTCGGCATGCCCGTATCCTGACAGATCGGCCCCGAATCCTGCTGCGCCATGTCGATATTGGTCGCGATAATTCCCAGCGCTTGCGCCGCTTGTGTTCCA
This sequence comes from Bryobacteraceae bacterium, assembly GCA_030039005.1. The sequence continues at coordinate 3,302 of JASHQT010000347.1, forward strand.
GCGATCTCTTCTCTCAGCGCCGTGCCCATGGCGGCACGGACATCCGGCGGCAGATTGGTAGAAGTTTGCGTGATCAGTTCGATCAAGCTGTCTTTCAGAAACGTCATTCGTTGTTAAGTCACCTATTCTTTGCAGCTAAAATTCTTGGCATCGTTTGGATCGCTACCACCAGTGTACTCGGCGTGTTGAGGGTATGGACACAAAGGCCGGCTGCGGCCGGGGAAGTCGCGGCCGGTGGCGATCACGCGATCGGGCGCGGCGCCTTTCTCCACCCAATCGACAATCGCGGTCAGCATATCGAAATGGTCCAGGGTCGCGCTTCCCCCCTGGCAATGTCCCATGCCCGGCACCATGTAGATACGCGCCCAGGATTCCGCCGATGCGATCGACCCGCTCGTATCCTTGGCCATGTTCTCGTAGTAACGCAGCGTGTCGAGCGGCGAAAACCAGGGATCGCTCAGGCCGTGATAGAAGATCAGCTTCCCGCCGTGGCCTTCGAAAGTGCTCAGGTTCGTCCAGGTGCTGTCGCCGAGCAGCGCGGTGGGATTCAATAGCACGCGCGCGGCCTCGCGATCGGCATTGAAATCCGCAAAATCCGCGCCCGTCGCCACAGGAATCACCGGTCCACCCAATAGTCCGGGAATTCCGCCTTTATCCGCGATCCCTGCGTCATACGGAACCCCCGGATAAATTTCATAGCCGGCATCCGACTTCGGCCCCGCGAACGCCGTCTTGAGCGCGTCCGCCTGCGCCTTGCTCAAGCAGGTATCGTTCTTGGCCCCGGAACATACCAGCGTTTCCGGATCGAAGTTGCACGCGCGCCGGTTGAAAATCATGCCGTCTTTCAGACCATCCTGGGCGTCGCAGACCTGAAGCAGGGAATTGACGATCAGCTTGCGGTCCGACTCGGAAAATGTTTTCTTCGCGTCCGGTTTTCCCTTCTCATCCTTGGGTGCCGCGCGATCGAAGACTGAGGTCATGTATCCCAACGCAAGATTGGAAAATCCCGTGCGAATGGCGGGGTCGCCCGAAATGATGCCGTCGAAATAGTCCGGATAGCGCTGCGACATGATCATCGCCTCGCGTCCGCCCGTGGAACAGCCGTCGAAATAAGAGTGATCCGCGCCGCGGCCGTAATAAGCCGCGATCATTTGCTTCGCCAGACGCGCGACGCGCCCGATCGCGACGTAATAGAAATCCAGGCTGGCCTGCTGATCGCGGAAGAAGCTGCCATCGAACACCGCGCCTTTGTGGCCGCTATCGGTGGTGACGACCGCGAATCCACGCGCGAGCGCCGGCTCATCGCCCGCGGCCTGCGCCCCCAGCGGCAGTGCGACGTTGCCGTTCAATCCGCCGCCGCCCTGAAACAGAAAGCGGCCGTTCCATTGATCGGGCAGAGCGAGTGCAAAGCCGATGCCATACGTCTTTCCGTCCGCACCCGTGCGCTGGTCGATCACACCTTCCACCTGACAGAACGCCGGGACCGCAACACTCGGCGCTCCTGGAAAGTTGGCAGCCGGACGCGAGCCTGCCGGCGTGGCCTCGGCCCGCGTAATAGCAAGCTTGATGCCAGGCGACTGGTATTGCAACATGCCGGCGCACTGCGAGCCCTGAGCGAACGCTGCGGGCGCAATGAAGGTGGCAAGCGCGAAAATCGAGTGAGCTCTTGTCATTTTGGGTCTGCCCTCAAGATTGTATAATCATCGCTGCATGCAATACCAGACGCTCGCCCTTGCCGCCGTTTTGACTGCCGCCCCGGTCTTCGCACAGGCCCCTGGTTCCGGCCCCGCCGCTCCTGTCGTTCAATCCCCAGAAGTCACGCCTGACCGGCATATTGTGTTTCGCATTTTCGCGCCGCACGCGGAAAGCGTCGCGGTGTTCAGCTCGGACCTTTTTGGCCAGAAGCTGAGACACGACATGGCCAAACGCGACGACAATGTGTGGGAGCTGGATGCCGGCCCCATCGACTCCGGCGCGTATCGCTACAACTTTAACGTCGACGGGGTGTCCGTCATGGATCCGCGCAATCCTTCAGTCAGCGAATCGGTCGGTAACGCCTGGAGCATGGTGTATGTGCCGGGCGCCGATTTCATGGACACCAAAGACGCTCCGCACGGCGCCGTCGCGAGCGTCACCTATTATTCCAAGAGCCTCGGCAAGTTCCGGCGCATGCACGTCTACACGCCACCGGGCTACGAGACGAGTTCCCAGAAGTATCCCGTCTTTTATCTCCTGCACGGCGCCGGGGACTGCGACGAATCGTGGTCGTCGGTGGGACGCGCCGGATTTATCCTCGACAACCTGATCGCCGCGAAAAAAGCCAAGCCGATGATCGTGGTGATGCCCGCCGGCCATACCGCGCCGTTCGATTTTGGCCGGCCCGCGGCGGGCGCGCGGCGTCTTCCTGACTTCAACACCGATTTCGTCAAGGATTTCGTCGGCGACATCATGCCCTATGCCGAGACTCACTATCGCATTATTCGCGACCGGCAGCATCGCGCCATCGCCGGACTCTCGATGGGCGGCGCGCAGACGCTCGAAATCGCTGCTTCACACGCCGGCGAATTCACGTATGTCGGAGTTTTCAGCTCCGGCATTTTCGGGATCGTCCCCGGCGCTGCGGGCGCGGCATCCGAGGCCAGTGAAAGCTGGGAGCAGCAGCACGCCGCCGATCTCGAAAATCCCGCGGGGAAGAAGGATTGGAAGCTGTTCTGGTTTTCCACCGGCCGCGACGACGGGTTGCTGGCCACCAGCAAAGCTACGGTAGAAATGTTCCAGAAGCACGGCTTCAAACCCGAATTTCACGAGAGTGCAGGCGCGCACACCTGGACCAACTGGCGCGAGTATCTCAACGAGTTCGCACCGCAGTTGTTCCAGTAGCGGCCTTCATTTGGTGGATGGGCGGCTCTGATACAATCCAGGTTTATGTTTCAAGGACTGGAGCACACCGCCATCGCCTCGCCCGATCCCCAGCGGCTTGCCGAATGGTACGTGCAGAAGCTGGATTTCCGCATCAATTACACTTACGAAGGAAATTATTTCGTGCGGGCCCAGAACGGCACGCTGCTGGAAATCATTCCTTCCGCGGGTGAGCGCGCACCGCAGCAGATGAAGGATCCGGGCATTCGCCACCTGGCTATCAGCGTGGACGATTTTGACGCCGCAATTGAAGAGTTAGGTAAGCGCGGTGTGGAGTTTCTGGCTCCGGCCTTTGCGATTGGCGAAAACCGGCTGATCTACTTTAGTGACGGCGATGGCAATTACGTTCATCTGATCAAGCGCCCGCAGCCGTTGCCATAGCGCGACGCTGAAGCCCGAGTCTAACTTGTGCTCCGCCGCACCTTCAAGGCTTTCGCCTATCGCGATTTCCGCATCATGTGGATCGGCGCGTGCACGTCCAGCATCGGCACGCTCATGCAGACGTTCGCGCAGGCGTGGCTGGTCTTCGAACTTTCCAAGTCATCCTTTATGCTTGGGCTGGACTCGTTCCTGGGCAGCATTCCCATCGTCCTGTTCTCGTTGTTCGGCGGCGTTTTGGCCGATCGCACCGAGCGCCAAAAGCTGCTGCTGCGATCACAATACGTCCAGATGGCTTGTGCGTTCGTCCTGGCCGGGCTGTTTGCTACCGGCGTGGTGCGGATTTGGCACATCCTGACGCTTTCGTTTATTGTCGGGACGGCTCAATCGTTCGGCGGACCCGCGTATTCGGCATTGATCCCCACGCTCGTGAAAAACGAGGACTTGCCCAATGCGATCGCACTGAATTCGATTCAGTTCAACGCGGCGCGCGTACTGGGACCAAGCTTCGGGGGCGTAGCCCTAACGCTGTTGGGGGCGTCGTGGTGCTTCGGGCTCAATGGGGTTTCCTTCGTCGCGGTGATCATTTCGCTCCTCATCATCCACCCTCACTTTGTGCCCTCGAAAAGCCGGGAATCGGTGTTCACCAGCATGCGGGAAGGGTTACACTTCATCATTCGCCAGGGAACCATGGAAGCGCTGATCGTGCTGGCTTTCATGATGACCCTGCTCGCGTTCCCGCTGATCGTCTTTCTCCCCGTCTTCGCCAAGGATGTCTTCCATGGCGGCCCGAATCTTTACACGATCTTTCTGGTCTGCTCCGGCATCGGATCGATATGCGGCGCGCTCACTATCGCGGCGCTTGGCAAACACCGGCACATGGGCCGGTTGGTACTGCTGATGCTGACCGGCCTCGGCCTGCTGATCACCGGCTTTTCCCTCTCGCACCGGTTCATCTTGAGCTGCGTGCTAATCTTCGTTTCGGGCGCGATGTTGCTGGCGGTCTTCACCAGCATCGGGTCGCTGGTGCAGTTAATCACGCCGGATAACATGCGCGGACGCGTGTTAAGCGTTTATAACGTCGCCTTTCGAGGCGGCATGCCGGTGGGAAGTCTGGTGGTGGGCGCCCTGGTGAAACAGTTCACCGCTCCCGTAGTCCTGGCCTGGAATGGGGTGCTTCTTACGTTGTTAGGTCTCTATTTCCTGCTGATTCACCGAAAAGTTGCAACGCTCTAGCGCCGGGTGCGTATCTAAGATCATATGAGGAGCTTCCTCACGGCTGTTTTATTTTCCGCGATTGCCGCGGGCGCCTCCCTGGGCGATTCCGACCTTGTGGACGCCCGGGATCACCAGGATCGCGCGGCGCTCGAAAAACTTGCGGCCGATTCGCGCGCCGCGGCCGACAAACAACCCACCGATGCCGTGGCCTTTTACCGGCTGGCATTGGCTGAATCTTATTCGGCCGAGGTGTCTATCGAACTGCACGACAAAGCAGGCGCGCGCAGCGCCGCGCAATCCGGCATGGACGCCGCGGCCAAAGCCGTCGCTCTCAAGCCGGATTCGGCCGAGTACCAGCGCGTCCTTGGAACGTTGTGCGGCCAGGCTGTCTCCAGCAATTCGCTGGCCGGGCTGCGGTACGCCAAATGCGCCATGGACTCGGTGAACAAGGCGATTGAGCTGGACCCGAAATCGTCGATGGCGTACCTGAGTCACGGCGTCGGCAATTACTATTTGCCGCAAGCGTTCGGCGGCGGAGTGGATTTGGCGATCAAGGATTTTCGCAAGGCCATCGAACTGAATCCCAAGAATGCCGATGCCTGGCTGTGGCTGGGGGTCGCGCTGCGCCGTAACAACCAAGCGGCGGAAGCGCAGAAGGCCTTTGCGCAATCGCTCCAGATCAACCCCAATCGCGTTTGGGCGCGGCAGCAGCTGGACAAGACGCCGGGGTCGTAGCCCTCCCCGGGAGAAACCATCGTTACGCCGCGTTGTCTAACTTACGGGAGCGAATTCGATGCCCGGTACTTTACAGGACTATGCGCAGGCCGTTCATGACGTGATTTCCATCAACCGCGATGCCGAACAAGGCTTTCGGGGCGCGGCGCACGCGGTAAACGATCCCGCCGTCAAACAGATGTTCGCGCAGTACGCCGCGCAACGAGCGGATTTCGCGGTGGAATTGCAGAACGCGGTCAGGTCGCTCGGTTTCGAAGTCATCGATCCGCAGGGGTTGGGCGGGATGCTGCACGCCAATTGGATGAGCTTGAAGGGCATTCTCACACGGCACGATGCCCACGCCATCTTGGTGGAGGCCGAAAAAGGCGAGGATTCCGCTCTCAAAACCTATCGTGTGGCCTTAAGCAAAACCCTGACGCCTGAAATCGCCGCCATCATGCAATGCCAATTCACGGAAATCGAGCGAGCGCACGACCGCATCCTCACGCTGCGCGACGCCACAGCGTTAACGGATGATGAGCCGCCGGATTCCGGACCTGGCCACGCCAAAACTGATGAAGCGCCGACGGCGAAGGAAGACATGCCGGCCGGGATTTGACTGCGCATGTTAGCGTGAGTACGTGAGTCACCGGCTGCAAGTCCTGATTCCCTCGGAGCTGGACGCGCAGCTTGCCAAGGCCGCCCAGCGCAACCGGGTTTCCAAGGGCGAATGGGTCCGGCGCGTGCTCCAAGCAGCCGTCCGCCATCCTGCCAAGGGGCGTAAGATCACCGATCCGCTTCTTCGCCTGGAATCTCTCGGCGCACCGACCTCCGACATCGATCGCATGCTCGCCGAGATCGATGCCAGCCGCAAATGACGGTCTTTATCGATTCCAACATACCCATGTACACGTGGCTGCCGCGGCCATCCTAATCAAGAACCCTCACGCCGCTTCCTGCGACGGGTGCGGCACGGAAGAGTGGACGCCTGCAGCAGCACGGAAGTGCTGCTGGAAATCCTGTATCGATATTCTTCTCTCGATCGTTTCGATCTCGCGCGCGAGGTCTATGACCTCGTTGTCGAAATTTGCCCGGTTGTTCTGCCTGTGACATTGGCGGATACCGACCGCGCTCGCGACTTGGTATGTGGTGCCAACGGCTTTCCGCGCGGGACGCGCTGCATGCGGCCGTCATGCTCAACCACGATGTCGAATGGATCGCGACCTTCGACTCCGGATTTGACGGAGTCATCGGAATTCGCCGCATGAAACTGGCTCGAGCCGGCGGACACGATCCCCTAAAGCACGATCTTCGCGATAGCCTTTCGAGCTTCCTTGCGCACCGCCGGACGTTGGTTATCGAGGAGGCCATCGAACCTTATTTGCCGCCTGGCTTTCCCAACCGGCTCCGGGTGCTTCTCACCGCGTCAGGTCGATCCCGAACTTCTTGAACTCCTCGGCGTAGTAGCGCCGATGCAGCAGATCCCATTCCTCGGTGCCTTCGGGGATCTCCTTTTTCTGCGAGCGGATCTTGACGCGCGCGGCGCGGTCCACCCTCTCCTCCACGCCCAGCAGTTCGGTCATCGCCTGCACGATCGCCAACCGCACGTCGTTAGGATCCTTCTTCAGCCGGAACTCACGCGACTTGCGGAACGCCGCCACCAGCTTGTGCGAAATATCGTTGATCTTGTCGCGCGACAGCTTCATATTGTCTCCGGTATCGCGCCCGGACGCCCGAATCACTTTGCGCTGCGAGATCAGCGTGTTCTTGATGCGGCGGAACATCTCCTGGTAGCTGACGCCTTCCCGCCGCATGTAATCGCTGTACTGGCTCAGCAGATCGCGCACCTCATCGTTCAAGCGATCCTCCACCTGCAGCTCTTCTTCAATCAGGTGGCTGATCATCTCGGCCGCCGACTCGGCGCTGCTCGTCTCGATAATTTGCGGCGTCGTACGCTTCACCAGTTGCCGCGACAGATAGCTTATGAATTCTCTACTCAGCAGCATGCGGTTCTTTGAGGTAATTTCCCCCGTTGCAATTCCCCAATTTTCGCACATTCAGTTGGGCGGCTCGCCCCGGTGATTCTGAAGAAACGCGGTGTCAATCGCCTTGCGGCCCCGAAAGCCCTCGCTCACCCCGTGCCAAAAACGAATGCCGCTCTCTCCGAGCTTCCAGCAAAGATAGACTTCCTCGCCGCGAAAAAGTGTCGGAAAGTCGATGAGCCCGATGTCCAGGTCCTTCACCAGGCAACCGAAGGAATGAATTTTCCCGATCGCTTGTTCCAGCGCCCGGGCTGCTTCCTGGCCGCGCATTTTCTGTTCCAGCGCCTGGGCCCGGTCCACTTGCACGCCGCCCAGCATTGCCACTCGCTGGGTCACTTGCTGGCGCTCCGCTTCCGCGCTTTCGTACTCGGCTTTCCGCTGAATCGCTTCGCGAATGGCGGCGTCGATGTCGGGTAAAAGCTCCTCGGCTTGTTGCAGGGTAAAGAACCTGGGCATCGCGAATCGCTACCGCCCGTTCGATTCCTTCTGCATCTCGGTGGCTTCCATCGACGACATCTCGCGCAGAATGGTCCTGTAGATGGCCTCCACGGCCTCGGGCGTCAAGGGTGCTCGCGCCTGGGCGCCGGCAAGCTGCAAAACCCGTGCTTCACGCCCAGGTGCGCTGGCGGGCGCATGATAGCGCCTCTTGACCTCGCCCACTTCCCGGACCACCTGTGCCCGCTCGTTGAGCAGCTTGATGATTTGTGAGTCGATCGAATCGATTCGTTGCCGTGACGCCGCCAGCGCCTGATTCAGGTCCGCGCTGGGCTGCGCGCAGACCGCCGCGCCAAAAACGAGAAGGAATAGAAGCCGCATCATAGTTCACGCCTATAGTTCACGCCTTGGAGTTCAATGGACCGGCGCTCAGTAGATCTCGAAGCAGAACGCGTGATTGTCGCCGTTGGGCGAGAGCGCGTATTCGCCCTCTTCGAGCGCTTCGTCCGCTTCCACGCGGTACAGATGCCCGCCCAGCGGTCTCACCGCCAGGTGCAGCGCGTGCGATCCGCCGCGCCGCCCTCTGCCGTTGAAATTGACCTCGCGATTACCGCCCTTCACCTCCAGGCGGTAGAGCTCGAAACTATCCGGCTGGATATTGCGGGCATCGATGATGAAGATCGGCTCGGCCAAAGGCGTGCGCGCCGGAGACGCCGCGCCCGGGATCACGAATGTGTCGCTCTTGCGGCCAGCCTCGGCGTTGGCGACTTCGGTTTCCACCAGGTTGGCGGCGTGCAAAAGATAGGGAATGTCGGGCTTGGGCGGGACGGGACCGGCGTATTTCTCAGCAGCCGACAGGCATCCGGCCAGGGCGAAGACGAAAGCGATTTTACTACGCATGGTGTCCCTATTTTCCCGCGTTTGCACCCAGCCCGGCAGGGCGCGCCGTCCAGGACCACTCGGTGCGCAACTGTTCCACGAAGGCTTCAGGATCCGCCGCCTGATAGAGCACCGCCGATCCGGCGCCGTTTTGCGGGAGCAGCACCAGGCGAGCGCCGCCCGCCCGATACAGCCGCACCTTGTCGCCATTAGCGACTTGAAACCAGCCGGATTGATAATACGCATTGGCGAAGCCGTTGGTACGCCGGATCGGACGCCAGCCGGGGTTCTGTTGCAAATCCACGATCTGGACACCGTTCACATCCACGGCCGAGGCGTGGAGGGTCACCGGATAGAAGCGATCGTGAATCGTCAGCGTGTCCGCCGTCAGCGTGTATCCGGGTACACCGGGTGAATACAGCATCGCGGCCGTCACCAACCCTGCCGCGGCGAGCGCGATTGCAAAGCCGATCCACTTGCCGGTAGAGGCGCCTCGTACCTGGGTGAAGTCCGCGTGGGGCCCGGCGGCGGTACTCTGCGGCACGGCGGCGCGAACGGTCTGAAGAAATCCGTCGACATCGTCGGGACTAACCAGTACGGTCTTCCCGCTGGTGACCAAGACTACGATTTTGCCGCGATCGGTCACATACCAGGTGGACTTGCCGAGCTTCGACGTGCTAAACAGCCCGTAATATCCGAACAGCCCGCCGCTACCCGCCAGGCGGATGCAGCCGCGCAGATCGTCGCGATCGCCCCTGCGGGCCTCGCGCAGATCCACCAGCGGAACGCGCACCGTGCCCACCAGGCGCTGCACCAGGATCGCCTGCCCCTCGATTACGTACCCGCGCGGCGACCAGGCGAAACCAATCGCCAGAACCACGATTGACAGCAGGGTGAGAATCAGATTGTGGACAGCCAATACGACGGCCAGAAGGGTTAAACACACTACTGCTGAAATGATTTTGGTGGTGCGGTCGAAGGATGCGGGAAACGGCACGCTCACTCCCGGATCAGCAGGCTGGTTCGATCCTCCACGGCCCGGCAGATGCGGTGCAGGTCCGCCTCCTCCACCGGTTTGGTGAGCACAAAGCCTTCGCTGTTGCGAAACGCGCGGCCCACGTCGCTATTGTAGGCGTCGGTGAGCAGCACAAACCCGCCCACGCGCAGCCGCACGCGCTCGCAAAACGCGACCCAGTTGAGCCCCGGCAACCTAACGGCGCAGATCACCATGTCGAACCGCAGCCGGTCGACGACGTCGAGAGCCTCTTCTGCGCTCGATACCGGCACCACACGGTCGCCACGGTTGGCGAGCATCTGCACCAACTGGCGTTGTACCTTCCCGTCCGGCTCCACCACCAGGGCGGTGAGTTGACGGATCGCCTCGGTCAGCTCCGAAGAGCCCGAGCTGGTTTGCCGCGCTTCGATCACCGGCAGTTCGATGTCAAAACGGGCTTGCGCGGGCGACGTGCGAACGACGCGGAACTCGCCGCCGTGGCTCTCGATGATGCCGCGGCACACGCCCAAGCCGAGCGCCCCCGACCCGGTATGATCGCCGTCGGTGGAATCGCCCCGCGAATCGGGCGAGCGCAGCGGATAAGCGATCTCCACCAGCACGCGCTTGGCGAGCAGGCTGCTCGACACCGTAATCACTTTCTCGCGCGCTTCGGCCGCGGATTTTTCGGCATCCACCAGTAGATTGAGCAGCACCTGTTCCAATTGCCCCGGCGAGCCGAGCACGATGGCGCGCTTCACCGCGAGCTGCGCCTTGATCTCCACACCCTTGGCTTTCCATTCCGGCGCGCGGAACTTCAGAAGTCCGGCCAGAATCGCATTCAGGTCCAGTGGCTCGGCCTGCGCCTGTTCTACCGTAGAGAAGGAAACCAGCCGCGAGACGATCTCCGAGGCCCGGCTGGCCTCGGCGGTGATGGATTCAAGCTCGGTGTGATTGGAATCGCCGTTGCGCGCCAGCAACGCGTTGGCCAGGGTGGCGATGGATTGCAGCGGGGAACGCAATTCGTTGGCGACGTCGGAGATCAACTGTCCGGCCGCGGCCAGCTTTTCGCTGCGGAATAACTGTTCGCGCATGGAGTGCTGCTCTTGGAGTTTGAGCGCGGTGGCGATCTGGTTCGCCAGGTGCTGCATGGCGGCTTTCTCGCCGCGGCTGAAGTAATGGAAACGGCGGGAGTGATGAATCTCCAGCACCCCGATCAGCTCGGTTTGCGCGAACATCGGGACCAGCAGCACCGAACGCGGCGCCAGCACCGTATCCTCCTTGCGGAAATACTGGCTGCGCCGCACGTCGGGAATCGCGATCAGGGTGTGGCCGCGGTAGCACGCGGCAATTCCCGAAGCCAGCGATCCGGCGGGGGCTTCCGGATCGATGGAATCCACCAGAGTGTTGTTCGAGCGCACGCCCTCCAGCATTTTGGTGGCGTGGTTGTGGATGTACAGGCCGACGCCGGTCGCATTTGACAGGGCGGGAAGGTTGAGCATCAAACGCCGCAGAATCTCGGTGGAGGACGTCGCGCCAATGACCTGTTCGCCGAGCGAATGCAGCATTCGCATCTGTTTTCGCAACGTCGCCATGCGCCGCTCGCGAAACCACCAGATCACCGCCAGCGTGCCCGCCACAATGAGGGCCGCCAGCAGCACCGGCGGTTGAATCACCCAGCCCCGGGAGAGCACGGCCACTGCGGCCGGGGCGGGAATCAGGATCTGGAAGTATCGGTCGTACGGCGGCAGCGTGCAGTACTGGCTGGCGATGCCTGTCACGCGAATGCGATCGCCGATGCGGAAGCCGCTCAATTGCGGATCCGCATCGCGCCGCGTCCGGGGAAGAAACACATTGAGTTCACTGGACGACGGGCCGATCAACAGCAAATCACCTCCGCCGTTCCGGTTTTCCCCGCTGATCATCGTTTCCAAGGTCACCAAAACGCCCATGTAACGGAAGCCGGCCAGATCGAGCAGTGTGATCGCCTTGGGCGTGGGCGGCGTTCCCTGGCGCAACCTGTGGACGGTTTGGGGAACCAGGAGGGGCAATCCACCTCGTTTCGCAATCACGCCGCGCGCTTCTACCCAGTCTCCCGCCTGCAAATCCGGCAATTGGGGGATTTCCGGCCGCAAGAGCAGCCCAAAAAATTCCTGATCCTGAATGGCGACGTAGTAGGAATCGGTAATCCAGATCGGCTTGGCGGAGACCTGACCGGTCACCACCACATCCTGGCCTTCGTAAGCGGGGACACGGTCGCGTCCGGCGCGCGAGCCAGCCTGTTCCAGAGTGAGTCTAGCCGGTGCGGGAGCCTTACTTTGAGCCGGGGGTTTAGCGGGAGCACCCGCGCAGGCAAGCGCCCACGCAAGCATCAGTGCTGCCGCGCCTCGCCATGTCCCAGTCACGTTACCGCCTTTTACGCCCAGCGGAGATACTTCGGCCCCATCCACCGAAACTCCAACGCTGCGAGGCCTTTTCGGGCGCCGTGTTGCACAGGTAATCAGATGAAGGGAACGCTTACCGCGATCATATCATGATCTTGTGACGCGCGATTCTGAATTGCGGCGCCCGACGGGGTGGGCGCGGCGATAGGGGCGCCGTGGGCACCCGCTTCCAGGGCCTACTCGTTCGAAGCGCTGGACACTGTAAGGCTGGTCTGCCCGGCCAGAATCTTCAGGACCAGAAGATCCGAAGGATGGAATGTTGCCACAGCAATATGGGCCAGATCCTCGTCGCTCTTGGCAATGTGATTGCGAATCAACACGCGCAACTCGTCTACCGTAACGCCTAGTTCCTCGGCAGCCTCTGCCTCGGTGTACTGCGTTTTATTGGGCTTGGACGGGAGCGCGCCTGCGTTCATACCTAAAGCATTCTAAAGCGCGGGTTCCTGCCAGCCCAATCGGGCGGAGAACCTATATGGATTCTTAGTATCCCTGATAGACTTTTGTACTAAGTCAGTACGGAGTACCGCCCTCAGGGGATACTGCAGCGGCCGATACTGCCTCAGCCGATATCCGGGACGTTCAAGAGCGCGTCATTGAAGCGATTGGTGAAGTTTGCCACGCAAATCGCCAGCGTCAACTCCACGATCTGATCGTCGTTGAAATACTTCTTCAGGTCGTCCAGCGC
>JASHQT010000348.1 GCA_030039005.1 Bryobacteraceae bacterium
ATCGATCGCAAGCACGGCCGCAAGGAAGTCACCTACGATATCGCCGAGACGAAGGACATTCTCGAGGAATCCTTCGGCGTGATCGTCTATCAGGAGCAGGTGATGCAGCTGTCCAGCCGCCTGGCAGGCTACTCACTGGGCGACGCCGACATCCTGCGGCGCGCGATGGGCAAGAAGAAGCAGGAGGAGATGGACAAGCAGCGCGAGCGTTTCATCTCCGGCGCCAAGGCCAAAGGTTTCCCACAAAAAAAGGTCGAAAAGGTCTTCGACCAGATGGCCAAGTTCGCGGGCTACGGCTTCAACAAGTCGCACTCGGCGGCATATGCGTACCTGGCGTACGTGACGGCGTACCTGAAAACGCATTACCCGGTGGAGTTCATGGCCGCGCTGCTGACGTCGGAAATGGGCTCGACCGACAAGGTGGTGAAGTATATCAACGAATGCCGCGAGATGAGCATTCCGGTTCTGCCGCCGGACGTGAATTCGAGCGGGCGCGATTTCTTACCGGACGGCCAGGGCATTCGCATGGGCCTGTGCGCGATTCGAAACCTGGGTGCAAGCGCGGCCGACGCCATCATCGAAGCGCGCCAAGCGGGCGGTGCATTTCCATCTCTCTACGATTTGTGTGAGCGCGTGGACCTGGCGACGGTAAACCGGCGGATCCTCGAAAATTTGATCAAAGCGGGCGCGTTCGCGAGCTTGGGCGGCAATCGCGCGCAGTTGACGGCGGTGCTCGAAAGCGCCATGGAAAACGGCCAGCGCGCGTGGAAGGACCGGCTGAACGGCCAGACCGGCCTATTCGGCCTGGGCGGGGAAGTGGAGCACGTGGAGCACCCGCTGCCGGCGCTGCCCGATTGGACGGCGCAACAGAAGCTTTCAGGCGAAAAGGAAGTGCTCGGCATTTTCGTGACCGGCCATCCGCTAGATGAGTTTTCCGAGAAAATCGCCGAGTTGGGGACGCACGACACCGAAGGTCTGGAAGGACTGGAGCGCGGCGTCGAGGTCGCGGTGTGCGGCATACTCACCGGCATCCAGCGCAAACGCAACAAGGAAGGAAAGCTGTGGGCGTCCATGCGCGTGGAAGATCGCAAGGGCGGCGTGGAAGCGATGGCGTTCTCCACGCAATACGATCGGCTGCTCGCGTATCTGGTGGAAGATCAAACCGTGCTGGTGCGTGGGCTGGTACTGCCCGAGGAAAACGGACCGCCCAAGATTTCCATCCAGGACCTGACACCGCTGGCCGTGGCGCGCGTGAATCTGCCGACGTTGATCTCGATTCGCGTGGGTCTCGGCACCAACGGAGCCGTGACCGGGAGCCTCGACAAGGCGGATGCGCTGAACCAGCTCTTCGCCCGGAAGCGCGGCGCAACCGAGGTGCGGCTGCGGCTGGAGAAGCCGCGCGACTTTTCCGTTATCCTGGATGTGACTCTTAAGGTCCGCCCGGATAAGGAGTTTTGGGCGGAAGTGGAAAAGATCTGCGGGCCGGAGTCCTGGGAGATTCTCGCGAACTAAATGGCAGAAGAACCTGACGCCGCACCGTCCGAAGTCGCGGACCCAGATCCGGCATCTGATACGCCCTCCAATCCCACCTGGGAGCGCGTGCAGGTGGCGCGGCATCCCAAGCGGCCGCACACTTTGGACTACATCCGGCGGATTTTCACGGGATTCTCGGAGCTGCACGGCGACCGGTTCTTTGGCGATGACGCGGCGATCATCGGCGGATTCGCGTTCCTGGACGAAAAGCCCGTGATGGTGATCGGCCAGGAGAAGGGCCGCGACACCAAGCAGAAGCTGCATCGCAATTTCGGGATGCCGAAGCCGGAAGGCTATCGCAAGGCGATGCGCCTGATGCGTCTGGCGGATAAATTCGGCCGTCCCATTGTGACGTTCTTGGACACGATGGGCGCTTACCCAGGCATCGACGCCGAAGAGCGCGGCCAGGCGGAAGCGATCGCCTACAACTTGCGCGAGATGTCGCGGCTGGGAGTGCCGGTGGTGACGGTGGTGATCGGCGAAGGCGGCAGCGGCGGCGCGCTGGGGCTGGGGATCGCCAACCGCGTGTACATGCTCGAAAACGCCTACTACAGCGTGATCTCGCCGGAGAGCTGCGCCGCGATTATCTACCGGGACTCGGGTCGCGCGGCGGAAGCCGCCCAGGCGTTGCGGTTGACCGCGCAGGATCTGGTGCGGCTGGGTTTGATCGACGGCGTGGTGGAGGAGCCGGATGGCGGCGCGCACACCGATGCCGGCAAGTCCGCCGACGCGGTCAAGCAAACCATCCAGGGCGCGCTCGCCGAACTGGCGCCGCTCACGCGGCAGGCGCTGATCGACGAACGCTACGACAAGTTCCGCAGCATGGGCAATTTTTTCGCGGAGGGGCACTTGTTGGACGGACACTTACCAGAGGGACGCCACTCGGAGGGGCGGGGAGCTTGAGCAAAACGGTCGCCATCGGAGTGCTTTTCGTGCTGGTAGTGGTGGCGTTTCTGATTTATTCGAGCCTGCACATCGCGAAGTACCGAGTGGAGGTTTGCGTGGCCTATCACGGGGCCAACCAATGCCGCACGGCGTCGGCCGATACGCAGGACCACGCGCTGCGTAGCGCGCAGTCCAACGCGTGCGCGCTGCTGGCGTCGGGCGTTACCGAAACGATGCAGTGCGAGCGGGAGACGCCGGCGAGCGTGAAGTGGTTGGAGAGCAAATAATCGAGGTCCCCTGTATTCCTTGTATTCCTCGTCTCCCTCGTATTCCTGGGCGGGAATAGAATCCCGGGCGGGAATACGAGGAATACCAGGAAGACAAGGAATACAGGAGCGTTCAGAAGTACTTTTCCGCCAGCTCGGGCTTGGCCTGCAGGGCCTGCTGGAAGCATCCGCGGGCTTCGTCGGGCTGCCCCAGCGCTTCGAGCGCGTGGCCCAGATTGAGCAGCGCTTCGGCGAAATCCGGTTTCTCCTGGGTCGCGCGCCGGTAGGAGCGGACCGCGTCTTCCTGTAAGTTAGACTGCTGCAGCAGCACGCCGATGTTATAGTTCAGCTCGGGGATCGATTCGCCGAGCTCTTCGAGTTTAGTTTCGGCTTCCAGCGCTTGAACGTAGTCGCCCTGGTCGATGGCCACGGTGGCCACGGCGCGCCAGGCTTCGCGCGAATCGGGATGCTGGGAGGCGGCGTGCGTGAAACTGGCTTTGGCCGCTTCGACATCGCCGGAGCGGCGTTGTGCGATGCCCAGATTCATCAGCGCCTCCAGCCAGTCGGGACGCTTGCTGACCGAGATGCGCAACGCTTCGATCGCGGACGGCCAATCGTCCCGCAGCAAACGCAGGTAGCCCAACCGGAACCAGGCCTCCTCGCGTTCCGGATCCACTTCCACGAGCTTCTCCAGGCATTTCTCGCTCTCGGACGAATTGCCCAGGCGTTCCTGGACGATGGCCACGTTCCACAATGCGGCGGCGTTCTCGGGCTCGAGTTGCAGCGCGCGCTCGTAAGCTTTGCGCGCTTCGGGCTGGTCCCCCCGCTCCTGCAACGTCACACCCAGGCTGGCATAGGCGAGGGCGCTGTCCGGTTTCAGCTTTAAAGCTTCGGTGTAGGCCTGGCCAGCTTGCTCCAGGCGATTGGTCTTTTGGTAGGCTACGCCGAGGTTGTACCAGGCTTCGAACGAATCCGGAGCGCTCTTCACCAGTTGCGCGCCGAGCTGAGCGGCGGACTTGTATTCGCCACGCGCCATGGCCGCGGCAACCATCCCGGAGAGGCCGGCCTGCGCGTTCGGGCGCAAGCGCAACAGCTTCTCGGAACAGTTGCGCGCCTTGTCGTGTTCTCCGCGCGCCAGAGCCAGGCGAATCATGTTGGTTACCAGCTCGGCGTCGGTGGGGTTGGCGGAGAACAGTTTCTCGTACAGGTCCATCGCCTCATCGCCGCGGCCGAGAAGATGCTGCGCAATGGCTTTGCCGTAGAGCGCTCGGGGATTGTCGGGCTGGGCGCGCAGGAACTCTTCAAACGCAGCGAGCGCGTTTTCGGCGCGATTGCAGTGCAGCTCGGATACTCCCGCGCCAATGCGCGCCTCGGCGAGTTTGGGGTCGAGTTCAGCCGCTTTGCGGAAGGCCTCCGCGGACTCCTCGAAGCGTCCCAACTTCTCCAGACACAGGGCTGAGTTGTAGGTGGCGGCCTTGTGGTTGGGCTGCCCTTCGAGGACCTTGGCGTAGTCAGCGAGGGCGTTCTCGAAACGGCCAAGTTGGAACTCGAGATGAGCCTTGGTCCAAGCGAGTTCAGGCAGGTTGTCGCCGCCGTCGATCGCCTCCTGGATCAGGTGCAAGGCCGGCTCGGTTTTACCTTCCATGTTGAGAGCCAATGCTTTGGCCAGGACCGCCGACTGCACGGGGCGCTTTTCGCTGGCCGGTTCGAGAGCGTCGGTGCGCGCCAACGCCTCCACCAGATCGTTGTCCACAAACCATAGCCATTGATCGTTTGTCTGTTCCATGGAAACTTTCTTCTCTCTCTCGTTGACGCCTCGCGTCTATTTGCCGCCGGTGAGGTAACGGATCGAAACCGAACTCACCTTCCCGCGCTCCTCCCGTTCATTCAGAAACCCGACGCCGCCCACCTTCAACTGGTCATCCGTCCAACTATCTATCTGCTGCCCCTGGATATACGTGGTAAAGTGCGGGCCGCGCACGTCTTCGCGAATGTTGAACGTCGTTTCCGGGTGGACGGTCAAGTCGATGGGCACGCGGCCTACCTGGGTCTGCCTTCCATCCGACACCAAGTACTTGAAAAGTGCGACCTTGAGGGGCAGGGCCGAGGAGACCGTGGCGATTTTCATCGCGTAATAGTTCTCCGGATCCGCGGCGCGGAACACCCAGCCGATGCTTTTCACGTCGATGGTGGCCTGAAACTCGATCCTGTAGTCGGAGAGCTTCAGCGACGGCCGGTAAATGGTGATCTGTCGTCCCACGCGCAGTCCCGACGGATCTCCGCCCCAGCCTTCCACCCAGCCGCCTTCGCCCAGCATGATGCTAGGGCCCGAGCCGTCGCCGGACGCCGCAGTGGAGCTCGCCGGCCGGTGCGATTTGCCGCCGCCCCAACCCAGAAAATAGACGCAAGCGATCAACAGCAGCAAGATCGCAATGCCCAGCTTGACCTTCAGCGAACCATACCAGGCGATATTGGCTGGGCCGATGCCAAAACTGGGCACATCTTCTTTGCCGGATTCCGATCTAGCGGCCTCGCGCCGGGGAGGTTCCGGTCTGACATACGGGGACCTCTGCGATTCGGATTTGGCAGGGTCAGGTTTGCTGGTTTCAGATTTGCTGGCATCCGGTTTGCTTGACTCACGCTTGCTTGGCTCGGGTTTAATTTGCGTAGCGGGCTTGGCGGGCTCCGTGGTGTAGCGGAGCGGCTCGGTCTTTTTGACTTCCGGGACTTTGACTTCCAGGACTTTGACTTCCGGGATTTTGGCTTCCGAAGCCTTGGCTTGCGGAGCTTTGATTTCCTGGCTTGCGGGTGCGGGCTGCGCGGGCGGGGCTTTGTCGATGGACGGGGCCTCGGCCTTGGCGACCGCTGCCGGTGGGGAGGGCGGCGCAGGCGGGGCAGCCGGCTTGGCCGATTCCCTTACAGAAGGCGATTTGGCCGCCACCGATTGGCCCGGTTTGGCTAGCGGAGCGGACGGCTTTGCTGGAGGACGCGGCGCGGGCTTGCGGAGTGGGGCGGCAGGAGTTGCCGGGGTTTCGGCGCCGGCGGGGGCCCCCGGAGTATATCCTCTTGCCAGCGCGATTTTGGGCCGCAAAGGCAGCGCTTTCAAGTGCGGCAATAAGGGCGCCGTTGGAACCGGCAACAGTTCGCCCGCGCGCGCCGTCCCTTTGGATGGCGGGAAGATCCGCAGAGAGATCTCGAGGATCTCCGTGGCGAAAGTGGGCCTGGAATCCTGCTCGGCAGGCTCCGGGGCGTCCGCCACAACATGGTCCGCCACAATATCGATGGTTGCGGGTTGGTCTCTCTGTTCGTGGGCCGCGGAGTCCTCTGGCGGCGCGGCGGAGACCTCGGGTGCAGCGGCCACGCTTTCGACCGGCGCTGATTGTTCGGGCTGGACATCTTCCGGCGGGACACTTTCCGGCAAAGCCTGCGCCTGCACCTCCCGCTCCTCGATCATTTCGTGGTGCAGGCGAGAGAGGGCTTCAAGCGACGATCTAGGCGTGGTGTCTTCGACGGGGGAATCCTGCCTGCGGTCGTGACTGTATTGCGGCACCACGACATCGGCGTCTGCGGTGGGAAAGTCGATCGAGGCTGGTGAAAGGTCGAGGAATTCGGAACTGCTGACGAGAACGGCGCCCTCGAATGCCAGGGGAAGAACAAGCGTCTGATCGGAAGCGGGATCGGCGGCCAACGGCGCGATCGGTACGGCGATCGCACCGCCAGAGCCGAGCCGGTTGTCCGCCGCTCTGTTCCCGCTTGGCAGCGATGAGACCATGCGATGGGGCTGCGCGCTGGGCCACGCCTGGGCCGACAAATCCGCCGAGGGTGTGCGGTCCTCAATGGAACAGGCATTCAGCGCGGCGTCAAGAGCCTGCAAGTTGGCCTCGGAAAGTTCCAAGCTGCCAGGGTTCTCGGGCTGCCATTTCAACAGAGCCGGCGACAGCGCAAGCTCCGCCTGAGGCTCTTGGTAAGGCTGCGGTTCGGTAGAGGCGGTAGCCGCAGGGCATTCCAGCAGAAAGCTGGCTGGGTCCATCTGCTCCAGCTCCGCGAGTGCGGCCGGCTCAGCTTCGTTAGGTTCAGCGGCCAGGGCCGGAGCAGCTTCCGGCACCGGTTCTGGCTCGATTTCGAGCGGCAAAGCTTGTGCCGCGGGTTGTTCCAATTCGGCATCGGCAGCCGGGCTCTCCGATGAAAGCTCCGGCGCCGATTCCGCGACGGCCACCGCGGTTGCCGGCGGCTCCGCGTTCTGACCTTGAGAATTGGCCTGTTGTCCCTTCTTCTTCTGAGCCTGGAGCAGGCGGCTCAGGGCCAGCCGATTGTATTCTTCCTGGTAGCTTTGCTTGTGGGCTTCGGAGCAAAACTCGCCGCCCCCGGTTAGTCTTTTCAGCAGCGCCAGCTCCTTGCCGCAGTACAGGCAACGCATGTGCGTGTAATCGGCTCTTCTAGGCGATTCGTGAATAGCTGTCGAGGGTGTTTCTATACGGTAAAGCACTTATCCAGACTTTCTCAGGTACTCGCCTTACTACTTTGGGTAAATGCCGGAGCACTTGCTACCGACTGGGGGTTGCAGGGATGGGATTTAGCGGACTGAGAAGGGGGCCGGCTGGGGGTGCGGGAAGGAACCGGCAAAGTAATGTGTTTATCGGTCGAGCGGGCTAAAGTTGAGGCCCTATCAGGACGATATTACTATCAGCGCGGAGTGCGCTTGCCTTCCACGCAGACGTGGCGCTCGTCAGGAGACGAATATGGTGAAACACGAAGCTTTGAAAAATCATCTGGAGACGCTCCGCAGCTCGATTCCGGAGCTGAAGGGTGTGCTACTGGCCTCCACCGAGGGGCTGCCGGTGGCGCACTCGCTTTCTAACGGCACGGATCCGAATCGGGTAGCGGCGATGGCGGCGGCCGCTTCAAGCCTGGGGCGGCGCATCAGTGAAAGCATGGCCACCGGAGGGCTTTCCGAGGTCAGTATCCGCGGAGACGACGGCGCTTTGTTTGTATATTCGGCGGGCCCTAAGGCGGTCCTGGCGGTGATTGGACCCATGGGCGCCAACGCCGGGCTGATCCATTTGGAAGCGCGTGGCGTGGCCAAGGAAATCGGCGACCTATTCTAAGGCCCCGCGGCTGGACGCGGACGTTTCGAGGCGGGGCGGCCGGCGGGATGGGTATACTGGAACGTAGGCTCATCACATGCTCGCGAGCTCCGAACAAAGCGGAGTCGCGGAGCCCGGAGTTGAGAAACCCTCCGGCAGGGATGGCGAGGGAATTGCCGCCGCGCCGCGAACCGTCCCCCACCACCAATCGCTCCTCGACGTTTCGCAGACCATCCTGCAGCATCGCGACCTGGCCGCGCTGTTTCGCGAGCTGGCCGTGCAGTTGCGCGCCATCGTTCCCTTCGATTTTCTAAACCTGGTTCTGTACGACGCGTCGACGAACACGATGCGCCTCCATATTCTGGAGACCGCGATGGACGTGGAACCCCATGTCCCCGAGATGGAATTTCCTCCCGAGGAATCGCCGTCCGGGTGGGTGTATGTCCATCAGGAGCCGCTGGTGATCCCGGATGTGAACCGGGAGGCGCGCTGGCCGAAAATCATGGAGGTGCTGAAGCGCAACCGCGTAGTCAGTTCTTCCTGGCTGCCGCTGACCACGGCACAGCACCGGCTGGGCGCGCTGATGTTCGGGTTCATCTCCGGCGAGCCGCTGGAATCGGAGCTCGACTTCATGCGCCAGGTTTCCGCCCAGGTGGCCGTGGCGGTCGACAACACATTAAATTTCGAGAACGCCGAAAGGTATCAGCGGCAACTGGCGCGCGAGCGGGACCGGCTGCAAGTGCTGCTCGAAATTACCAACGTCCTGGTTTCGGAGCTGGACGTGCGCGAGCTGTTTCCGAGCATCACCGCCTGTCTGCGGCGCGTGACGCCGAGCGATTACTCGAGCCTGGCGCTCGTGGAGCCCGGCGGCCAGCGCCTGAGAAGCTACGCGTTGGTGTTCGAGGGCAACCCCGAAATCATCCCGCAGGGAGCGACCGCCGCGCTCGATGAGACGCCCGCGGGGCGGGCCGTCGAGACCCGGCGTCCCTTTGTTCTGAACGCCCAAGAACTAATGCAATTCACTTCCACGGTGGCACAACGCCTGGTGGGTTCCGGCCTGCAATCGTTTTGTTGCATTCCGTTGATCACGCGCAAGGGAGTGCTCGGAACGTTGAACGTCGGCAGCATGAAAGAGAACGCGTTCGCGCCGGCCGATGTCGATTTCCTGACCCAGGTGGGCGCGCAAGCCGCGATTGCGATCGAAAACGCGACCGCTTTCCAGCAGATCGCGGAGCTCAAAGACAAGCTCGCGGAAGAAAAGCTGTACTTGGAAGATGAAATCCGCACGGAGCAGAATTTCGGCGAGATCATCGGGGACGATCCGGCATTTCGCAAAGTCCTGGACCAATTGGCGACGGTTGCGCCCACTGACGCGTCGGTGCTGATCCTGGGCGAGACCGGGACGGGCAAGGAGTTGATCGCGCGCGCGATTCATGACCTAAGCGGGCGCCGCGAACGAACGTTCGTGAAGCTCAACTGCGCGGCGATCCCGACGGGTTTGCTCGAAAGCGAGCTGTTCGGCCACGAAAAAGGCGCCTTTACCGGCGCGATCGCGCAGAAGGTGGGCCGCTTTGAGCTGGCTAACCATGGCACGCTGTTCCTGGATGAAGTAGGCGACATTCCGCTGGAGCTGCAGCCGAAACTGCTGCGCGCGCTGCAGGAGCATGAGTTCGAGCGGCTGGGCGGCGTGCGGACCATCAAAGTGGACGTGCGGCTGGTGGCGGCCACCAATCGGGATCTGGCGCAAATGATCGCCGATCACGAGTTCCGCAGCGATCTGTATTACCGGCTGAGCGTTTTTCCGCTGTCGCTGCCCGCGCTGCGCGAGCGCACGGCCGATATTCCGAAGCTGGTCCGCTATTTCACGCAGAAATTCGCGCGGCGCATGAATAAGCGCGTGGAGCGCATTCCGGCCGAAACCATGGAAGCGCTGGTGGCTTACGCCTGGCCGGGGAACGTGCGGGAGCTGGAGAATCTGATCGAGCGGGCGGTGATTTTGACGCGCGGCGCGAGCCTGGAAATTCCGCTCGCGGAGTTACGGCCGGCGCGGGAATCCGGGTCGCCGGTGACGCTGGAGGACGCCGAGCGCGACCACATCCGCCGGGTGCTGGAACAGGCCGGGGGCGTAGTGGGCGGGCCGGGTGGAGCGGCGGTGCGCCTGGGGATGAAGCGCACTACGCTGCAATCGAAGATGAAGAAGCTCGGGATCGAGCGATAATCCCGAGCTTCGTTCCGTCCCCTGCTGGACAGCTTCTATTGGCTTTTGTGCGCCAGGCGGCTACAGGCCGTATCGGCGCCGGTGGGGTCGATCGCCACTCTGCCTTCTTCGATGCTGGCGATTTTGCCGTCTTTGTCCACGACGAACGTTGCGCGGTTGGCGACGCCAAGATTCTTGATGAGAATCCCGTACTCCTCGGAAACATTGCGCATGTGATCGCTCAGGACGGGGTAGCTGACGTTGAGTTCCTTTTTCCAGTGCGCGAGAGTTGGCGTGAAATCGGTGCTAATGGCCAGGATTTGCGCGCCATTAGCTTCAAACTTTGCGATACCAGACTGGTACGCGTTGAGCTCGGTGGTTCAACCGGCGGTGAAGGCGGCCACGAAGAAGGCCAACACTACGGTCTTCTTGCCGCGGAAATCGGACAACTTGACGGGCTTGTTGTCTGTGTCGGGAAGGGTGAAGTCGGGCGCCATGTCGCCGACTTTGAGATTGGTTTTGGGGGGATTGAACCCGGGCGGCTGGGCGGAAAGCACCGCAGTGAGCGTCAGGGATGCCAAAAGCACGGAAATCGATTTCATATTTTCTCCTTGCGACTACTGGAAATTGGGACTCTGGGGGGAAGCTTAGCATGGTCCGCACTGCGACCTATCGGGCCGCGCGTGTCCGCGAAGAGGGAATGACGAGGTCGAGGCTTTTCGGCAGTTTGACACTTTCCAGTTCCACTTCCCGGCTGTCTCGGAATGCAAAATATGGCGGTGTCTTAAGATTGTCAACGAGTCGCGCCAGGACGCGAATCCGAACATCGCCGAAGACGTGAATCGTCACCAGCCCGCCGCGGTCTGTTTCCCAACGCTGGGGCGAGTTGGCGACGTCGTTCCATACTTTGGTGTGCTCATACGCCATGAAGATGGAGGCACCCTCGATCGGCTGACCGCTTATGGAAAGCGCCCGGGCGCGAAAGGATCGCTCGGGGAGGCGGCGGACGGTAAGGTCAACATTTCTTAGGTGGGGGTCTTCGGGTTTGATTTCGAGTGTTTGTGAGGTTGGAGCGTATGGAGATTCTTCATACGGATCCTTGAACGGACCGTAGGGGTTCGCGATCAGCAGGTAACGCAACCCGGGGGACA
>JASHQT010000349.1 GCA_030039005.1 Bryobacteraceae bacterium
TTCACTGCTTCGCGATCAGCCGCTGGTATCGAGTGTGCCGGCGCTTGCTATGCTGAAAGGTAACCCGCTGTATCTCGAAAGTCGCATTTTGGCAATCAAACCGGAAAATCGATTTTGGATCTACATCTACGGCTTCACCGCCTTCACCATGCTCGTGGCCATGGCGGTATTCGGATGGCTGGTATGGACTTCCAAGGACGAGCCCGGCGTCGGGCGCGTTGCAGGACCGCGGCCGGCCACCGTCGACGCAAACTCGCTTTCCGACGAAGAATACGTATTGCTGGCGCAATTTCAGGCGCCGGCGTACACGCCCGCGCGCGGCGCGCCCAAAGGGTTCGACGCCGCGATGGCGCTTTACCAGAAACAAGACTATCCCGACGCGGCGTCCGCTCTGCTCACCGTCACCGAGGCCCATCCGGAATTCGTGCCCGCGAAATTCTATCTCGGAATATCGCTCTTACTCTCGCACAGCCGTATCGCCGGCATACAGGAATTGCGCGATCTCACGGCCGCTGACTCACCCTATACGGCGCGCGCGCGATTCTATCTCGCCAAAGGCTTCATCGCCGAGCACGATATCCGGCGCGCGCAGGAGCAACTCGAAGCCGTGATCGCGCAGCACGGACCGCTCGCGAAAGACGCGGACGCGCTGCTGGCCAAAATTCGACCTTCTTCCTAACCCGGTTTTCTTCCTAGCCCGGTTTTGTCCTAGCCAGTTTTGTCCTAGGATGACCGATTGCTCGACCGCGCCGGGCCCACCGGTTGCGGCTCGCGTTCGTGCTGGGCCGCCCCGCTGAACAGATCCAGGATCTTTCGGTTGAAGGCGGGAAGGTCGTCCGGCTTGCGGCTGGTCACCAGACGATCGTCCTGCACCACCTCGCGGTCCACCCACCTCGCGCCCGCGTTTTTCAGATCGGTTTTGAGCGAGGGCCACGAAGTAAGGGTGCGGCCGCGAACCACGTCCGCCTCCACCAGCGTCCACGGGGCATGGCAGATCGCCGCGACGGGCTTGCCGCGATCGAAAAAGCTTCGCACAAACTCCACCGCGCGCGGCAGCATGCGAAGCTGATCGGGATTCGCCATTCCGCCCGGCAACAGCAGCCCATCGTAACGGTTGGGATCGGCGGCGTCGAGCGGAACATCCACCGGGAACTGATCGCCCTTCTCCATGTGCTGCCACGCTTGCAGCTTGCCTTTGGCCGGGGAAACCAGCTCTGTTGTCGCTCCTGCCTCCTCCAGCGCCTTGCGCGGCTCCGTCATCTCCACTTGTTCGACGCCGTTGGTGGCCAGGATCGCGATTCGTTTTCCGTGCAGATCGTTTGGCATAGGATCTTGACTCCTCACTGTTGGACCCGGTCCCGAGGGGCTTCGGAAAACGCGTAACCGTTATGACGAAGGCATGCGCGGCTCAGTTCATAATGAAAACACATGCCCGATGTCCTCGGCCTCATCGCGAAGTACGGATATTCCAGCCTGTTCGCCGCGCTGCTGCTCGAAGCCATCGGCCTGCCCATCCCCGGGGCACTGGCGTTGCTGGCCGCGGGGGCCGCGTCGGCGGCGGGCGTGATCCACCCGGCGCTCGCGTTCGGTGTCGCGATCGCCGCCATGCTGGTGGGTGACACCGCTCTTTACTTCACCGGACGTTATTCGGGCTGGGCGCTGCTTGGATTTCTATGCGGCCTATCGCTGAGCCCGGAGGTGTGCATTCTGCGCTCGGCGCGCTGGTTTTATAAGCGCGGCCGCACCACGCTGCTCTTCGCCAAATTTCTTCCCGGCGTCAACACCATGTCGCCGCCCTTGGCGGGAAGCATGCGCATGCGCGCGTCGCAGTTCTTCCGCTTCGATTTAGGCGGCGTCCTGCTCTATGCGCTGGCTTATGGCGGGCTGGGCTACCTGTTTCGCGATGCTTTCCGCCTGATCGCTCACGACTTGCAGGCCTTCAGCCGTGCGGTGGCGTGGGTGATCATGACGGGCCTTTTGGCATTCGTCTGCTATCGCGCCTGGCTCTACAGCCGGCACCGGATGAATCGTTTCGTGCGCCGCGTTTCGGCCGCCGACGTGGCAGCGCGCATGAAAGTCAAAGGCGCGCCGGACGTCATCATCGCCGACGTGCGTAGCCACGGTTATTATGACGAAGGCGAGCAGCGCGTCCGCGGCTCCATCCGCATTGAACCGAATAATCTGGACGCGTTCGTCGAAACCCTCCCCAAGGACACACCCATCTATCTGTATTGCACTTGACTGGGCGAAGCCACCAGCGCCCGTGTGGCGCATATCCTGCGGCAAAAAGGGTTTGACGCGTACGTGATCTCGGGCGGTCTGCGGGCCTGGCGCCGGGCCGGCTTTCCGCTGGAGCCGGTGCCTAAGGAAGATGTGGAGCTGTTGCCGCGCTTCGACTGACCGTGCTCACAACACCGGCGAATCGTCTCCCAGCATCGCCTTGCGCACGATCTTGATGGGCGGCCAGCCTTCGCGCATAAACCGGTCGTGAAATTCCTCCAGAGTGAAAGCGCTGCCCCGCATCTTTTTGAAGTCCTCGCGCAGCTTCAGGATTTCCAGTTTGCCGAGCGTGTAATAAAGATAGGTTGGATCGCTCGTGCCGCGCTTGGTTTCGACCTCGCCAATGGCGTGCGTCTGGTAGCCTTCCTTGACGAAGAAATCCATGCCCTGTTGGTAGGTCATCTTGCCGGTGTGCATTTCGATGCCGACAACATAGCGGGCATCGCGCAGCAGCGCGTCCTGCAATTGGCCGAGCCGAAGCCTGAGATCGCCGTTCCCATAACCCTCGTCTTGCATCATCTGCTCGCAATAATGCGCCCAGCCTTCGGCATTCGAGTTGGCCCCCAGCAGCTTGCGGACTTTCGAGGGGATGGTTTGCAACCACAGAAATTGAACATAGTGGCCCGGGTAGGCTTCGTGCACCGCCGTGCCGACGTTGTTGCCGCGGCCAAAAGCTTCCATGTAGTCTTCCACGTGCTGCGGAGTCCAGGCGGGCTCGGGCAAAGTCACATTGAAGAAGGCTTCTTTGGCTACCTTTTCATAAGGACCGGGCGTGTCCATCGAAGCGATGCTAAGAGCGCGCATGAAAGGTGGCGATTCTTCCACGATGGGCAGCACTGGCGAAGGGATGGTTATGATGTGGTGCGCGGCGATGTAGTCCTTCAAGCCGCCCAAGAGGTCGCGGAACGATTGGAGCAGATGATCGGGCGCCGGATGATCGTGCGTGGCCTCGACGAGGATTTGCTGCGGCGTTTTGCTCGAATCGATTTTCGCTGCGGTCTCCGCAAAGGCGCGCTGGTTCTGGCGCAGATCGGCCATCCCGATTTCCAGGAGCTTGTCCAGCGGCAGGTCCACCATTTCCTCATACAGCAGTTTCTTGCGAAAGCGTGCGGCGCCCAGTCGAAAGTCGCCGTGCGAGCGCGGCAGAAGGTCCTTTTCGAGAAAGTCCTGGTAGCGCCTTAGAATTTCGATAGCCCTCTCGTTGGACTGTTTGAAGTCTTCCAGTAGCTTCGGGTCAGTGACCTGTTTAAACGCAGCGGGAACGTCGTTTTGAAAAAAGCTGACAATGCCTGGCAGTTGCTCAATAGCGACCTGTGTATAGATGCGAGGCGGATTTTTGAGGTTCGTCTGGGCGGATTCAAAAACAGCCCCGAACTGCCGCTCGCGCGCGATCACCGACTGCAACCGCTCGGCGGCAGGTGCGAAGTTGCGGCTCATGATCACGAAGATGCTATTCGTCACACCGCTCGAATACATGTCCGGATTCTTCTCCCAAGTCCGCACGTCCCCCAGATCGAGCAGCGCTGCGCGGATGGAGTTCAGAATCAGGTCGCGATCGGGATCCTCGGGCAGCGCCGCGAACTCGCGTTCGGCCCGCCTCAGCGCTTTGACGCGCGCAGCGATGGCCGCTTTGGAATAGTCTTCCAGTTGCGCATCATATTGATGAAAACCGGCCGACGTTCCCTGGGTAGGATTGAACTTGAAATAGACGCCGTCAAAGAATCGGTCGACCATCTCGGCGGGCGGCTGGGCCCTCATCATTCCGCCCGCCATGATCCAGACCAAAAGAATAGACCCAATGCGTGACATTGATATTACGGCGACGGTAGCACATCGCGGCCCGGAAATGCAGTAAAATTGTCCCCCAGTAGAGGAGTCCGCCCCCCGCAAATGCGAGTGCGAGCCGCACGCCCGAGTCTGCTGCTATTGGGTCTCGCCGCCGCATGTCGCCTGTTGGCGCAAACGCCATCCCCGCCCGCGCCAAACGCCGCGGAATTAACCTCCCACGATGCGCCCGCCACCTTCACCACGAAAGTGAACCTGGTGATGGTTCCCGTGGTGGTGCGCGATTCCAAGGGTAAAGCCATCGGCACGCTCCAGAAAGACGATTTTCAGCTTTTCGATAAAGGCAAGCCGCAGGTGATCGCGCGGTTCTCCATCGAGAAAGCCGGCGAATCCGTGGTTCCGGCGGAGGTGGCGACCGGCGAGGCGCCCGGTGATTCGGCCGGCGCTGCTCCGCAAAAGCCCGCGACGCCTATCGCACAACGTTTCGTCGCTTACATGTTCGATGATGTTCATACCACCAACGCCGATCTCATGGTGGCGCGCAATGCCGCCGACCGTCATTTGGCCGAAAATTTGGACGCCACGACACGCGCGGCTATCCTGACCACTTCCGGCCAGGGCAATGTCGATTTCACTGACGACCGTTCGAAGCTGCACGAAGCCCTCATGCGCCTAATGGCGCGTCCCACTCTCAGCGGTCCCGGTTTGCAATGCCCTGATATCAGTTACTATTGGGCCGATCTGATCGCTAACAAGCACGATCAGACGGCGCTGCAGGCCGCGGTCAACATGACGATGGGCAACTGTACGCCGGCGCCCGCTAACAATAGCCCGCAAGCCATCCAAGAGGCCATTCAGGAGGCGACACAGGCCGCCCAATCCACGGCGCAGCAAATCATCGAGAAAGGCGAGCGCGACACACGTCTGGCCTTTGTCACGATCGAGAACGCCATCCGCCGTCTCGCCGCGGCGCCCGGAGGACGAACGCTCATCTTCGTCTCGGGCGGGTTTTTCTTCGCCGAGGATCTGCGCTGGGAAGAGTCGCAAATCTTCGATCGAGCCATACGCGCCAACGTGCGCATCAGCAGTCTGAATGCCCGCGGCCTGTATGTGCTCGTCCCCGGGGGCGACGCCAGCACGCCTGCTCCCGCCGGCGGCCCGCAGGCGCTGAACGCGACGCAGCAATATCAGCAGCAAAGCGCACTGGCTGAAGAAGGCATCCTCGAAGAACTCGCCGACGCCACCGGAGGCCGCTATTTTCACAACGACAACGGCTTGAAGGAAGGCTTCGGCCTGATCGCCGCGCCCCCCGAGTTCACGTATTTGCTGGGATTTTCTCCGCAAGATCTGAAATACGATGGAGCCTACCACGCGCTCAAGGTCAAGCTGGTGAGCGCCCGCGGACTAGATGTGCAAGCGCGGCGAGGCTATTACGCGCCGCGCCACGAGCCGAATCCCGAGGAGGACGCCAAGCGCGAGATCCAGGAAGCGATGTTTTCCCGCGACGAATTGCAGGATATTCCCATCGATTTACACATGCAATTCTTCAGGCTGAGCGATGAGGCGGCAAAAATCGCCGTGCTCGCGCGCGTGAACATCCGCAACCTGCGCTTCCGAAAAGCGGACGGGCGCAACAACGACAATTTGCTGATCGTTTCCGGCGTGTTCGACCGCAACGGGAATTACATTACGGGCATGCAGAAGACGCTGGAGTTGCGTCTGCTCGATTCGACGCTCGAAAAACTGCTCAATTCGGGCATTACCGTCAGAACTAACTTAGACGTGGCGCCGGGAAGTTATGTCGTCCGGCTGGTAGTTCGCGATTCCGAAGGCCAGACCATGGCGGCGCGCAACGGCGTCGTCGAGATTCCCTGAAATAGGAGACAGGTGGAGGAGGCAAGATGAACGTTTCACGCACCAAATGTTTGGTAGTTCTTTTCGGCATGGCCGCCGCATTTCCGGCGGCGCGCGCTCAAGCCCCGGCTGATTCCGGCGCCGTGATCCGCACCGAAACCAAGCTGGTTCTGGTGGACGCCGTGGTCACGGACAAAAAAGGAAACTACATCCGCGATCTCGAGGCCAAGGACTTCAAGGTTTGGGAAGACAACAAAGAACAGAAAGTCACGAGCTTTTCCTTCGAAGCCGGCGCCGCCGCGGCGAACAATGCCCAGAAACATTATCTGGTGCTGTTCTTTGATAACTCCACCATGGATTTCGGCCACCAGGCGCTGGCCCGCGACGCCGCCACTAAGTTCATCGATTCCAACGGCGGGCCCAATCGCATGATGGCGATCGTCAATTTCGGCGGCTCCCTGCAAATCGCGCAGAACTTCACCGACGATACCCAGCGGCTCAAGAACATCGTGAAAGGCGTCAAGTTCTCCGATATCGGACCGGCGTCGGGCGCCGGGGCCGCGCAGCTCAGTTCGGCCATGGGGGGATTCGGCGCCCGGGACGTGCTCTATGCCCTGCGCGATCTGGCCAAGGGCCTGGCCGCGGTTCCCGGCCGCAAGACCGTGATTCTGATCACAGGCGGGTTTCCCCTCAGTTCCGAGATTATTTCGGAAGCCACGGCCACCATCAGCGCGTGCAACAAGTCAAACGTCGCCATTTATCCCATCGATGTGCGCGGGCTCGTCGCCGGCGGAACGCCCGTTGCGCGGCTGAGTTCACCGGACGCGCTTAGTTCCGGCGCGCACTTCGTTCTCGCGTCGTATGTTCCCGGCGGCATGGCCTTCTTCATGCCCCAGCACGGCGGCGGAGGGAGCAGTGGCGGCGGTGGCGGGAGTTCGGGTGGGGGTGGACATTCGGGCGGCGGGGCGCCTGGCGGCACGTCCGGCGGTGGCACAACCGGCGGAGGCACCTCGGGCGGCGGGCGTGGTGGCCCGGTCTCGGGTCCCGGCACGGGTGGAAACGCCGGCGCCCCCGGCATGAATCCCTACGGAACGAATTCGCCCTGGGCGAATCCAAACACGCAATCACGCATGATCATTCCTAAGCTTCCCGATAGCCCGGTTCCCAACCAGAACATCATGTTCATGCTGGCGGAAGGCACCGGAGGCTTCGTGATTCATGACACCAACGATCTGATTGGCGGCATGGATAAGATCGGCAAGGAACAGGACGAATTTTATCTTCTCGGCTACACGCCGCCCGACTCCCCGGAGGGTAGTTGCCACACGCTGAAGGTGAAGGTGGAGCGCGGCGGAACCGAAGTCCGCTTCCGTACCGGATATTGCAACTCCAAGCCGCAGGATGAATTGGCCGGCAACTCAGACGAAAAAAGCCTGGAAGTGCGCGCCGCCGCGGCCCAGCCCGGCAACGTCAGCGCCTCCGTGCAGGATCCCTATTTCTACACCGCTTCCAACGTGGCGCGCGTGAATGTGGCCATGGAAATCGCCACTGACAAAATCAAGTTCGAGAAGGAAAAAGGAAAATATCACGCCGTCGTCAACATTCTCGGCCTGGCGTATCTTCCGGACGGCTCCGTCGGCGCGCGCTTCAGCGACGCGCTCAAGATCGACTTCGAAGACAAAAAGCAGATGGAGGCCTTCAAGGAACACCCGATGCATTACGAAAATCAATTCGATGTCGCCTCGGGAAAATACAATTTCAAGGTGGTCTTCTCTTCCGGCGGCGACAGCTTCGGAAAAGTTGAGGTGCCGCTCGATATCGAGCCTTACGATGCGAAACAATTCAGCATGAGCTCGCTCGCGCTCAGCAAGGAGGCCCACCGCGCTTCGGATCTGGGCACTGGACTGGACGCCTTGTTGCTCGAAGACCGCGTGCCGCTGATTGCCAACGGAATGCAGATGGTGCCCTATGGTTCCAATGAATTCAAGAAGGGTGACCTGGTGGCCTTCTACACGGAAGTCTATGAGCCACTCATGGTAAACGCCACGTCGACATCGCTGCCTGTGGTCGCATTTGACATTCGCGTACTGGATAAGAAGACCGGCGCGCAGAAGGTGGACACGGGCCTGATGAGTGTGCCGCTTCCCACGCAGCCCGGCAGTCCCACGATTCCTTTGGCCGCCAAGGTCCCCACGGACTCGCTCACCCCCGGCGATTACCAGGTGGAGATCAAAGCGGTGGACAGCGCGGGCAAGCAGTTCATCCGCAGCGCCGAGATTCAGCTCGAGTAGCTGCCGCGCGCAATGACTCCGCAGCCTCTGCTGAGCGCCTCCTGGGCGATCCAACTCCACGTGTACACTTTGGTCCTGGCTCTCGTGGCCGGGACCGGACAGTTCTTCGTGACGCGCAGGGGCACGCTGATCCACCACGTGCAGATCTTCCAGCCAACTCGATCGCACCGCATCTTTTTCGGCACGCGCGAGGTTCTCAGGAGACAGGCAGACGTCAGCCGCCGGCCTGCATTGCTATAATGAACCCAATTTTTCATGAAGCTCATGGGTTTGCTGTTGCTGCTGTGCGGATGGATCATCATCCTCGCGGCTGTCGCTCTGCTCCCGCCTTCGGCCTCGCAAACTAGTTTCGTGCTGGTGGCGCTGGGTGTGGAAGCGCTGGGCCTGGCGTTCGTCTTCCGCGCGCACTTGCTTCCCGGCAGGGAACGCAGGTGACGCCGGTCCGCGCACCGGCGCTCTCGGAAATCTCCTCCGCGCTCTGTTTCGTTCTGGTGCTCCTCACTCCAGCCGCCGCCGCCGGACTCGCTCTGATCAACGCCGGCCTGGGCCGCTTCCGGAATGCCGCGCATTCCATGCTGAGCGCGCTCGCGGTGATCTCGACCGCCGCCGTCACCTATTTTGCGATCGGCGCAGCGTTTCAAGGAGCGGCCGGGCAAGCCGCGTTCGCCTGGCGCATCGGCGGCCAGGACTGGAATTGGATCGGCGCCGGACGCTTCTTCCTGCGCGGCCTGGAGTTGGGCGGATGGCCGTCGCTCGCCGCGCTGTTCGGGTTGCTGAGCGTGGGACTCGCAGCCATGATCCCGCTCGGCAGCGGCGCGGACCGCTGGCGTCTGGGCGCCTGTTGCGCTTCCACCGTTCTGCTGTCCGGCTGGACCTTCCCGCTGTTCGCGCACTGGGCGTGGGGCGGAGGATGGCTCGCGCAGCTCGGCTTTCTCGATAGCGGAGGCACAGGCGTTATTCATGTGGTCGGCGGACTGACCGCGCTCTCCATCACCTGGATTCTCGGGCCCCGGCGCGGCAAGTTCAACCCCGAGGGCATGCCGTCGGCGCTGCCCGGCCACAACGCCGTACTGGTTTTGTTGGGCTGTTTTCTCGCACTGCTCGGATGGCTGGGCTTGAACAGCGCCGGCGCGATCCTGTTCACCGGCGTTCCCGCCAGCCGAGCGGTTCTGATCGCGGTGAACACGATGCTCGCGGCCGGATCGGCGGCGCTGGCCGTCGCCGTCATCACACGCGTGCGCTTCGGCAAAAGCGATGCATCGCTCTGCGCCAACGGATGGGTGGGAGGCTTGGCGGCGGTGAGCGCGGGCTGCGCCGTGGTTCGTCCCGCCGCGGGCGTGATGATCGGCTTGATCGCTGGGGCCCTGGTGGTTTATTCCGTCGAATGGCTGGAATTGCGTCTGGGCATCGACGATCCGGGCGGTTCGGTGTCCGTCCACGCCGTCGCCGGCCTGTGGGGGCTGCTTGCGGCCGGATTTTTGGGCGCCGTCGTTCCCGGTGAGTTGCCGCGCTTGTGGCTCGCGCAAGTGGTCGGCATCGGCACGCTGCTCGGGTTCATTTTGCCGGTCACCTACGGATTGAACTGGCTACTGAACCGCGTCTCCCTGCAGCGCGTCGCGGTGGAAGGCGAGCGCCAGGGCCTGGACTTATACGAGCTCGGCGCGGGCGCTTATCCGGATTTCCTCACGCACAACGAAGATTTCTGGCAACGCTAGCTGTCTTCTTGGAGACCGCGGCGCGCGAGTTCGTCCGAGTAGAGGCGCTGCAGGCGATCCACGCGATCCAGCAATCCCGCGGTGAGGTCCTCGATGCGGATCGCGGCAAAATCCTCGTCGGAAAGTCCATCGAGGTGCGCCCGCCAATCGGCCTCCTGGCGCTCGTTGAACATCTCCTTATCGAGGACGCTGAGCGCCAGCAGTAGCCACGGCGCGGGGACCATCACGTCCTGGATCTGGTAGCGTTGGCCTTGGGAGTCCTCCTGGTCCCGCGGATTGACCTGATAGGGGACATCCGCTGTCTCGAGGATTCCACAGGCTTGCCCCAGGTCCGAGGTGTCCTGCGGCCCGAACGAACACGCGCATGCGGCACTCTCCAGCCAGTCCGCTTCCACTTCGGTCCCGGCATCATCCAGGGCGGTTGCTTGATCGCCGGGCGGAGCGATCTGCCGGCTGGCTACTTCCTCGTCATAGCAGCGCTGCGCGACGGCGGTCAGGTCCTCGCGGTTTATGTCCAACAACGCCTCGTCGGACAGTGAAGCATAATGCCGCCGCAGATCTTTGGGGTCGGGTTGCACGAACTCCTTCAGTATACCTGCCGCCTTGGCGTCAAAAGAATGCGGGAGCCCCGCGCGACGCTTGCAACCAGCGCCTCGCCTGGCGCTTCAATGCTTCGCGATCAGAAGCAGCAGCCCGAAAATCACCACCGGGATAAGCGCCATCGCCACGTAAAACAAAATCTGTTTCGCCAGCGGCGTCTTGCGATTCTTCCAGTTGTGCAGCTCGGCGCGGTCCGCCACGCCCACCTGGTCCAGATGCTCTAAATCCCAGGCGAATTCGTTGGCCGTCGAGTACCGGTTCTGCGGCTCGCGCTCCAGCGCCCGGTAAATCACCTCTTGCAGCTCGGGCGAAATCTCGGGATTCAGCTCGCGCGGCGGCACGGGATTATTCATGAGCCGGTCGTTCATGATGGCGAACGGGTTCGGCCCCTGAAACGGTGTCTTGCCGGTGAGCATTTCGTACAGCATCGCGCCCAGGGCGTAAATGTCGCTGCGCCCGTCTCCGCGTTTGCCTTTTACCTGCTCGGGCGAGATGTAATCGGGCGTGCCCATCACCTGCGATAGCTTGGCGAACGTCAGCCGTTTCGCGCCTTCCTTGCCCGCGATGCCGAAATCGATCAGCTTAATGCGATCGTCGGAATCCACCATGATGTTCTCGGGTTTCAAATCGCGATGCACCACGCCGTTGCGATGAATATAGTCCAGCGCGTCGGCAACGCCGATGGTGATTTTGATCGCCCGCTCCACCGGCAGCTTCTTGCCCTGGTCGTGCAGGATTTGACGCAGCAGCCGTCCCGGCACCCACTCCATCACCATGTAGAGCTGGCTGCGATCGCCGTCCGGCAGCACCTTCATGACGCCGGGATGGTCCAGCTTTTCGCCGATCTCCCCCTCGCGCTTGAACCGGTCGAAAAGCACCGGATCGGCTTCCATTTCCGGATGCGGGATCTTGATGGCCACCTCGCGCCCGTTGCGCATGTCGGTGGCGCGAAAAATCGAGGCCATGCCGCTGCGGGCGACGAGCCCTTCGATGCGGTAATGGTCGAGCTGCTCGCCGGGGTGAAGATTCATGTGGTGCGCGGGAACGCGCGACCGGAGCGGCCTCGCTTAGCGAAGCTTATAAGGCCGTCCCCGATACATTCCCACGCGTTCCACGCCGCGAACTCGGATTAGTTGAACGCTTATATTATCACTGCCGTCGCGATGGTTCGCAAGATCCACCAGGCGCTGAGCGGCCTGTTCCAGATCGCCTCCATGCCCGGCTACCGCCGCCATCTCGGTGGATTCCACGGAATGATACAGCCCGTCACAGCACAACAGCAGAACGTCCCCCGGATAGACCTGAATGTCGCTGGTCTCGATGTTGACAAACAGGTCGTTTCCGAGTGACCGGCTCAGGACGTGCCGCGTGTCGGCCTCCGACGCTTCCTTGGCCGAGATCAGCCCGATCCGCGCCTGTTCCTGCGCGACGGTGTGATCGCGCGTCAGCAGGCGGCATTGGTGCTGCCGGATGAGATAGCAGCGCGAATCGCCCGCATGCGCCACCACCAGGCGGTCGTAGCGAAGGGCGCACGCCACCAGCGTCGTGGCCATGGACGTTCCCCCCGGGCTGTGGGCCCGGCCGGTTTCGTAAATGCGTACATTGGCCTCCTGCGCCAAACGCATCAGCAGAGCGCTGAGCCCTTCCGACGCCGGAGCCCGGAGAAATCCTGCGGTTAGATGCTCTACCGCCGCGCGCGAGGCGACCTCGCCCTTCTCGGTCCCGCCGACGCCGTCGGCCAGCACGAACAACCATCCGAGCGACCGGGCCTGCGCGGGCGAAGCCGGCGCCACGTGGCCGAGGTAATCTTCGTTGTGCTCGCGTTGGCGTCCCGGGTCGGAACGCGCGGCGAATTCGACATCCAAAGTCGAACTGAAAGCCGAACTAAGCCTGGGCGCTTCCCGGCGGGCGCCGCGATCGTCAGGCACAGCCCTCAAATTGTTCATGGTCGTTCAAAATCACAAATAGAAAAAAACGGACGGGCGACTAGCGCCCGCCCGGACCTCGTGATGCTGACAATTCCCTGCCCCAGCGGCTATTGCGCCGCCATGAACCGTTTGTTCACCAGCGTGGTGCGTCCCTTGGCCTTGCTGGAGCGCGCGAAGTATATGGCGCCGTAGATGGCCCACACCGCCGCGATTCCCAAGGCCAGTAACGGCTCCATCTTGGTGCCGTATCCCATGAACGGACCGATCAGATAGAACGCCATGCAAGCCAGGTTCGCCAGCAACCCGAAAATCGGGATGGCCATGTGCTTCAGGAAGTTGAACTTCGGATGATTGTGGTAGGCCACCATGCAAACGATGCAGCTCAACATATAGAGGAGGAAGGTGCCGAAGTTCGACGCCAGGGTCATGGTCGTCCACGTATTCGGTAGTGCCGCCATGGCGTCGTGACCGATATAGCCGAAGCTCGACCAGAAGCCGTGCGGCAGCGCGGTAATGGCCGCGTCGGTGGGAGCGCTGGCATCGCCAAAGTACATAATGTCGGCCACGGCGCCGATGATCGCCGAAATCACCGCCAGCGTCCAGATCGCGCGATGCGGAGTGAGATTCTCCGGATGCAACGTCCCGAGATGGCCGGACAGCTCGTCGTCTTTGCCCATGGCGTAGGTCACGCGAGCACCGGTGTTCATGCAAGAAAGCGTCGTGCCGATCAGCGCCAGCACCACCGTGAAGGCTTCAAAGAGCATGAAGATCCGGCCGTTGCCCGGTCCCAGGATGGCATCGCCCACCACTACCATCATGTCGCCGATGGGCGCCGCCGATCCGGCCGCATTCTGGATGCTATATCCGCTATTCAGGAAGTAATTGGCTGCAAAATATTCGAACAAGTAACAGAAGCAGCCTTGTACCAGTAGCGAGACGATCACCGCGATGGGGACGTCCCGTTTGGCGTTCCTCGCCTCGCCGCCCATTGACGTGACCGATTCGAAGCCCACCAGGATCAGAATCGCTACCGTAGCCTGCACGAACATCCAACCGAAGTTGTGGATTCCAACAACGGAGCCGGCCGTGGGGTGCGACAGAAAGCCACCCTTGTCGTCGTGCTCGGGATAGCTGATGGTGTAAGGCACGGGCTTACCGGCCGCATCCAGCATGGGCTTGGGCACGCCGTTGGCATCGCGCACGATCACGTCGGTGGATTGCCCGTTGACGGTCTGTTTCTGCGTGAGGAACTGATAAGTGTACGCCTCGCTGGTTTGCGGGTCGAACTGCCAAGCCACGCTCCCCGGCGCATGATTCATGCGGTAGCCGATCGCCATCACGGAAAATACGATCAGCGCGCTGATCTGAATGATGTTGATCGCGATGTTCACCGCCGTGGAGCCGTTGACGCCGCGATGGGCGATGTAAGCCACGGCGAAGGAAAATACGATTGCGATAGCGATCATGAACATGGGACCGGGATTGGTCGCGTTCATGAAGTTGGGCCACAGGATTCCGGCCAGGTAACCACACACGATTCCCATCGTGGCCGTCATCACGCCCGGGTAGATCCAGTAATACAGGTGCGAGCCCCAGCCGACAATGAACTTGGAAATACGAGCGTAGGGCCACGCTTTCTCGTGGTTGAGGAACGACTGTTCCGCGAAATAGTAGGAGCTGCCAGTGCCAGGGTATAGCTTCGCCATTTCGGCGTAGCACACCGCGGTCGCCAGGCACAGCAGTGTGGCGAACACAATTCCGATCCACATCGAAGGCGCCGTCGAGCCTTCCGCCGCCTGGCTTAAGAATGTCAACCACAGGAACGCCCCCGGGGCAATCAGCGCCATGGCGTTCATTGTCAGGCCCGTTAAGCCTAACGTGGCTTGCATTTGTGGTGCGTCGTTTTCGGCCATTATTACCTTTCCCTTCTAATTTTTTGGGGGTGCCGCTCGACGTGGAGCCACTAGCTTTTTAACTGACCTTACACTCTCCGAGAGCCGTCGTCCAATCGAAATTCCTTATACGAATCGATAGAAGAAACTAACCACTGCCATTCGAGGCGCCGCGGATTTGAGTCGCGCCAGGCAGTCCTGGCCGGCGCGAGATAGTCCGTTCGGCCCGCAGCCGGAGCCATAAGTGCTCGGCTGCGCGCGGTTTCCAGATACCGCTTGCGTGCCTCACAGGTATGGGTCATTCTATTGGCTAGATGCGTCATTTGCCAATAGATATTTTGGATGCTATCCATAAAACGACACGGCACCGAGACTTGCGAATCGATTGCATCCAAATTTTCTATTGGCATTGCGCTCCGATTCCCATTACGATTTCGAAAGCGTAAGGCTTTAGGCCCCTAGCAATCGTTAATTCCATTTCCGCCATTAACCTGCGCACCGCGACGTGCCTGGCCCGGCCGTTAGGCCGGTCGATTAGAAAACAATTCAACTTCGGGAGAGGTGTATGAAACCCTTGCATTTGAAGAGTCTAGGTGTAGTTACTCTTTGCCTCAGCCTGGCTGCGGTTTGTGCCGCCCAGAACGCCCCCGCGCAGGCTGACCCGCCGGCGGGCCAGTCCTCCGCACCCGCGCCTCAATCCGCCGCTCCAGCCAGTCAGGCTGCTGCCGCTCCAGCCCCGGCCGCTCCGTCCGCCTTGAGCACCCCCTCCGTCACCGGACCCTTGTCGAACCTTCCGCCGCTCGTTTTCGACGCCGGACCTCTCGGCAAGATCGACGCCAATGGCATCATCACGGGATTCGGCATGTGGCAGGGCGATCATGTGCCCGGCGACAGCAACACGCAGGCGGCCTTGAGCAACGGCCAGATTTTCCTGCAAAAGACCGATGGCTGGTTCCAGTTCTATGTGCAGGCCGGCGCGTATACGGTGCCGGCGCTCGCCACTCCGTTTCTGCAAACGGACAGGACTCTCTCGGAGCTTTATGGCCCAGTGCCGGTGGCGTTCGTGAAGCTGCAGGCCGGCAAGAACACCTCCATCGAGATCGGTGAGCTGCCCACTTTGATCGGCGCCGAGTACACGTTCAGCTTTGAAAACATGAACATCGAGCGCGGATTGCTGTGGAACCAGGAAAACGCCGTCAATCGCGGGATCCAACTCAATCAGACCATGGGCAAATTCACCGCGTCGGTCAGTTGGAACGATGGATTCTATTCCAACCGCTACACCTGGCTCTCGGGTTCTCTGGCCTACACCAACGGACCGCACGCCATTGCGTTCGTGGCGGGCGGAAACTACGGCCAAACTAAGTTTCAGACCTACGCGACGCCGGTACAAAACGACGGCAGCATCTACAACGTGATCTACACCTACACCAAGGGTTCCTGGATCCTCCAGCCGTATTATCAATTCACCGACGTGCCGACCAATGCGAACATCGGCATCCTGTCGGGCGCCCACACCAACGGCGGCGCGATACTGGCGAGCTATGCCTTCAAGCACGGTTTCTCGCTGCCAGTGCGGTTTGAATACATCACCAGTTCGGGAAGCGCTGCCGCCAATGCCGTCAACTTGATGTTCGGTCCGGGAAGTTCCGGAACCTCCATCACCTTGACGCCCACGTTCCAATACGGTGGATTCTTCTTCCGCGGGGATCTCGCCTGGGTGCACGCGAGCAACATCACGCCCGGCTACGCCTTTGGACCCAACGGCGTCAATGCCGATCAGCCCCGCGCCGTGGCCGAAATCGGGTTCATTTTCGGCAACAACATTGTGGAAAAGAAATAGGCCAACTTAGCGGAGGAGTGCGCCGGCGCGAGCCAACAACGCCTTACGCCGGACAACCTGCGGCGAGGCCTGTCAGTGTCTTGCGGCAGCATTCGCCAGCCATTTGCCGCCTGCCATCCGTGCCGATAGATAATTTGGATGGGCGTCATAATGCGGCCTCTCCGCGCGCGTCTCGTGCGCCATACTGAATTTTGCTTATGGAACCGATGGCGGGACGATTGCCCGAGTCGATACCGGACTCGGTGGCCGATTCACTGAACGATGTGCGGGACCGCTCCGCGCATCGGCTTCAGTCCAGCGCCGCCTGGCGTCAGGCCGAAGAAGAGTTTTTCAGAACCGGCCGGGCCTCCGGCGTTCAGATCGCCCTGACGCGCGCCATCGACGCGATCGCCGCGGACGCTTATCGCGCTACCATCGAACCGGTTCTGCCGCAGGGCGCGGTGATGCTGGCTGCCGGAGGTTACAGCAGGCGCGAGTTGTTCCCTTATGCCACGGTGGATATTCTGGTGCTGCTCGAAAGCGAGTCGCCCTGGGTCTCGCTGCGGGAGCCTTTGGCCGAATGCGTCCGTTTGTTATGGGATGCCGGACTGCGCCTCAACCACACCGTCCGCACGATCTCGGAATGCCTGGAATTTCGCGAGCAGAAC
This sequence comes from Bryobacteraceae bacterium, assembly GCA_030039005.1. The sequence goes on from JASHQT010000349.1 coordinate 16,836, forward strand.
CTGGACCTGAATATCAATCTTCTGAACCTGCGATACCTGGCCGGCGACCAGACCCTGCATTCGCGTTTTGAAAACAAATGGCCGGCATTCCTGGAAAAGTTTGGCTCCCAGCTTAGCCAGCATCTGGTCAGACACACGCGGCTGCGCCACGCCCGCTATCAGAATACACTGCACCACCGCGAACCGGACGTCAAGGAGCATCCCGGCGGGCTGCGCGATTGGAACCTGATCGAATCGCTCGCGCGCCTGGGGGTGGAACCTCCCGAGAGCGGCGACGAGTTGGCCAAAGCCGCCGAGTTTCTGTCCTCCCTGCGCTGCTTTCTGCACTACTATTCCCGGGGCGACCGCAACGTGTTGGATGTAGCGGCTCAGGAACGCTTCCTTGCCCAGCCCTTCAGCCGCAATCTGACCGAGCCGGACCCGCCTGGATCGCTGGCCGCATGGATGCGCGAGTACTTCCGGCATGCCTGGCCCATCTTCAACGAAGCGCGCCGCGCGCTGAACGCGGCGGACCGGACCGAGAGCACGCTGGCCGCGAGTTTTCGCGACTGGCGCTCGCGTCTCTCCAACAGCGAATTCACGGTATCGCGCGAGCGAATTTTTCTGCGCAATCCCGCGCAACTGGCGAGCGACCCAGCGGTGGTGCTGCGGCTGCTCGAATTCATCGGGCGTCACGGCATCGCGCCCGCGCCCGAGACCGAGCGCCGCCTGCAGGCTTCGCGCCCGGCTTTTGCCGATTATTGCGCTACGCCGCGGCCCTTGTGGGCCACGCTCGAAAGCATTCTGTCTTTGCCGCGCGCTCCCCTCGCCCTGCGCACTCTGCAGCGCACCGGAATGCTGGCCGGCTTGTTCCCCGAGTGGGCTGCCACTGTGGATCTGGTGGATTCCGAACCCGAGCAGCGCTACACCGTCGACGAGCACGCACTGATCGCCGTGGAGCGGGCTGTCGAACTCGCCGCGGGTACCGACCCGTCGCGGCAGCGCTTCACCCAACTCTATTCCGAGGTTGAAAATCCCGCCGTCCTGATTTTCGCCCTGCTGTTTCACAATGTGGGCAGCGCGTCCGCCGACGGTCTGATGCGCGGTTCACTGGCGCTCGCCCGCCAGGCCATGGAGCGCATCCGCGTGCCCGACGAGGCGCAGCGCGAGATCGATTTCCTGATTGAGCACCAGTTGGACCTCGCCGAGGTCATGAGCGGGCGCGACGTCGAGGACCCGGCCACCGCGCGCCATCTCGCCGAACACGTGGGAACCATCGAGCGCCTGAAGCTGCTCACGGTCATGACCTACGCCGACCTGGCCGCTTTAAGTTCCGACGCCATGACACCCTGGCGCATGGAGCGGTTGTGGAGCGCCTACCAGGTCGCCCAGCACGAGCTCACCCGCGAACTGGAAACCGATCGCATCCAGGAGGTTCCCGAGAATGTCGCCGGCCGCGCCGGCTTTTTGACCGGATTCCCGATCCGTTATTTGCGCGCCCATTCGTCCGCCGAAGTGGAAGAGCACGGCCGTCTGTATGAAGAGAGCCGCCCCACCGGCGTCTCTGTCCAGCTCGATCGCATCGAAGGCGCATACCGGCTCACCGTGATCGCGCGCGACATGCCGGCCTTGTTCGCGTCGTTCGCCGGAGCCATTTCCAGCTTCGGGCTGGACATCCTCAAGGCGGAGGCCTTCTCTAACGCGCGCGGAACCATCCTCGATACCTTTGTGTTCGCCGATCGCCAGCGCACGCTCGAATTGAACCCGCCGGAAGCCGAGCGGCTGCTGGACTTGATCCGCCGCGTGGCGCTCGGCAAGACCGACGCGCGGCGCCTGTTGCGCGGCAGCGCGCAGGCCGACCCGAAAAAGCGCGGGGCGCCGCCCCAGGTCCACTTCGACTCCGACGCCTGCGATACCGCCACGCTGGTCGAAATCTCGGCCGAGGATCGCCCGGGGTTGCTTTACAACCTCGCCACCGTGTTCTCTTCGAGCGCTTGCAATATCGACGTCGTGCTGATCGACACCAAAGGCCATCGCGCCATCGACGTGTTTTATGTCGCACACGACGGGCAAAAACTCACGCCGGAGATGCAGGCCGCGCTGAAGGACAAGCTGCTGGCGGTCTGCTAGGGAACGGGGCTCGGTTGCCCCGCGGGCGCGACGCGCGAATGCGCGGCTTTCTTGCTTTGATACATCGAAGCGTCTGCGGCGGCCAGAAATTCCTGGGCCGTCTCCGCGTCGCCCGGCAATGTGGCGAGCCCGATGCTGAGGCTGACCACGAGTGGACCTTGCGCGGTCCGGATGGAAGTCTGCGCCAAGCGCTGCTCGATGCGCTTGCGCACCAAGGCCGCGTCGGCAGTGCTGGAGTGCGGAAGGATCACGGCGAATTCGTCCCCGCCCAGCCGCGCGCAGGTGTCCGTGGCGCGGCAGCAGGACTGGATCACATGCGCTACCGCCTTCAATGCGTCGTCGCCCGTACGATGGCCAAACCGGTCATTGATCGATTTGAAACGGTCCAGGTCGATCAGCAGCAGCGAAACCGAGCCGTAGCGGCGGGCACGCGCCACCTCCTGATTCAGGCTTTCGTCGAAGCGGCGCCGGTTGTATAAGCCCGTGAGCGGATCCGTGACCGCCAGGTCGAGCAGCTTGGCGTTGGCGTCTTCCAGACGCCTTTTGTACGACACCAGGATTTCGGTACGCTGCCGGACCAGCAGTTCGAAAGCGCTGCCGAGAGAGTCGGCCGGCGCCGGGGCATTGGCGGCGAAGACCACCGCCGAAGGGATCTGCACACCCGTCACGGGCGCCCGCTCCTGGCGCTTCAGCACGGCTTCGTAAGCCTTTTGGACCGCGAAATATCCAATCTGGTAGCGGTTTTCGTCGATCACGGCCGAAACCACGCCGCGCTCGAGTAGCGGCCGCACCCGCTCGGTGTTGCTGAAACCGATGCAGGGCGCCGCCGGACGGCCTGCGTTGAGATCCTCGATCGCGCTGGCGATCGAGACCAGATCTTCGTTCCCGACATAATATCCGCCCACCGGCCCGTAGTGGCGCAGCAACTCGCAGGTGGCGTCAAATGGCGCCGGGACATCGAGGCAGCACGTCTCCTGGATGCGGCCCTGGTAGCGCGCCAGCGCCTCCCGGAAACCCTCGTGCCGCTGGGCAAGATGGAACTCGTCGAGTGGCCCGGGAAACGATAGAACGCGTCCCTGCCCGCCCATCAGCTTCACCAATACCTCGCCCGCCAACACGCCGGACTGCCGGGCATCGGCCCCTACCAGCGCCGCGCGCTGGCTCCGCGGGGCATCGCCCAGAAATGCGATCACCGGCGTTCCGGCCAGCGCGTGTTCGTCGATCAGATCGTCCAGGGCACTCGCGTGCGCGGGCCACAGCGCGATGGCCTCCGGCGGGCTGTCTAGCAGCGTCTGGAGGACCTCGCGCTGCTCCCCTACGTCCCCGCCTTGAGTGGTGAGATTCTGCACTTCCACGCCGAACGAAGCAAGATCGAACGTAGCCTCCCAAACCCCTTGCCACAACAGATCAAAGAAATCCGCGGGCTGGACAGGAGCGATAACGGCAATCGTCGCGTGATCCGGCAAGACAAGCCTTTCACCTGCGTTATCGTACCGCCGGGCGAATTCTTTAACCGCGAGCCGGAAGACTTACTGGGGACCCGACCCGGAAATCGGCGTGCCGTCCTCGTTCACAGCCACGCGGTGATGCGGGGTGGGAGTGTCCGAACTGCTCGACGAACCGGAAGGCAGCGCGTCCGATGAGGAAGTAGAAGATGAGGTTGAATCGCCGCTGCTGCTGCGCGCCCGCGTGAGGTGCGGCCGGTCATCTGTATCGTTGCCGCGCGCGTCCTCGGTAGGCGACATGTGCATCCTGCGGTAGTGCACCTCGGCATCCGAAAAACGCGCGCGCGCCTGGGCCGCCAGGTCCACCCGTACGTCGTCCTCATCGCCGGGGTGCACGCCTTCGGGAAGATTGAAGTACAGCGTATAGCGCTGGCGCAGACGTTCGAGCGTGTCTTCGAGCGCCGAAGCATCGTTCACCGACATGCTGTCGCCGCCCGAATCGCGAGCGATCTCGGACGTTCCCGCCGAGTGCTGCTGCTGTCCACCGCCTCCGCCGCCTCCGGGGTACCCGCCCCCGCGTCCGAAGATGATCCCACCGAGCGGCCCGCCCAAGCCCGGTCCGCCCAGACCGCCGCCACCGGGATACCCGCCGCCGCGCCGCCCGTACCCGCGCGGCATCGCATCGGGCGCGATCAGCGCGCACATCACAGCGTTGGCATTAGCCAGCGCGCGACCCACCCCAGCGTCGTCGCGGTCGAATTCCGTCATGTCGTCGGTCAGGATCACGATGGCCCGCCGTGCATCGCGCCGGCCATGCTGCCCGATGTAATCGGCCGCGTCCAGCATAGCGCGCGTGATGTCGGTTCCGCCGTTGAAGCGCTCCTCGCGCAGCAGCCGGTCGAAGGCGCGCTGTACCTCCTGCTTGCTGCTGTTGAATGGCAGGCGCACACGGGTGTAACGGTCGAAGACCATGATCCCCATGCGGTCGTTCGCATTGAGCTGGTTCAGCGCTTCGCCCGAAGCGTCGGCGATGCGCTGCACGTGGGGACGCATGCTGCCGCTCACGTCCAACAGAAACAGGACGTCGATGGGCATATTGTCGGCCGCGAAATTCTGCACTGCAACTTGCTTGCCGTTCAGGCGCAGCACGAAATCGCCCGCATGCAGATGGATAATCGGCCGGTTGCTGGAATCGACCACCTGGGCATCCACGCGCACTAAAGACACGTCGCTGCGGAAGGTTACATTTTGATCGCCGTCATCGTTTTTCGCGGTTTGCGCGAACGCCACGGCGCAGGCCAGCAGGGATAGAAAAACAGCTCGGCTCATGGCAGGACCTACTGGAATATTAACGCAAAACTGGCTCGCGGGGTTTCCGGATCTAACGGCCCAAGTTCCACGCTACAGTCCGGCGCCGAAGCGGTCCCAGTTCGGGTCCTCCTGGTCTAACCGGATGCCGATGAAGTATTTCCCCGCTGCGTATCGGCAGTGGCGTACGACTCCATCCAGTTCCCGCACGCGGCCACGGATCGTCACCTTGGTGCCGACCGCGATCGGCTCCGAAACGCAGATATTGACTCCGTGCCGCGACCGGTCCTCTAGCAGACCCGGCAACCGCGTCACCGTGCCTTCCTCGTCGGTCCAAAGAGCCGCTACCCGGCAGATGAGGGTTTTCCGGGGGCCGGTACGCCGGAGCGGCATACTCAAAATATCGGCGAAGACTATGGGGAATTGAGCGTCAGCGGCACAGGCTGTTTCCCATCGACGTCGGTGATGCCCAGTTCGCGCGCCACCGCGGCGGCCACCAGCGCTTGCCCGGAGCGGTCGAGCAGCTTCGGATCCTTCCACAATGCCGCGATCACCCGCCCGATAAACTCCGGGCTCTCGCTGTTCGATAAATCGAACCAGCCTGAAGCCAGCACCAGCTCCGTTCGCACCAGCCCGGGATACAGCGAGATCGCGGTCACGCCGTGCGGGCGCAGCTCCTCGGCCATGTCGGCGGACATTTTGTCGGTGGCGGCTTTCGCGACGCCGTACATCGTGTTGCCCATGTACTTGCGCGCTGCCCAAAAACTGATGTTGACGATGAGCCCGCCGCGGCGCGGAACCATGCTCTTCGCCGCCTGCGACGAGCATACAAACGCCGCGCGCACTCCCGCATCCAGCATGCTGCGCCAGCGCTCCAGCGGCTGTTCCCAGAACGGCAGCGCCCAGTTGAACTGGCCATTTTCCGTCATGCGCTCGTACCCGCCCCAGGCGGAGTTGACTAGGATGTCCAGCTCTTGGGAATTGGCTTTTAGCTCTTGGAACGCGGATTGAGTTTGCGAGTCGTCGAGATGATCGCAGACAATCCGGTGGACGGCGAGAGGCAGGTCCGCGGTCGCAATGCTGCGCCCGGTGGCGAACACGTCGAATCCCGCTTCGGCGAGCGCGATGGCGACTCCTCGCCCCACGCCGCGGCTCGCGCCCGTGACCATCGCAACTGGCATCTGACTAGTTTAATGCGAGACTGGAGTCAGACGACATATGCGATTCGCTCTCGCGCTCCTTGGCCCAACGCTTTTCGGAATGACGCTGCTGGCCCAGCAAAAGCCCAAGTTCGAAATCACCGAAGTGCGCGCCAC
>JASHQT010000350.1 GCA_030039005.1 Bryobacteraceae bacterium
AAAGCAAAGCGGAAGTTGGGTGGGCCTTTGGCACGAAGCCGGCAAGAAGAAGAGCAAAGTGCTTGGCTTCGTAAGTGAGATGAGCAAGGGCGAGGCCCGCGAAGCGGTTGGTAAGATCGTCGCGGGTCTGAAGGAGCGCAGTCATGGAACAACGTTCGATCAGTTCGTAGAAAAGGTTTATTTCCCGTTTTACAGCCGAAAGTGGAAACACTCGACGCAAGAAACGAATGTGAATCGGATTCGAGCGCATCTGGTGGGATGGTTTCAGTTCAGGGATTTGTCCTTGTTCCGACGAGACGATATGCAGGACTTTTTGGACGTGAAGGCGAAGACAGAAAGACTGTCTTATTCCATCGTGGCTCACCTGCGATGGGATTTGAAGCAGATCTTTGATCTGGCCATGTCTGAAGGAGTCGTGGAGCGAAATCCCGCGCTACTTCTGTTCGTTCCGAGAGAGGCCAAGAAGCCCGTGTGGCGGGCATTGACGATAAAGGAGGTGCAACTCTGTTTTCAGGTTCTCGCACAACGGGAACGCCTCGTTGCGAAACTGGCATTGCTGGCTGGGATGAGGCCAGGAGAGATCTTCGCCTTGAGCTGGCCCAGACTGACGGCAACTTATGCGGACATCCAGCAACGGGTTTACCGGCGGCAGATTGATACGCCGAAGACGAATAACTCGATCAGGCGTGCGGCTCTTTCGGAGGGATTGCTAACCGAGATCAATCTGTGGCGAGCAGTCGCTATAGATAGGGATGGTTGGGTGTTTCCCTCGGAGAAGATGACGCCGATGTCGAAGGAGAACTGCTGGCGGCGAAACATGCTGCCGAAGCTAGAGGGTCGCCCTGGGATGGACGAATTTTCAAGTGATGCGGTGTACGCATTCCTCGCTCATGAAGCAGTTGGGCGTTGACCGGAAGTTAGTCGCCGATCAACTAGGACAAACGCTCGATGTGAACCAAAACGTCTATACGCAGTCGCCAGTTGAGACCAGACTTGTGATCGTGAATCAGCTGGAGAAAAGTTTGCTGATACAATAATGGTGTTTTAATGGTGTTTAGGGTGAAAGCTCAAAGTCGTAAGTGATAGAAAACGCAGGGCTGCGGGAGTAATTCAGTGGTAGAATGCCAGCTTCCCAAGCTGGACGTCGCGGGTTCGAGTCCCGTCTCCCGCTCCATCTTTCAACAACTTAGGGGCCACTGAGTCTTTCACGATACTCCCGTACTCCTTTAGCTCACGCGGACCGCTTCTGCTTCGGTTTTCGAGTCATCGCAGACCCGATTCGATTCACTACTTCGCGCTTCTGTTCCAGATCTGACATCGTGTAGTGCGCTAGACTGACGCCCAAGCCGTGTCCACGCTGGTCAGCAGCCACCTTGGGATCCAGGCCAATCTTCTTTGAAAACGTGGCATTGGTCCTCCGCAGGACCTGGAACGTGGCCCAGCCCAAGCCGACCTTGTCGAGCGCCGGCATCATATAGCGCCTCCAGAGATTATCGCGCGAGATCGGCGTGGCGCCGGTCTCCGAGGCGAAGATGAACCCTTCCCGGTCTAGCGCGAGCTTTCTTAGGTCGGCCAACATTCGTAACGTGTCATCAGAGAGCCCAACTTCTCTCGGTTTTCCGTTCTTCGGCGTACCAAACCGGCCTCGATATACTCGCGAGTCGATTTGGAGAGAATTCTCAGCCACGTCGTTCCACCGACGAGCCAGGATCTCTCCCGGCCGCATCCCTTCGATCAGCGCGAAGCTTGCTGCTACGCGTTCGCGGAGACCCAGGGCAGACAGGTATAGATCGATCTGCTCGGGCGTTAGAACGTTCCGAGGACGGCCGGACCTGCAGTTCCTCGGAACAACCAGTTGTGCTGCCGGGTTCTTGGAGACAATTCCGTCCGCTTGGGCGAGCTTGAAAATCGAATTTAAGGTCCATCTGAGATGCGCCACAACGCTCGTGGAAAGATCTTGCGACTTTCGATCTAAGATTGCTTGGAGATCTCGGCGCTCCACGGTTCTTAGAACCGTCTCCCCGAGCTCCGGAATCAGATGGCGGCGAATCTGTTGAATTGCGGTTTCGTCGCTTGAACCCTCCTTCCATTTTTCTCTCTTGACCGGGATAAAAACGTCTTCGACGTAGGAACGAAAAGTAGCGGGTGTGGGTGACGGCGACGGTTTCTGAATCCCCACATTGAAGGGCTGCAGAAGTGCCGTTACGGCCACCCTGGCTTCGCTTTCGCTCATCTTCGACCTTAGACCAAGAACCCTCGAACGCTTCCGGCCATCCGCGTCTCGGTATTGGACATACCACTTTTTGACACCGCCGATCTCTCGCTCTTGCGGCGTCGGGTTTTGGAAACGAAATCTCTTGCGCACTTTGGCTCTTTCCGGCGCGTAGAGCACTGAATTCTGACATAGTTCAGATGCTATCATGTTGCGATTACTCGTTAGCAATAGACTCGATAAATTCATCCAGCCAAACCCGCTTGAAGATCAAGCGCCTCCCAGGCCTAGAGCAGCGTAGACGTGGTACGCCCGGCACGCGCCCGTTCGCGAGATTTGAAACCTGCGCCGGCGACAAGCGGAGGTACTTGGCAGCTTCAGCCCGTGTCATGTTTTCCGAGCCGCCAGAGATGGAACTAGCAGAAGGAGCTAAGAGTAAGCGTGGCTTCATGGATTCACCCTCAATAAGGTCGCGCGGCGCTCGCTGATGTATGTCGGCGGGTACTCTGATTTGAGAAGAGACGGTCCTTAGATACTCCCAAGTAATTCGAAATAGCATCCCGCTCCTCGGCTGTGGGAGTGGCAAGCTCGTTCATAATTCGCGAAAGCTTTGCTGGATCCCAGCCCAGGTCGACAGCCATTCGAGTCTGTCGTATGCCCTTGCTCAGCAGAGCCAACTTCAGGCTTAAGAGCATTTGCGCCTCCATGCCCCATCAAATTGATGATGAGGTTATGCTGAGCATACGGTCGTTCTGGAAGAGAAGCACGGGAGTAAGCGAGATTCTTGGGTCCCCGATGCCCCCAGTGTCATGTTTACCTTTGGAGTAGAAGAAATGATTCGAATCGAACTCTCGCACAAACCCCTTACGTTGGGGGAAATCGACGGTTTCCTGGATTTTTTATTTGGCGACGTGGCGATGCGCCCCACGCCTCTACAACTGCGCGAAGCGGTTGCTGTAGCCCGTTACCTTGACCTGTTGTCCTGTCACGCTGTTCCGATGGAGGCCTTCCGACGAGGGCAAGCCGCGATCGAAACTTACAGGAAGAAAGAAAGAACTGAGCTTGAGCGAGAAATTCGGTTGAGCTCGGCATATATTGCCGCTGAGATATGGCGTCTGCTACAGACGTATGGGGAGTTCCCACGTTCAACGCGGAATCAAGCGATGCTCTTCTTAACCACGCATGGCAAGACCTACTTCGCCGGGCACCCCCACTTGGCAGCCGCGACGAGGCTGGTTAAAGATTACTCGTTGCCTCCGGGATTGGCTTCTCCACGCAACACTCCCAATCTGCTCTCGAATTTGCTTAACGTTCAAGGTGCTAACGCAACCCCGTACATAAAGAGCGACTTATCGGAGCGAATCTACGCCGCAAACCACGCCCTCAAGATAGCCGGACATAAGAGGCACCATACGTGCATCGCCAGTGCTCTGAACGAGGCCAGGGTGAACCGTGTTCAGCGGAAAAAAGAGTCGCATCCTGGATGGGTATCGCAGGACGTGAATGAGCGCGTCAAAGAATATGAGAAGAGGTTCTTAAAGCAACTCGCAGTTCGTCATGAGTGCAGCCTAGAAAAACTAGCTCGCGTGCTGAAAAAACAGGGGCACGCCATTGAAGATGAACTCCACGGCCTTCGGAATACGTTAGTCGACAAGTGGGTAACATTGTTTAGAAGCAAACCGTCAGCCGATCTGTTTGTGCAGGAGATCAATCAGCTGATCAAAACTCGTCCCCAATGGTGATCGTCGCGACGACCTTTCCACGGGATCGGCAGCGGACGACTGAACCACGAAGTTTCCGGCCACCGAGCAGTCAAATAGCGAGGCCGAATCGATTAGAGGTTTTAGTGCGGTACCGCTGATTCGCAGGATCAGCACCAATAGTACGCCGCCTAGAGTGCGTATTCACTCACTTGTAGCGCGATAGATTGGGATTTGTGTGCGGGCTGTGTGCACGGCGATCATCCGCCTGGTCCGAGTTGTTTAAGAAATTCCGAGGGCTGGTCGAAGTTGCGCCAGCGTTATTCAACGTGGAGAAGCGGCAATCCACCGCACTGGCGAAAGCCGTAGACGGTTGGCCGCGTTTATCGTTCTCTATCTGGCTCGATGTCGCGTCCCATGATTAGCAGTGCATGCCTTTCTTCCACGACGGCTGCGGTAAGTGGAGATCCAGGCCGCTTAAACACGTTGCCTCGCGGTCCATAAGCAAATTGCGAAGCGAATGAGAAGAGACTGAAACGGGCCGTTGCTTGAGCAGCAAAGCTTCGGAATGTCGCGGTAGCTGTGAGGCGATCTAACCTGCAATTAATGCGAAGATCGCCGACACCAGTTCTGCGAACTCACTGGGACATCAAAGTGTTTCGACGTCTTTCCGATTCCTCCGTGTGGGTCAATCAAGGTCCACTTGCTCGGCCAAGACGTCGTCGATCTGGCCAAATCTCTCGTAGACATCGGCGAGCGAATCAAGCACCTTACGCGTTCGCTCCCACCGCTTCGCCATCTTCGCCCAGGTCCGATATTGCCTTGCAAGCTCTCTCTGCCCACGTCCGCCCTCGAGCGGATCCTTTGTGTAAACGCCCCGGGAGTTGAATCTGCCCGCGTGGATACCAGCCTCCAGAGCTGGGCTCTTAGCATCCTCTAGGAGATCCCGGACAACCCCATGCGGCCATGCGCCATCGGGGTCCGCTGGAACGTGGGCCAGGAGATGGCCGATCCTATCGTCGCCCCCCAATGATCTCCCACACGCTGAACAGAGAGAACGCGCCCTGACTACCCATTCTCTGAGAACGACCGGATCAAACCTCCCGTTCGGCTCCAGTCCTGGCGGCGTTTTCCATGAGTTGAGTAGATCCCCGGCCATTCGTGCGCGGTTGCGCCGCTGCTCCTCAGATATATCCAAACCAGAGGTCTCGTCGTTCTGCTCGCCGTCCGATTGGTAAGCGTAGACGATTACAGTGGCGAAAAACTCCGGGTCTTGCTGCAGGAACCGATGTAGCGTAACGGGATTTGAACTAAAGCGGAGTAGCGGGAGGTATTGCCATTCGAGCTTGCCCAGAACGACGTCGGGGACTTCGCCGCTGGCGCGAAGCTGCTGAAAGATCCGCTCCAGATAGTACTGAAGCATCGTCGCGCGTGACAGGTTGTCTGAGTGCGCTAGGTCAAGGAACGCCGCCTCCAGGACTGCTATTAGCGTATTGGGGGTGAGCTTCTCAGGTTGAAACCCGGCCTGCTCGAAAGCCTGCAGAGTATGGCCAAATTGTACGAGCTTTCCAATTGCTGTCTCACACTCGTTGTTGTCAAAGCGGATGATGCTTACATGCACCCTATTCCAGTATTGGCCCTCGACCACAGCGCCCAGGCTGGCTACGTGCTGCCACGTTTCCGAGCCGGCCGGCAAGCACAAGCAAAACTCAGCCTTCTTGTCTGCGGGCCAGTTGTCGAAAGCGGGAGACTTCAGGATTTTGTCTGACCACTGAGCCCCGTTAAGCTCCCTGCGGCGCATTGCGAAGGCTAGGGCGCAATCCCGGCTGGGCTTTTCGCTATCGGCAAGGAATCGTTCGAGGATTTGTTCGTCGACTTCCGCCGCAGTGAGGGCTTCGGCCGCGGCGATTCCAACCAGCCAAGGCATGTTAACACGTTCAGCAAAGCGCACCAATCCATTTGTTCCTAGCTCTTGATGAATTTCCTTCGCAGCCGCAGCTCTCTTTTCAGCGGACTCGCGCTCCGACTCTGCATAGTTATTCGAATTGGTTATTTCGGGCAGGTCGCGGTCAAACAGCCATGCACTGCGTTCCCATCGATCGCTTGGCTCAAACCTCGCCAACAGGCCGGCAAATCCAGCTAAATCGGCCTCGGTGATGGACCAAGCGGCCTGAGGAAAGGCCCGGTGGCGCGCTATGAATTCCCGAAGTGCATTCCAGAACCGCGTGCGTTCAATGACGTCCTTGCAAACCTCGGCGAACGCCTCGATCTGCTGGATCAGAATTCTACGCTGTTCAGGCGACCAAAGAGCAATTTCTGAGAGAAGGTCCGTCAGCCTGGTTCCTTCATTACCTGCCGACTCGATAGCTCGCCGGATGACTTCGTCCTTTGCTCGCCACTTCTCGGCGCTTGTGGGCGATTCGGCCTCCGGCTTCGGTCGCCAACGTGGCTCCGCCGCCTCTCCAGAGACATCGTGGAGCTTCGGCAGGAGTGTCAGCAGCAGTTGCCAGGCGATTCTCGGCTCCTGTCGGAGCAAAAGATCAATTGTTTCCAGTCGCTCGTCAAGGGAAGCGGCTGTATTGCGGTGCCAGGTGCAGAAGATTTCGCTCAAGCTCTTGCTGGGGCGATTTACCAGTTTCGTCTCCCCGGCAAATTTCTCTAGTTTTGCGAGAGCCGCTGCGGCGTCGGAAAGATGTTCCGGGTACCATGCCAGAATTTCGAGTGCCCAGAGCAACTGAGCGTAACGAGCACTTTCCCTCAGCGGAGGGCCCTCTGACTCGAACAGGGATTTGACGTCGGGAGATTGACCAGTGAGGTCATCTTTCAGAGCCGCAAGAAACGCTTCGGGGGAGGCTTCCGCCAACGCCGGAAGCACGTCCGACAGAGAGGCCCAGCGTTTCGAGTTAGCTTTGTTATCCAACAGCTCCGCGACTAGCCGGTATGAGAGGCGAGAGGTAACTGGGAGTGTCGCGCGCTGCGCTTCTTCCCACACCACTGCCAGGAGGATAAGACTTTCGGCCAGGCCTTCTCTTAAGGTTTTCGAGTTTTTGAACTGCTTACGGTGAAGATCCGCTAGCCACCGCGCATCTGGCGCCAGGTCTAACTTGGGATCGGTCTCGCCGAGCACTTCGAGCACGGTTTTTCGGTACCGCTCCAGATCGGGCTGGCTAATGTATCCGACCATACGGGACCACGCATCAATTGGGGCGGTGAGCCTCCATGTTTCCCCAATCCGTCGGACCGGTGCGTCGGTCTGAGCTCTCCACCGCGTGGCAGTTCGGCTAACAGCGTCGTACTCACGCCCGGCCAGTTTTGCGATGGCCTGGCGATCGGCGTCGTTGTCCTCGCTCCAACTGCCGGCCAACACAACCGGAATCAGTTCGTCGGCCTTTTCGATGGAGGCCCACGCGGGCAGCCGGGCGGCACCGGCCGAGGCAAAGAGTCGTCGATACACGGTAATGCTCCGTCCGCACTTCCGCGCCCTGCGACTTGCCTCCTCCTCCCATTTTGCTGCCTGTGCGCGGCGGTCCTCTTCTTGCTGCCATGCTGGGCCGTGGCTCTCGTTGAAGTCGCTCAAGAGCGCCTCTCTAATGGCCGAGACAAACTCGGCCCGGCGAAGCCTAGGAAGTTCAATGTCAGGTGACCCGACCAGGGACGAACTCCGTCCGAGAGGCAGTATCGCCCGGTGTCCTTCGTCCACCAGCGCGCCCAGCATCGATGTGTCGTCGACACGCCACGCTATCGTGAGTTGGTGCTCCACTGATAAAAGTTGTCGAGCTTGTTCCGCGTCCGTTACCACGGTTACTGGCCCGAGGCTAACTTGGTGCGGCTCTTGTTCCGCAGTTATCGAGACGGCGGCGGCGAAGGCTAACGCCTCATCCGAAGAGTCCCCTACGACGCGAAATACGCCGCTCCCGGTCTGTAGCCACTGCCGAACCTTCTTGGCCTCCGGGTCCCGACCGGCAACAAGTAGGCTGGGTGTAATTGGAGGGCTCGTTGAGAGTCGGAATTCATTCCAAAACGACTCTAGGGATTGAACTCCGCGGGGCCGACGGCCAATGAAAGTTGTAAACCAGATTCCTACCTCTGGACAAGATTCGAGCCAATTTTCGAGGTCCAGTGCATCGTACGCTATGACATCCCCCCAGAACTTTTCCGCGCGCTTCGCTGCTGCCCATTGCCGCTTTTGCTTCCACTTTCGCGCGCTTGCGGCAACGAAAATTGTGGTCTTTGGGTCAAGGCCTTCTGGGTTGGTCGTCCGGTTTTCATAATCGCTTTCCGCTTTCGACTGAGGATTCGATTCGGTGCTAAGCTCCCATCCAGATGTACCCAGCGGGACGAAAGGGGCGCGAGTGACATTCTCAACTCGGCCGTCCCAGCCTGGATGCTGTGAATCCTCGGCCGTTGGGAAGACCACGGTGGCACCGGCTCCGCAACTCGCCCGCACCATCATACGAACAAGCTGTGGGAGTGTGTAACGGGCGTCCGTCGTTTCGGCCCAAGCGATCAGGTCGGCGCTCTTGATGACGTAAGAGTCGCTCCTTCCTCGGTTGCGCCTAGCATGAACTGATCGGGCCCGTTCGAGCTCATAGTCTTTCTGCCATTCCTGGATTTTTTCCGGACGCAAATGTAGGAGGCGTCCCAAGCTGACGGCCATCTCCGGAGAAACTCCTGACTTTTCATTGACGATGTTGTTGAGCGCTTGGCGGGTCACCCCAATGAGCTTCGCCGCCTCGGTTATGGAGATTCCGCGAGGCTCAAGATATTCCTCCTTCAGGATCTTCCCCGGATGGAGTGGTTGTTGTGGCATTTGCTTCCTAACAGGCTGCGCTTGAATAGATCGAGTGTCACGTGATGTGAACGCCGAGCCGTTCTAATTCCTCCATCAGGCGAGGCGTTGCCGCGCCCAAAGCAACTCCTTGAAGTGGGTGCAAGATTCCCCATGCCGCAGTTATCAACCCGGCAACTGGAATCAGCAAGAGCCTGCCCACTACGAATGCCGGCCGCCGATAAGGGGCGGGCAACCTACAAGTCCTACTCCTCCGCACTGCGTTGCAGAAAAGCACAACCTCGATTGCAGCACTTCCCGCGCATCCCCAGAAGAACGCCTCAATGCTGTTCACGAGCCGAGCCCACACAGCACGGCTTTCTCAGACAACATGCGATTATTTTGCATCAGCAAGCACCACTTGTCAATAATGAAACACATACACTATTGACTGGCAATGAGTTAATGCCGAGAGCAACTCGTATTGGCTGTGGCTAGCCGCCGAGATGTTGGCGAGATTAAGCTACGGAACCACTTGCGCGGTTCACACTCCGGCCGCCAGCAGGGTGGTGGCGACGGCGTAAAGAGCCGTTGTGGCCTTGCCGAACTTGCCTTGGAGCCGCGTCGTCGGGGCGGACCGGAGCCGACGCAGCCGAACGCCTCGACCCCGCAGACCGGCGTGCGGCACCTGGTCCGGTCCGCGCAATGTAAAATCTTCTTTTCGGTTTAACACGATGGCTGGTAAGCGTACGCGCGAGCAAAACATACTCTCTTATGTCACCCGCACTCTCGAACCGAATTCATTTCAGCGCAATCCATACCTGCCAAATTTGATTAATCAACCCGATCTTCTGGTGGTGCCATCACCGGGACGATTGATTGCGTTGTACATCTATGACTTCTCTGACGGCATCACTTGGCGGCTGGCTCTCGGTGCAGTTGAAGACGTCTTTGAACTAAAGACGGCGATCGGAACGGACGTACGTGCTGTTGCGCTCATGGTAACCGCCGTAGACCAGGAAGCCACCTCGACAACGCGGCGCGAAGACATGCTCCGCTTAATTGCCAACACTTTCGATTTTGCGGAGCAGATCAGGGCAGACGAGTTGAGCGACCATCCCATTGGGCCTTGGATTTCGGTCCGACCACGTACAAACCTCATTGATCTTTGGAACGCTGAGGCACAGTACCAAGCGGAAGCACTGCACAGGAACTACCGTGAATCCGAGTTGCAATCCCTTATCGACGTTGACCGAAGACCGTCGGCGAGGGCGAAGCAGTCAATTCGCGAAGACTTTCACGAACACATTCGAGTTCTAAATCGGCCTGTTGAGCGGGATGTCCTCGTACCAAATGCGAAGGCTGGCTTGGCGCAACTGAGTCGGAACTATAGCTTTGAATTTGACCTGCGCGTCGAAACACACCCTCCGATGCTCGTTGATTTTCTGAAGAGCGATCGCTTAGGCATGCGAAGAAAGCTCAGATACTACCTAGCAAAGGCAAGGCTCATCCGATACTGGATCGATCGAGACCACGTGCTTCAACGAGCACCGGATTTTGTCCCTCTATTGGTAGTCGACGGCAATTTCGCCGGTCCCGATCACGACCCATTTCGCTATCTCCGGATGCTTGTTTCAGTAGGATGGCGGCTCGCACGGCCCGACGAATATGAGCGAATAGCGAGGCTGATAGGGAATGCGAACTTATAAACAAGAATTGAGAACAATCCTCTTTGTGCTGCAAGGGTCGCATTGGGCTAGTCACGGAGGTATTCAAGATGTCATCGAGGAATACCGGCATTTACAGAATGCGGCAAGCACGCCGACGCAATCCAGAAGGGTCAGCCTTCAAATCTTTCACGCTTCGCGCGCGATAGATAGTCTCCTCGCGCACATTGCAGGCCACGAGAAGCAGCGAACGGGATTAGCTGGCCCTCTGCATTGGACCTTGGGCAGTTCTCGACGCTGGATTCAGAGGCATGGCATTCGTGGATCACGCTTTGATACGCCGACTGATGCCGACATCACTGATATAAAGAGCGATCGTAATACTTACATGCATCGGGCAAATCTGTTTCCTGCCGATCCACAGATCTACAGATTCTTAAATAGAACCATTCGCGTGATTCAACAGGCGACGACGTTTCAGCCATGAACCCTTGCCCCAGAACTCAATGAAATCACGTCTAACCTGATGAGTAGACTATCGCCCGCTTCCCCAATGCCGTTACCCTCAGCGGTTGGTAGCCTCCGATCTGCGTGATTTCTTGGTTTAGTAGTCCGCGAACTCTTGCCGTGTGAAAGAGCGCCTGAAGAAATCGGTCGCGCTAAGTCGGCATCGCGACTGGAACGGGCGCGCACCCTTCGGCCGATCGGCTGTGCCATGCGCGTTTGTCGTTCCTGATCTTTCTTTAGCAGCGGCTTTCTCCGTGTGGCGCGTCACTCGATCGAGGCTTTCAAGATCGCGAGCAGTTTCTTATCGTGCGACTCCGAGATACCAAACGATGGAATTACGAACCGAAATCCAACACAGGAGGGAAATCCGTCGCGTGACGGCAGCACCGGCCTTGCGAAACGGGGGTGGCAAAATGATACATTATCCGAGAACCCACCGGTAGATTTTGTGCCATGCTTTCGTGGCATTTGAAGCAAATGTTAGAGGCTATGCTCGTCCTGGCCGTGTTCGCAGTTACATGGCCCGTGTTCGTGACTACGCAAAGGAGTACCGGTGGGTTCTAAACATTTGACACATGTCGAGACTGCACAGCCTGAAGTCGACTACAAGCTTGAAAGAACTGGCTACGTTGCTTCAGTTCAAGCCTGCGGCCCTCTCCTTCATCCTACACAAGCAGGCTGAGGCCAGCAAATACAAAGTCTTCGAGATCCCGAAGCGCAATGGCGGCAAACGAACTATCAAGGCGCCCATCGATGCCCTGAAGCTCGTGCAGAGTAGGCTGCCTGAATTGCTACAGGACTGTGTGGATGAGATCAACAAGGAGAAGAACCGCAAGGACCGCATCGCCCACGGATTCAAGCGCAAGCGGTCCATCATGACCAACGCCCGGAGGCATCGGCATCGGCGCTACGTATTTAACCTCGATATCGAGGAGTTTTTCCCCTCAATCAATTTCGGGCGCGTGCGCGGCTTCTTCATGAAGGACAGGAATTTCCAGCTGGACAAAGATGTCGCCACCGTTATTGCCCAAATCGCCTGCCACGCCAATTCACTACCCCAAGGCAGTCCTTGTTCTCCCGTCATATCTAATCTGATCGCCCATCCGATGGACGTTACCCTCGTGGCGCTGGCTTCGACGGCCGGATGCACGTATTCGAGGTACGCCGACGATCTCAGCTTCTCGACCAACAAGAAGGAGTTTCCGCGACAGGTCGCAGCTCCCTTGGACACAGATGCCCACCGGTGGTTGCCGGGAAAGGAATTGCGTCGACTTATCGAACGCGGCGGGTTCAAGATCAACGAATCGAAAACCCACATGCAATACCGGACGTCCCGCCAGGAAGTGACGGGGCTGGTCGTCAACGAGAAAATCAACGTCCCCACCGAATATCGCCGTAATGCACGCGCGATGGTCCATAAGCTGGTCAGGACAGGATCGTTTGAGCTTTACGGCCTTACCCCGAAAGGGACCATAGAGAAGCGCGAAGGCACCGTTGATGAACTGCATGGCATGCTCGGCTTCGTCGATAGCATCGACGTCTATAATCGGGAGAACACGGACGAGCCTGAGCCAGAGGGCCTGACGGGCAAAGAATTGGTCTACCGGAAGTTCATTCTTTATAAGGATTTCTATGCCACCACTAGGCCGGTCATCCTTTGCGAAGGGCCCACGGACAATGTGTATCTCACGCATGCAATCCGCAGCCTTGCCGCCGAGTTCCCCGAACTTGTCGAAGTCAATGCGCAGGGCAAGAAGATTCTTAAGGTGCGGCTCTACAAGTACGCGCGATCCAGCACTGCACGTATTCTTGAACTCGGCACAGGCGGAAGCGATGTCTTGAGGAAGATAATCGCGGTCTACAAGGACGAAACGGAAAAGTTCACGCCCCCTGGCCCCAATCCAGTCATCCTCTTTTATGACAATGATTCCGGCGGCAAGGGCATTCAAGCCGCAATTGGTAAGGCCTCCAAGCGAAAAGTCATCGGGACGGAGCCGTTCGTCCATGTCGTGAAGAATATGTACGCCGTGCCCACTCCTTTGAACGGCCAGGCAAGCTCCATGGTTGAGGACTTCTTCGATACGACCACCAAACAGATTACGGTGGACGGGAAGACTTTTAACCCGACCAACGGCAAAATCAATGAAGTCTCGGAGTACGGCAAGACTGTCTTTGCGCACCGCGTCGTGATTCCGAATGCCGAGAAAATCAACTTCACGGGTTTTCGCCCGATCCTGACGAACCTGTCAGCTGCAATCAAAGCTTATGCGACGGCCGTAAGCGGAGCAGCCGCCGGCGCGGACTAGGAACGTCAACCGCACTCCGCTTCCGAACCTTGACATTCGGCCTAGTTGTCGTCTCCCAACGCCCGGCACCGCTCTTGTTCTCCTACGATATGGCAGCGCAAACGTCGGATTTGCGGCGGTTAGAAAAGCGAACCGACGCGAAAGCTTGTCGATCGTCCGTCTCCGTATCTGTGCGCCACCCGGACAAGAATCAGATTAGGAACGGGAAGTCGGACAGTGTCCCGGATGAGTCCGCGCCACCGCAACCAGCTACGAGTTGACCGTTCCACGGCCAATTGACGTGGAGGCGACTTCACGGGACTAATACCCAATTTTCCTACCTTGCCACCAAGAGTATGGCTCGTCGCTCGCGGTCAGTCTGCAAACGCACCCTTGGTCACTATCACGATCACGGTCAGGACCACCCGATGATGCTCCCCCGCCAGGCAGCAGCAATGACCAATGCTTGCGCTATAATCCCACCTAATGACCGGGCCCGAACGACCATTGTGGCTTATATATACACGTTCGCGGGTAATGAAACTGCGATTCGATCGTTCTGTCCGTGGAGGCAAGCGCCTGGTGACCTTTCAGTCGGGCGGGTTTCTCGTTCAACTCGACCAAAAACGACTGCCAAAACATGTTACCTGTCCATCGAGCGATCTGGCCAGGCAACAATTTACACTTCACTTCGGCGCGACCGCGCCGCTATTAGTGCCCTTTGAGGTCTGCGCCCTCAAGGCCGAGAACGCGACCAGTCTCCTGTCCATCGCTATTGAGAATGGTCCCGCGAGCTGCGCTTTCGGACTCCGCATTAATACCTACAACCTCGATCGGATCTTCGATCCTAAAGTCCTCTTCTGGTCGCTCGACATACTCAGGGAGCTCCCTGGGCGATGGAGATACATAGTCCTCACCGTAGCAATCCTGTTGCTGCTGATCGCGGCTCCATGGTATGGCACCAGCCTTCAGCTGTTGGCGGTTAGATTTGGCGTCCGACAAGACATAACTCAAAGTGAATTTGATGACGACTTCGAACGGGGGCCAGATCAATGGTATCGCTTGAATAGTAGCTGCGCCGGTGTCCCCCCGCCCGGAAAGGACAACCTCGGCAGAGTGGAGCCAACCTTTCTGACATTGTCTTCGCCGTGCTTCGCGATCGCGAAGCTAAAGAGCAGCCTTGACGGTCGGAACCCGTTCGCGCGCGCTCCCTCACTTGCAGATTTCACGGCCACTTTCACGATTCAGCTCGGATCTAGTGGTCGGGTAACCGTTCTACTCCATGCGAAACGGCCTTGGCTTCCTTTATTCGGGAAGGAGGCCCGGGGGGACCATCTGTCGATTGAACGGCTCCCAGCGGGCTCGGATAAGAAACTTTGCCTTAAATTTAACACTTCGTCAGCCTGCCCAAAGAAAGACACCGCCATTCTTACCTCTAATGAGATCAAGGAGCCCATCAATAAAATAACGGTTACAGTAACATCACTCGCTGGCTTGTACAGAGTAACGATCGACCCGGCAGTGGCGCCGTCCGCCTTCGACGACGAGCCCCATCCGGAGTTCAGCGCATGTTCGTTGTTCGGCAGCATCGGATTCCTCGCGACAAACGGTGATGATTACCGCATCTCCGGGGCGATCATAAAGCCGGGAGCGACGGCACCGTGATAGGGACCGCCTCAGCCCAGTCGACAGCTCTTCCTAAAGCGCTCGCGTTTGCGCTGGCATTTGCAACTTTCGCCTCGTGCCAGGACCCTCAAATCACCGCCCAGCTGAAGGGGCAGGTTTTTCTCGTCAGCGGGGCAAACAGTTGCCCCAACGGCAATGCGCAAAATCCGGCGCCGCCAAGTGCCGTTCATCCGGTGCACGTTAAGGCGGTCAATCAGGAAACAGGCAATCCATTTCCTGAGGACCTTATAAGAGAGAATAATTCTTTTAATATTACCGTGTTGAAAAAAGGGCAAACGTTTGCCCTTCATTTCTACTACTCAACCAAGGAGGAATACGTCGTCTTATACCCTCCCTTGGAAGTCGGAGCCAACAAGCATCAGAAACCACTCAAGGTAACGGTGCCGGCTGAAACCGATATCTGGCATGTTTGTCTGATGATTATCGATCCGCCGGCCACATCAACCCCAAATCGAAAACAGGAGCAAGGTGAACATAGCGAGGCGGGATCAGGCGACGACGCCGGCAGTTTTGTGCGCGACACCGACGATTCATTCGCGCTGTCCAACTTTGAGCCACCGCAACGCGCAGGTGACGCTGCGGCAGAACAGAAAGGGAAGGCAGTTACGGTGAGTGGGAGGATTGTCGAAAACGCCGACAGCGGGAGCGGCCAACAGCCAGGGAAACCACCCAACTTGGGTGGCCTGCGCGTTACGATTTACGGAATTGCGAAGGAAACGGGCACACAAGAATACCTTAACCAGGGGATTTCGAAAAACAGCGGACAATATACGGTGCCACTCGAATCAGACCCAGCCAAATACGACTCCTATGTAATAACGGTGGTCGGCAAGAACTACGAAGCAGCCATATCGCTTACTGACTCGGTCGGCCCGCAGGGTGACATTTCGGTCGAGAAGGCCACGGGAAGAATCAAGGAGACGGCCGACATTAAGCCAAACCTTGAGACGCCCGCGCGAGGAGCTCAGTTTGACGGGGAATTAATACAGGATCTACCCCTCGGTATCCGCAGGAGCATAGACTCTCTGGTTTTGCTGCTTCCGGGCATCGCTCCGGCCGCGCAGACCATCGGTCCCGATGGCCCCCGGTTCGGCCGCGGGCTCGGGAGCGCCGGTCAGTTCTCAAGCAACGGACTGCGCAGTACCGCCAACGACTTTTTAGTCGATGGCACCGATAACAACGACGAAAACGGCGGTGGGCGTAGGCAGGGATATCTGATCCCGGGCTCTGAATCGGTCGAGGCAGTCGGCGCGTTCGGCACCCTGAATGCGCTCTATGACGCACGATACGGAAAAGCGCCGGGGGCGCAGGTAGATTCCTCCAGCCTCTCGGGCGGCGCCAGACCGCACCTGACGACTTATGGACTTCTCAGTGATCAGCGCTTCAATGCCGAGAACTATTTCGACGGACTCATTACGCACGGCTCGCAGCCTCTGACAGTGGGCGGCCGGCCGGTGTGGATCGATGGCAGTCCCGTCACCCTCGATCCGATCGGCCCTGCACATTTGCCGGATACCGAGATAACTGCGGGTGCCGTGGTAAGCGGTGCGGTTCCAGGATTGCCAGATACCTTTTTTACGTCCTCGTTCGAATATGATCGGGTCCGAACGATCCAGCGCCTCGACTTTGCGGTGCCCTCAATTGCCGACCGAGGGTATCACGGCACCGGAGCGACTGGCTTGCCGATCATCGACCAGAGCACTAACTCTTACCCTGCAACGCTGGCTGGAGATGCGTTCTTCAGTCTCTACCCGTTCCCTAATAACCCCGTGGGACCTTATGGACCGAACACCTACACACGGGACCGCCCAGCCAATGCCGACGGCTTGCGGACCTCCCTCCGCCTCGATCACACGTTTCACTTTGCGGGCGCCAGCTTTCTCGGTCTTCGATACAGTTACGAGAATTCTAATACCCTCATTCCCGAAACAGGCGGTGCGCTCGACTCCGGGCTGAACGTTCAGTCCCAGCCCCAGAGTTTCACGGGTTTTCTTAGTTCGACGCCGACTTCCAAAGTGGCAAATACCCTCAGGGTGTCGTGGGGAACTGCAAGGTATCGTTTGCTTGGAGACCGAGATGCCTCACTTGTCCCGTCGGACTTTATGCCGGGCGATCAGTTTCTCTTGAACACTCCTGTGTTGGCCGACACCACTGTCAGCGGGTCCGGGCCAGTCACATTCCAAAAACCGGGTCTCAACACCGAGGGCGTCATAGGCCCCATAGGTCAACTCAACCTTGCAGGGTACAGCTCCGTAGGAGCGGACCCTTTCAATTTCCCTCAACGGCGGGCAGACAGCACGTTTCAGCTTGCAGATACAGCATCCTTCAGACACGGCAGACAAACCTTTACGGCGGGCGCTGAAGCATGGTTGATTACCCTCAATTCAAATGTCAACCAAAACGCGCGGCCGACTGTGACATTTTACGGCGAACCGGTGATAACTGAGCAATCCCCGCCCACGGCCCCGTTTGGCCTTCTCTTGAGCCCAACAAGTCTGGCCGCTCTGGGTGTTGAAGGGAACGTATACCAGACCTTCACCACGATGTCAAACACCTCTCTACAACTTTTTCGGCCTCAATTAGACCAATTCATCGAGGACGACATTCATCTCGGCCGGTCGCTCGAACTCTCGCTTGGATTTCGCTTCAGCTTCAACGGAGCCCCGTTTAGTGCTCGCTTCCAGAATACTTACTCTCCTACTGGTACGTTCGTGTCGGAGTTGAACAGTGCCCTGCAACAATGCCCGGATCGGCAGGCCATCTGCAACGGCATCTATAATTTTCTCACGAACGCCTTTCCTCCTGGATTCGGCCAGGTGTACAAGGCTGCTCCGTTCGGATACAGTCCCAGGCTTGGACTGGCGTGGGACCCTGTCGGCGACGGTAGGACCGTAATTCGTCTCGGAGCGGGAACGTACGCCGGCCAGCTGCCTGCGGAGATCATCAGTGAATCGGGTGAGTTGTTTCCACAATCTCTGCCTCTTTTGTATGCTTCGGGGGGGCCTTCGGGACCAGCGAACCATTTCGTGAATCTCGGCGCGGCCAATTCTCCGGTTCCGATAATGGCCGGCACTCTTAACCTGCTTCAGCCGGGAACAAACATAGTTAATATCCTCAACTCGTTTCAGAACCCTTCTTCCTCGACGCCTTTGGGTTCTATCCTCTCGGAAGCTCTTATTGTTCCCGTCGAGCCGGCCGCCGGCCTCAGGAACCCGAATGCGTACGAGTTCGGAGTCACTATCGACCAATCGTTCTGGCGTAATGTGACGCTGAGTGCCGCCTACGTTGGGACGCTTGCCGAGCATCTCGCGCAGGCAAATCTTCCAGAAGCCAGGCTTCCGCAGATTCTGGAACTTGATACGGGGAATCTTGGTTCACCTTGCGCGAACGCGAACGTGCCGCTTGAGGGCGGCTTGTGCCCGACATTCGAATTCGTTCAAAGTGGCCATGTAAACCTTGCAGATCCGACTGTCTATTCCTCTACTGGTAATTCCAGTTATCACTCACTTCAGTTGCAGCTCCGTATAGGTCGTTCCTGGCTTCAGGCGAGCTCAGCATTTACTTGGGCTCACTCGATCGATGATGCTTCTGATATGTTCGATAACGCCGGATCGTTTGCCCTACCGCAAAATCCCAATAACTTGGCTGCCGAAAGAGCCTCATCCAACTTCGATATTCGTCTTCGCTCGGTGTCGTACTTTGTAGCCGACTCGGCGTCCAGGCACGTGCTTCTTCGCGGATGGCGGCTTTCAGGAATCCTAACGCTGCAGAGCGGCCCACCGTTTACCGTTAATACGGTCTACAACGTCGCGCTGAACGGCCTCAATACAGACACGCTCGCGACCGTCCAGGGACTGGTTGGCCCAGGCGTTGGCGTCAGTGTACCCGGACTCAGTCGTCAGACAAGGTTGACATTTGCCAGCCCCAACCTACAGGACCCGGCGGCACAAGCCGACCAGTTTCTCTGCCAGCCCTATCCATGTTACGGCGCAGTCGGTCGAAACACCTTTCGAGCCGCAGGCCTCGAGGATCTCGATCTGGCGCTTTCGAGAGACTTCGCGATCAAGCCGCTCCAGGGGCACAGGGTCCAGCTTCGAGCCGAAGGATACAACGCGCTGAACAGAACAAACTTTGCGATCCCTGTCAGAATCCTTGAAGCGCCCGGTTTTGGCAATTCTGCGTCCACGGTTACAGGCAATCGCAGGCTTCAGCTTGTGCTCAAATACTCGTTTTGACGCCGATTATGGCTGTACACGGCTGGGTTACTCCCGTGAAACGCCGGTTTGGGAAATAGGTCCGAGCAAGTCGGCTAGGCTTCGCCGATCCTCGTTTCCTCTACGCATTTCGATAGATGGCGCACCGAGCCAGTTAGGCAGGTGCGCCTTGAAGCGTATTTGAGCAGATCAAACCGAGCTCAGCCCATCAGCATGCGCTCGACTTTGGCCGCAGCCTCGTCCTGGATGCTGGGAAGCACGTGGGAATATCGCTCTAGCGTGAACGAAATGCTCGCGTGACCGAGCTGGTCTGAAATCACCTTAACAGACACGCCGGCGGCCACGGCCAATGTAGCGGCGGTATGGCGAAGATCGTACAAGCGAATCGATCGAATCCCAGCCGCGGCAAGAAGTCGGCGGAATTCGACCTTGATCTTTCGTTGTCTCAGGGGCTGCCCACCCTTGTGGAAAATCAGGTCGTGCTCCGCCTTACGCTGGCTGCCGAGATCTTGTAAAGCTTCCAGAACGAAATTCTGGAGTTTCACACTTCGGCGACTCCTCTTGCCCTTCGTATCGTAAAAGGTCCATGCATTGGACGAAACCTGGATCGTCCGGCTGACACTGGCGGCGCCACGCTGCCAATCGATGTCGCTCCAATTGAGCGCCAGGTATTCACTGGGCCTCATTCCGGTTGTCAGGGCAAGCGCAAACAGGGCGTACCATTCCGATCCCTCGGTGATCGTGAGGAATCGCCTGCATTCTTCAACGCTGAGAGCTTCCATCTCACGCCTCTTCAACGGTGGCAGATCCACTCCGACACAGGGATCTTCAACTAGCATTTTCCAGCGCACTGCTTGGCGGAATGCCGATTGCAGTACAGCATTCGTATACTCGATCGTTCGCGGCGATAGCCCACGGTTGAACATCTGCGCATCAAGGTTCTGAATGTCGAACTGAGTAATTGCCCCTAGCGGCCTGGCACCAAGACACGGACGGATATGGAGACGCAGCAGACTTTCATAGTCGGTATAGCTTTTCGGTCGCAATCTTGGTTTGGCTGATGTTGCCCACCACTGGTTCAGATAGTCGTCGAGTCTGATCGCGGCGGCGCGAGGAAGACGGCCAATATCGCGTTCTTGAAGTTTAGCGTTGAAGTACGTTTGTGCCTCACGGAACGATCTATGAACGGTTCTATTGTGGTACTTCCTGGTTCCCGTCTCCGGATCACGTCCAAGCGATGCGCGAACAAGCCAAGTTCGCGGGCCTCGTGAAATCAGTTGCCCTGCTTTTCGAGCCATTGGACACCTCCCGGCTCGAAAGCAGGCACACAGTTCGCACACACGTGTGGCAGCGACACAGATTTGCTTTGGGTCTTGAAAGAGGCTACTGATTGAAGTCTCAGCGCCCGATTACCGGTTACCGACAGTTGCCAAAACCCTCTTCGCATTGGCAGCACTCATCGCGCTGACTGGATGGCTCGAATTCGACGCACTGAAAGCATGCCAAAAACAGATGGTTTCGACACAATGCCATCGCAACGCGATTGTTGAAAATTCGTCACCACAAGGCGTCAGGAGTAATCATCAGGAGTCATCTCCGAGGAGCCGATTTCAGGCCTGTGTTTTCCAGGCGGAGCTTCGTACGAAGTGGCGCGTGATACGACCTGAGCACTCGCGGGCGGCCAGCGTTTACCAATAGTTGGCGAGAACGGCCCTTCCTGCTACCATTCGGGACCGCTGTGGCGCTCAATCATTAACTATCGAGATCAGGGTCCGCGCTCTTTTTGGGTTTGAACACGCAACTTTCTCGCGCGATTGCGCCGGCGGTAGAGAAGAATGAATAAACCGGGCCAAGTCTGCTTGTACTGAAAGCGCAGCGTAAGTTCAGGACAAGGACCCTGGGGGAAGCGGCGTGTGGCAGATCAGGACGCCTATTGGACGAGCCGGTAAAGGTCTACGCCGCCGTTATAATTCGGCACATAGATTTGCCCACCGTCGATTACCGGAGGATTGAATTTATTGAAGAGAAACGTAATGGCAAATTGCTGCGAGTCCCAGAGAACCTTGAGCGATCCGTCGGGGGCCAGATGCACGGGATCATAGACTAGTAATCGTCCGTTCACTATGTTGGTGTTGGCGTCGCCGTACGGGATAGTGCAAACAAGGATTGCCGAGTCCGGGTCGGCTCCGTTGCTCGACCCCGAGCAGAATCCCCCCGGCATGCCACCAGGAGGAACTCCACGCACGTCGGCGCTCGCGAACTCGTGGCTTTGTGCGATATAGGTCAGGGTCCCGGTCGAACTGACGGCCCATTTGTGAAGCTGGGAATTCTCGCCCCAGGCGAAAATCGCCCAAGAGTTTAGCATGGGATCGAAGAACTGCACCGGCGTCATGTGGAGATGCGCGGTCTCGCCGTTGGGGAAGAAATTCAAGGTTCGAGGATCGTTCGGGCAGCTATCTACCTGGCCGGGGCTCATGGTCAGCCAGACCGGCGGTGAGGCGAGCTTGCCGCAGTTGTGTTTGGGGTTCGCGAGATCGGCGAGAGTGGTTTGGCCCAGGCTCGCCGTCTTGATGGGATAGCCGATTCCATCTTTCCCGGCAGCAATGCAAACTCCGATTGAAAAAATGCAGGCGGGGCCGGCCGAACCCCAATCCTCGTCGGACCAAGCGCCGGTGGCCATCGCGGCCGGGACGACCTGCACGGCGGGGACACCGCGGCCTTCCACCGCTGGCGCGACCGTGAAGGTGGCTTTCGCCATCGATATGCTCATGCCGGCATTCACCGGCCGCCGAATGGCCTCCGATGGCGCGCTGAGGCCGGCAATTTTCTGCGGCAGCTGGGCCTCGCTTTGTCCGGTCCTAGCGAGGTCGGTCCAAGGCGTCCAGTGATCCACCACCTGCAGCTTGGCGGCGTTTCCGCCGGCAGCAGGCGTGTATTGTAGCTTCAGAAACGACTCGCCGAAGAGACTCTGGCCATCGAAGTCACCGTTTCCAGTAAGGAGGTACAGAAAGCCCTGCGGATCGGCGGCCACGCCTTGTCCGGCCATCCACACGCCTGCACCGTCGCCCGCTGTCATCGCCAACATGGGACCCATTTTGTTGGTCGCCACGTCGAATGCGAAGCAAAAGCCGTCGGCGCCGGCGCCGGTCTCGAAGATGGTCCCGGAACATCCGAACACCGTTTTTACTCCATTGATGTTAGTCTCCACTAGCGACGATCGCTGCTTGCGCATCTGCGAGTTGAACTCTTGTCCCTGACTCGTGCCTTGGATCAGCACCGGTGGGACAACCTGAGTGCCGTCGGCAACGTTCAGCACGAACATAAAATATCGCCCCGTTTGCGGGCTGCCGGATTTGTCGGGCGAGACCCAGCAGACTTGGTAGAGTCTCTGCGTATCGGGATCGATCACGCCGGTCGAGATGCACCCCCAGTGCTGATTGATGTTGTGGGAATCGATCTGCTGCGATCCATTGATCGCCATGCCTAAATTGGCTTGCCAGATGCCGGAACCATCGTGAGCGTCCACACCGCGCACCACGTTTGCCATAGACGGAAGCACCATCACGTCGTGTGTGCCGAGATCAGTCTTTACGTTGGGCAACACGAGCGGCTGCGCTTCCATGCCGCGCGCATCCCCGACCAAGGGAATGATAGTGGCTCGGAATATCCCCTTGGTCTGAATCGAGGCTTGTGTCAGTTGGTTCTCGTGCGGATTCCACCCGCTCCGTGAGTTATCGAAGGACCGGGTGAGCCACGGTTGCATGGTAGATTGCGCCACACAGTTCTGGCCTACGGCGAGAAGCACTGTGAAGATGAGAAGGGAATTCTTTGTGTTCATGGTTTCTCCTACCGGCTCGGACCTTCATCGGCCGCAGCGACGGGCGGCCATGTGACGAGCTTCGTGACCGGCAAGTACCCGCGAATGATTACCGCGTACTTGCCGGGTTAAAAAACTCCGATGCGGATTACTGCCCGCCGAAAGTCTTGCGGAGCGTTGCGACGGAGACGTGCGGCCAACTGAACGGCACCGGAGCCGCCGGCGGTTTGATGATGGGGAAGTTCAGGATGACCGTCTGCACGTACTGAAGTTGCATGAAATCGTGGAACGGATGTTCAATCGTCTCAATCCAAAAAGTCGCGAACATTACGGCGGCATTGGCATTGGTTTGGAGGAAGGGAATATTCTCGATCCCACCGCCACCGCCCGGGACAGGTTTGGCGCCTGTCGGATTCGCGATCGTGGCGATGTTGATTACGATCATCTTCTTGATGTTCTGACCTTTGATCGCCGCCTGCAGCAGCCGGGTAGGATCGTTGATCACCGTCTGCATGGGGACACCGTCAATGTCCGCGGGAAGCGGTATAGGAGGCGTATTCCCGAACGGAGTTCTTGGATTGGCGGCCGACTCGGGCACGGCGAGATTGAATTCCGGAAACCCGCTCACGGTTCCACCGGGCGGCATAGCGTCGCCTATTTTGAAGGGAGCCGTGTTGACCGGGTCGAAGTTGAAGGTGCCACCGGCAGGGCTCACTTCAATGGCTGATCCCTCAGCCAGTACGGCGTTCCCGTGCGGAATGGTCGCCATGCGGGTCACGTTCTGTTGTTTGGGCGACGCAGGGTCATCGGGCGTCCTCACCCAGATGCCGGGCTCGATGTGTAAGGCGCCGCCGGTGACGGAATCGCTGATCTTTTGGAGATAAGTCAAACCAAATAAGTCGATGTCGGCCACGGCATCGCCGCGATTAGGGATGTCGGAACCAATCTCGGTAATCCGTAAAGTCTCACTAGTCTGATTGAGCTCGAGAAATAAGGGTTGGCCGCCCAATCCATCGGGCCGCGCTATGAGGTTAAAGCCTTTGCCATGCCAGGTGCCAGCGAGTTCGGCGAGAAAACCGAGTTCTTTCGAGATATCATCGTTGGCCGGGCTGATGCGTACGGAGGGTATCGCGGTGTTTATGGGCATGATTCGCTCCTCGGAATCTAAGGGTCAGTACTTAGTGAAACCAGGACTAATTCCGTTTCACGGTGAATATATGGTACAGCCAACTGTAATAATTGTTTATGAATTGTTGTCGCGTCTCACGGGCACCACTCGAATTGCGAAACTAAGTCTTTGTTTACATGAGTCAGCGGGTGATCCGAGGCGAGGTTCAAACTTGCAAGCTTGTAAGCACGAACCTGCGGAGAAGGCGGAATATGTGCGAAAGCGCACAATCGATCCCCGCCAGGTTGGACAGCCGTGCGAGATCTGAACGAAACCAAACGATCCCCAGGGCGACGCTTCACGCGCTCTACAGCGCCGTCATTCGGGGTGCCTCTCCACTGCGCTGGTCCGGCTCTGCTCCGTCGCACCCCAGTCGTCACACCTCGGTTCGCTAGACGCTTCCCCTGAAACTACACGCCGCCGAGGAGGATAGGTGGCGATAACAGCCCTTCCCACCGGCAAACGCGGTAGGAACGCACCGGTCCTGAAGTGGTCCGGCTGTTGGGGGCGGATCGTCCGGCATCCTTTCAAAGCCGCCGGCTAGCTCACGCTGCCGGCTCGATTCTGATCTTGTTGTCGTTCGCCGAGATAACGTTCGGTTGTTTTGACCGAGACATGGCCGAGCAGAAACTGAATTTGCTCCAGTTCGCCTCCGGCCGCTCGACACAAGCGAGCGCACGTCCGACGCAAGTCGTGGGGCGCCAACCTATCGTTGCCGATGCATGTCGCGAATTCCTTGACCACGTGCCAGACCAGTTTCTCGGTTACGCCGTCTCCCCAGGGCTTGCCCGCGCTGCTCACCTTTCGGAAGATCTTTCCTGCTTGAATGCTCGCCGCTACCATCAACTCGCTGAGTGCGCTGTAGACCTAATCAGGTACCGGGATGGTACGGACGTGGCCGCCCTTCCAAGACAAGGCGACGATCGCCCAATGGCCTTCGCGTTGCTGCAGGTGGTCCACCGTCAGTTCCGAAATCTCGTGTCGCCGAAGGCCACACGACAGCAGAACCGATAGCAGCGCGCGGTCACGCTTACCTCGGAGTCGCGCGGAATCAAGTGCCTGCCAGAGTCACTTTGCCCGCTCGGGCGTCAACCAGTTGCCTAACCTCACCCCAAGCTTCTTGACGCATTTGACAAGTCGTATCCCCGCCGCCAGATCTGCACCAAGCAACCTGCAATCTGCGGCTTCGTACGCAAGCCGGCGCCCCGCACCGAGACGAAGGTTGATTGTACCTGGCGCCAGATGACGCGACTCCAGGTGCATTCGGTATCGAACACTACAGGTTTGCTGAATGACAAACGTGGTTCCGAGCAGTACCGGTCAGTGAATTCGTCGATGGCGTGACGATACCCTCTCTTGCGCATCAGGGCAAGAGAGACTGTTGATGACGGCGGCTTTCACAATGTCGAGATCGGGCAGTCGTAGGATTGTCTTCGCATGGCTGCGCGGCGGAGTTTCTTCTTCACGACCGTGGCCTCCAACGCCACGGATCAATTGTTTAGCTCTGGCCGGCATCGGCTTCGGTCCGAGTCGCGCGTATTCCCCTCGAAGGCTTTACAGCTTCCCACAGCAGGATTATGTTGCCGTTGGGCGGCCCATTCGCGGTCCGGGATCTCTGCTGTCTTCATCTTTTGTCCCGGCCTTATTGCTGAACCAAGGCCGTGACTCGCATGAACGTGGCGGGGATGAGAGTGCCGCCTTCGCTCTTATTCTGTGAATTGGCCAGTTCAAGGAGCTCGGCGTGGAGTTGGTCCTCTTTGCCGCTCTTGCGCGCGGCCTCGTAGGCGTTCATGGTGGGGCCGTAGAATTCGCGGAAGAGTTCTATGAAGCGGGCCGGGCTTTGGTCGGGCGACGTGAAATAGAAAGTATCCTTCCAAATCGAGATGTTGTCCTTGGGGATTCCGGCTTGCGTGAAGCGCTCGATGATGTGTGCTTCGACTCCCCAGGTCATGGGGCTGACGAACCCTTCCGGCGGCGGGGGCGTGAAGGCCGAGCTGATTCGCAGCAACTGGGAGACAAACGTCGGATCGCCGGGGATCCAGTTACCCATAACGATGCGGCCGCTGGGCTTGGTGACACGGACCAATTCCTTTGCGACCTCGAACGGCTTGGGTGCGAACATTGCCCCGAAGATCGAGAGGCTGATGTCGAACGAATCGTCCGCCACACCTTCGAGCCTGCAAGCGTCGCCTTCCAGGAATTTAAGCCGCGTAAGGCCGGCTTGCTTGGCGCGCTTGTTCCCGGCTGCGACCAAGTTGCGCGCGATATCGATCCCGGTCACCTCGGCGCCTTTGCGAGCCAGGGGGAGGGCTGTGGTTCCGTCGCCGCAACCAAGGTCAAGGATACGCAGACCGGCGGAAACCTTAAGAGTATCGACGAGCGCTTCTCCGGAGTGGCGCATGAACGCGGCGATCTCCGTGAAATCGCCTTTCTCCCAGAGAGCTTTGTTGGGACTGACGGAAGCTGTGGTTGGGGTCATCTCCTTTGATCGCGCAAACAGATTGCGCTCCTTTCTCGTCTACGTTGGCGAGCGGGGCCTGCAGGCCTGATCACCGGTACAATTGTGCTATGCCCGCTCCGCGACAACCATGCCCGGGCGTCGCCATAAATTGCCCGATCAACTGGGCAGATCGAGTCATTTTGCAGATCGGCCAGGGGCTTTTGCCGGGAATCCGAACGTAGCCCCTAACTTAAACATGGACGCGCTTTCAGAAATCCTGAGCGGAGTAAAACTAACGGGCGCAGTGTACTTCCATGCCGAGTTTTCGGCTCCATGGGGCGTTTCCGCCCCCGCTTCGAAGAAGCTGTCGGAGGCTATCGCGCCCGGAGCAGAGCATTTGGTTATTTACCATCTGCTGCTGGAAGGTGCAGCCGTGGTCGAATTGCTGGATGGGCAAAGCACGGAATTGAGAGCTGGAGATGTGGTCATCCTCGCCCATGGTGACACCCACCACATAAGCAGCGGGAAGACAGCTACGCGGCCGTTCCCGAACTACGGGATTGAGCGGAAGATCCAGGCACGCGAGTTGAGCCCACTCAGGGCGGGGGGTGGCGGGGACGTTTCGCGCTTCGTATGCGGATACATGAGCTGCGATCCCCATCTGTGCCGTCCGCTGCTGGCCGGGCTTCCTCCACTGCTTAAGGTCAACATTCGGGCGGATCGATCCGGACGTTGGCTGGAGAGCTCGATTCTGCACTTGGTGGAAGAGGCGGCATCGGGGAGAGTCGGCAGCGACGCGATGCTCGCTAAGTTGTCCGAGGCGCTTTTCGTCGATACGCTCCGCCGGCATGTGGATAGCCTTCCGGAACAACAGACAGGATGGCTGGCGGGGACGCGCGACGCCCTGGTGGGAAAGAGTTTAGGCTTGCTGCACAGCCGCATCGCGCATCCTTGGACGATCGCGGATCTGGCCGATGAGGTGGGGATTTCCCGTTCCGCGTTGGTGGAACGGTTCACCAAATATCTTTCGGAGCCGCCCATGGCCTACTTAACGCGCTGGAGGCTTCAAGTTGCGGCACGTTCGCTCGAGAAAACTTCCCGAGGCATCGCGGACATTGCCGCTGATGTAGGGTACGAGTCCGAAGCGGCTTTCAATCGCGCATTCAAGCGCGAATTTGGCCAGCCTCCCGGACGGTATCGGAACTCGCATCGGAATTCGCCTTCCACAGCAATCGGCGAGCGTGGAACAAACCCCAAAATTGACGGTTAAACAAAAGAGAGGCTGGTCGGGCATCCGCCGGCGGTCTACTTAGGAAGTCACAGGGTTTGTTTGGATCGTCCGGGACACGGACGAAGCTTGTACCGAATGCTCGTCTGGGGCTTTCCGAAGAATCTCAATGCTTCAGCCCTGCTTGCCAGTTGATGAGTACCGTCAAGGTCACATCTTTTGCCGGAGCGAGAGCTAGGATGCGCTGCCCGTCGGGAGACACGTCATAGGGATATGGAAATTGCCCGAGCGGCTCGATGACGTGGAAAAGAGCAACTGGCGCGCCAAATTCCAATCCGAATTCCGTGGTTTGGACCGGGGCCGCCATGAGTCTTCCGTCCAGCGCTCTATAAAACAACTCCTTCCCGTCCACGCGCCAGCGAGGATAACCACCGCCACCTCCCGACACCAGGTATTTGGTCCCGCTTGCAGGAAATGTTTGTACATATATTTCGTCACGTCCGGACTCATTCGATCGGTACGCGATCCATTTGCCATCTGGCGAAAACTGGCCGTGCGATTCGCTGAATCGAGTTTTCAAGTAAGGTACAGGCTTTTGATCGCCAGCCATCGGAAGCAGCCAGAGGTCAAACTGCGTATCCAGAGAAAGCGTGCTGTACATGAGATGACGGCGGTCCGGAGAAAAGTCGTCTGCAAATATGATGTCGTCCGATTTCAGCAAGGCTACATCCTCACCGGTGCCGCCGGCACTCTTCTCCCACAAAGTGGTGCCAGGCTCCTCGGAATAGACGATCCGACGACTGTCGGGAGACCAGATTGGTATCGCACCTTTGCCGCTGAATGTGAGACGGCTTTTCTCGCCGTGCGCAAATTCGAACCGCCAAAGGTCGCGCTTCCCTGCTGAATCCACCAGCGATACTGCGGCGCGGCTGCCGTCCGGCGAGATGCGCAGTGCCGCATAGCGGTCAGGTCTACCTACGGTGCTCAGTACTTCGCCTGCTCGGCTGTACCAGGTCAACTGATAACGATCGCTTCCGGTCGTGAGTAAGATCGAGCCATTGTTAGAAGCCCAAAAGCCAGCGAGACGGGTGCCCTCGTGTATGTCGATCGCTTCGGCGCGTGGCACGGCAACTGGCTCGCCGCAGAGCCGGCAATACTCCGGATCTAAGGGCTGCGCGGTAAGCGTGCCTTCGCTGGGCCAGAGAACGTAGCCGAGCCGGCTTGCGCGGCTTGGGGAGAAAGTGGCTGGTGCCGAACTCTCGATTAGCTGGGCGTTCTCTTGCGGCTGGTTCAGCGAACTTACATGCACTCCGGCCGGATATGCCTTGGAACCTACGATCAGATAGAGGAATCGACGGCCATCCGGTAGGAAATGAGGCCAGCGATGACTCTCGACCCTTCCGGGCAAGGACGTGACCGGGACAGGAGTTCCACCAGACGCCGGAACGCGCTGCAACACATCGATAGCGGACGGGGCAAAAAGAATCGTTCCTTGAGCATTCCATGTGCCGCCGCGGGGGCTAGGCGCCGCCGCGATCGCCGCCGGGGCGCCGCCCGATAGATCGATGCGCTTGAGTTTGCCGTCAGCGAAAAAAGCAATAGATCGGCCATTGGGCGACCAAAACGGGTATCGGGCCCCATCCGTGCCAGGTAGCGCGCGTGGCGTCACTGAGTCGAGCAGGCGAACCCACAACTGTGGCACGCCGCCCGATGTCGCCACGAACGCGATCGCCCGACCATCTGGAGAAATTGCGGCCCCTCCTCTGCTCCCGAGTTCGAACTCAGCGCCGGGCGGCGCATTCACATGAAAGTGAAGCATCCGCCCGTCGGAAGCGGACCGACGTTGCTTAGGCGCGTCGGCTAACGTCGGTGGCTGATAGATTGCCAACTCCAAAGCTCTCCGTACATCGCTCGCGGTTTGCCATCGGTCATCGGGGACTTGGGCCAAACAATTGCGCAGCACCATCTCGAGCGCCCGCGGTTCAATGGATTCACGATCGGGAGAGACGCGCTTGCCGGTGAGCATCTCATAGAGCACGCAACCGAAAGAGTAGATGTCAGAACGGGCATCGCCCGGCTCACCATTCCATTGCTCGGGGGCCATGTAGTACGGCGTGCCCATCACCTCTCCCGGTCGAGTTAGCTCTTGCGTCACCGTGGCGTCCCCAGCGGGTGAAGTAATGCGCGCGAGTCCGAAATCCAGAAGCTTTATGCCGGCCTTAGTCACGAGAATATTCGCGGGCTTCAGATCGCGGTGAGTGATTCCCTTCTTATGCGCCGCGTCGAGTGCGTCGCAAATCTGCGCAGCGTACTTAACAGCCAGCTCAGCAGTAATCGGGCCCTTTAACGGTGCTCCCTCTACGTACTCCATCACCAGGTAATTCGGGCCGACGTCATGCAGCACGCAGATGTGGGAATGGTTGAGGGCCGCCACGGCACGCGATTCTCGTCCGAATCGCTCGCTGAATTTTTCGTTCGAGATCTTGATAGCCACTGTGCGGTTAAGACGCGTGTCCAGCGCTTTGTAGACTTCGCCCATGCCACCCGCACCGATGGGCGATAGGATTTCGTACGGTCCCAAACGGGTTCCTGAAACCAGACGCATACGGTGATGAACGATTTTACCCTACAAGTGCGCACCATAAGTTCCCGAAATCCGTTCTCTGCTGCCGACGGCGGACCTTGAGGCTCGAAGCTTGTGAGACGGGAGGGATAGGTCCTTCTTAACTGGCCTAGTGTTCATGGATTGGGAGCGAGTAGTCCACCACTCGTACGAGGTCCCCGCATAAGAAGTCGGCTTGCAGCTTGCGACGTCGGAACGCGGACATCGTGCCGAAACCATCTGGTTTTGGTACGTCTCCATCAGAATTGTTTTGGCAACAACATACTTGACTAACCTAACACTCTGGCTTACAATTTTGATCGGCGTGACAGGTCGGCCTTACTGTACCGATTCCAAGGGTACAGGCTTCACCCCGATCATAATTGTCACGGCTGGCGTATTTGCTGGAAATCCTGGTACGCCACCCATCTGTGTAGAGAATCGGGGTGGTTGGTCGTTGATTCCTGTGACAAGCCCAGGCAATGCTAGCGACAACGCGGTTATAAAGGCTCGTTCTGATTCTGGGCCGCGCAGATGTATTCCGAGGTCGAAACCTCCAGATACGACGAACGATGCGCGCCCGTCCAGTACGTTGTCGTGCCCGAGCACTCTCCGAAGAGTGTTTATTATTTGCGCGCCGATGGCCGCTCCTTCGAGGTCGAGTCCGTACGATAAAACAATCACTCGATGGCCAATAAACGCGCGGGATAAATTTGCAACGTGGTCTTGCTGTTCCAGTGAAAGACTTCGCGGCGCAACAATTGACTGGAGCCGCAGCCGTTCCACGCGCTCGGCTTCAGCCATAGATCGCGCTTCTGCCGCGCGCGCGTCAGCTTCCTTCACGCGTGCGGTTGAATCTGCAATTTGCGATTCGTACATTTTGGCTAGAGCATTGGCTTGCTCGGCTTCCGCATTCGATGCAGATATCTTGGCGTCGAATCCTTTAGCGGTAGACTCAGCGCTCGCTGCGCGTTCGTCAGCTTCTGATGCTTGCAACTGTGCGTTTTCAACCAAGACTTCATTAAACGTTTGGAGAATGTTGTCTGCGCGTGAAGTCAGCCCCTCAAATAAACCTTCTCCAGCAAGTCCAATAAGCACTACAATCGTGCTGATCCACTCCGCTCTCTTTTTCCATTGGGCAACACCGTGGCGCACGACGAGCCAGCCATCGGCGTTGAATCGTGTCGTGCGAATCGGAAGGTGCTCGGCGAATTCGAGGAAGACACCGGCACCCACGACCACAGTGAAGACAATGAGTCCGCCGAAGAACCAATCGCGCAACGATTGGTCGTTGTTGCGAACCAACTCATCGAGCCGTCGAATCAGTTCAGGCGATACTTCCATAGAGAGCGAACAGCGTTTGGTCGAAATATGGTCAAAGATAATGGCGAGCTCGGAGCGCTCTATTTCGTTTTAGTGGTGGCTGTTATTGTAACGCGCTTGATGGGGAAGCAGTGGTTTTGATGAGCTACTTCTTTTTCGCTTCGGCTTTACGTTTCTGCTCTTGGGCAAGCTTCCGATCCAGTTCCGCTTTGGGAACCTGCACCAGCTTGCGCATGAACACTTGGAATCGACCGAACGGTGAATCGGGGGGCGGTTGTGCTGGCTTTGGGTTGGTAGCCATTCAACTTGAGACTACCATCTTAACGTGTGTGCATAAACAACTAGGGAAAAGCCTATACACATGACTCGACATCGCTCCTGCTGTTTACTATGGCTCGTCCTTGCAAATTTCTGGTTTGTCTGGCCAAACGTGTTGGCCGCTAGCGTAAAAAATGAGAGATTGAATCGGGGCACCTACTGGAGATGTGCGTCCTGTTTTCCGTTCAAGCTCATCCCCCTTGCTGATTTGGCTGAGCACAAAATTTCTCGCATCCTCGAATGTTCGAGCCGCCGACGAAATGGAGTCACGTTTGAAACTGCCAGAGGGCAATGGCCAACTTGGGCTAACGGAAACGGCGAGCTCACCGTTATTGCGACAAGTTGGCGGACACATCACAATTGGATTGTCCACGCGTGGCCAAAATCTTTCGTGAACAAGGAGCGGAGCGCCGTTCTCAACGTCAACTATATCAACACCGGAAGTATCCCCGACCCCGAGCGGTGGACCACTGCGCTCAATTATTGGCGTCAGCAATTTAATGAGCGTCTGCGCCTTTGCGAAAGTCTTTTCTGGACCAATCAGCGTTCTACTGATGCTGTCCAATATCGTTTCGTTTTTGAATCCGTGAATGGCAAAGTAATAGTTTCCTGCCGGTATAATTTTGCAAGCCATCTGGCTGCTTCGTGCCGTCGATAGCGAGAGATCTGCTGTCGGCAACAATAAAAACAGCTTCGTTCGTCCGAATGGCGGCAATAGTCGTACCGTGCGTGTAGCTTTGGCTAAACACACACGACGCGCCGCTAATCAGTACGAAAAGCAGCCAATGTGGGTTAGACATCGCTATTTCGATACATCAGTCTGTTCCGGTGAAGCATGTCTTGCTCAGGATGAGGATATAGATGTGAGTAACGATGGAATCGGATGGTTTCACCTTCTTGGCCCTTCTTGGCCCATACTGCTTCGATGATCTTCCTGTTTACAAAGCATCACGATAAATCTGCTCGATCAGACGACACAACAGTTTCGGTATTCGCTTACCTCTCCATTCTTCTTAATTGCGGGCCTCGCTTCTGTCGTACCTTTCCAGACTTTGGATCTCTTCAACCGGGCTGCTTTTCGGTCTTAGCCGTGAGTTCAGCGTAGCTGAGGCGACGGCCTACGATCTGGCGGACGCCTTCAGTGAAACGCTCGCCATCGGTCAGCTTGCGGTTATTGAATCTGAATGCCTGCTCATCGACATAGCGGAACAGGTGGAATGGCTCGACCGAAACACAGGTTCCGCCGATGCT
This sequence comes from Bryobacteraceae bacterium, assembly GCA_030039005.1. Next base: position 33,187 of record JASHQT010000350.1, read on the forward strand.
GCGTTTCAGAAGGCTCCAGAAGTTCTCCATTCCGTTAGTGTGAACGTTCCCACGCACGTACTCTTCGGCATGATTGATGATTTCATGCGCGTACTCACCGTCCATGCGCCAGTAGTAACCGGCATCGTCAGAATAAATCTGAGATCCAATTTCAACGTGAGGCCGGACGTTCTCTTGCATAACGGGTTTCGTTCGATCCGGAATCACTGTCGCTCGCACGCGTTTCGGCTTGCCTTCGGTCTCACGCTCCAAAATCCCGAGCACAATGGTTTTCCCAGTGCTACCGCCGCCCTTCAGATTCTTGCGGCGTCTGTCGTTTTTGTGCATATTGCGAGCTTTGCCGCCGATAAAGGTCTCGTCGATTTCTACTTCGCCGCCCAGTTTCCCGCCAGTTAGGTCGTCTTGCATCATGAGACGAATTCGATGAAGCATGAACCACGTGGACTTCTGCGTGATCTTGAGATCGCGTGCAAGTTCGTAACTGGAGATGCCGTTCTTGCAGTTTAGGATCAGCCATGCAGCGGGAAGCCACTTGTCCAGACCTAGAGGCGAGTCCTCCAAGACAGTGCCGACCTTGATTGAGAATTGAGCCTTCGGATGTTTTCCGTAACATTTGAACCGGCGCTGTTTTGCGAGGAAAGTAACCTTGTCCGAACCGCAGATCGGGCACTTCACCACGCCATCAGGCCAGCGCATCGCCACCATGAACTTGTGGCAGTTGTCGTAGTCGCTAAAGTATTGAATCGCTTCTTGTAAAGTCTCTGGCCACGTGTTCATAGACCAATCATACGGCAAAACCGCTGGTTAGTCAAGTATGTTGTTATTGTTTTCGCAATCCTTTCAACGTCAGGGGTCGCTAAATCGCCGAAGCATTTTGGCACATCGGCTCGGATCATAATGTTTCACTCTGCGCAGAGGGACGGATCGAGCCCCGCGTGCGGTACCTTTTGGTCCTGCTCAAGTCGGTGACGCCGACTTCTTCGCACCGACTTCGCAGAACGACCGGCCAGGAACCGGTGACAGGCAAATCCGCGGCTAGGCCGTTATACATGACTTGAGCCTTCGAATCCGCTCAACAGCGCATACGGTAAGATTGTTCAAACCGCCATGCCCCTATCTGCTGGGACGCGTTTGGGACCCTACGAAATCCTTGCGCCCATTGGGGCAGGCGGTATGGGCGAGGTGTATCGCGCCAAAGACACCAAGCTGAAGCGTGAAGTCGCGCTGAAGGTGTTGCCGGATTCCTTCGCCAGCGACCCGGAACGCATGGCGCGCTTCCAGCGCGAGGCCGAGGTCCTCGCCGCGTTAAATCACTCCAACATCGCCCAGATTTACGGCGTTGAAGAACGCGCACTGGTGATGGAGCTGGTTCCAGAATCGCTCAAAGGCCCGCTCGCGCTTGAGATCGCACTAAACATGCCAAGCAGATCGCCGAGGCACTCGACGCGGCGCATGAGAAGGGCATCATCCATCGCGATCTGAAGCCGGCCAATGTCATGGTCACGCCCGAGGGTGTGGTGAAGGTGCTCGACTTCGGATTGGCAGCAGTATCGCAATCACCCGATCCCTCCAATCCGGCAAATTCACCGACGCTCACCATCTCCCCCACTCGCGCTGGAATGATTCTGGGGACTGCGGCCTAAATGTCGCCCGAGCAGGCGCGCGGCAAAGCGGTGGACAAACGCGCGGATATCTGGGGGTTCGGCGTGGTGCTGTTCGAGATGCTGACAGGCAAGCAGCTCTTTCAGGGTGAGACGGTTTCGGACACATTGGCGCACGTGCTCACCAAGGAGCCGGATTGGCAGCAGGTTGCCGCCAAGGTGCGGCGGCTGCTAAAGAGGTGTCTGGAGAAAGATCCCAAGCGGCGCTTGCGTGACATCGGCGACGCGTGGGAGCTGCTGGAGGCGCCCACAGTTCCTGTGGCTCCCGCGAAGCAGGGAGCAAGGCGGTGGGTGTGGCCCGGAGTGGCAACAGTGGTTGCAATAGCGCTCGCCGCGCTCGCTTTCGTTCACTTCCGCGAGAAGCCGCCAGTGGAGCGGAGCCTGCGCTATCAGATTCCCGCGCCGGCAACTGCAGCCGCGTATCCAGAGTTGTCGCCGGATGGACGCTACCTCGCTTTTGTGGCCAGCAGTGGCGGGCCGAACCAGGTGTGGGTACGTGCCATGGACACGCTGGAATCGCGCGGGCTGACGGGAACCGACGGAGCAACCTATCCGTTCTGGTCGCCCGACGGCGCATACCTGGGGTTCTTCACCGAGGGCAAGCTCAAGAAGATCGCCATCACGGGCGGCCCTCCCCAGACCTTGTGCGACGCCGGCGACGGCCGCGGCGGAACCTGGAGTCGCGACGGCGTGATTCTGTTCTCTCCGGGTCCCGCCAACTTGATTTTCCGCGTGCCCGCGGCCGGAGGCATTCCCGTTGCGGTGACCAGAATCGCAGAGACACGTATCAACGACCGTTTCCCGGTCTTCCTGCCCGATGGCATCCACTTTATTTACACTGCACAATCAGACAAACCTGTCGATTCCGGTGTTTTTGCGGGCTCTCTGGACGGCGCGGCACCAGTGCGGCTCCTGCCCGATAACGAGCGAGCTCTTTACGCCCCACCTGCCGCGCCGGGCGGCGTCGGTCACCTCCTTTTCCGGCGCGAGAATACGCTGATGGCGCAGCCATTCGACGCCCAAAGCCTGAAGACCATGGGAGACATGTTCCCTATAGTGGAGCAGGTGGCGACTGGCGACAGCATTGGATTCGGCGAGTTCTCGATTTCAAAAGACGGCATGCTTGCGTACCGCTCCGGCGGCGCGAGTCCCGACCGTCAATTGGTCTGGATGGATCGCACGGGTAAGAGCCTCGGCGTTCTTGGCAAGCCGCATAACATCTGGGCTATGGCCCTGTCACCGGACGAAAAAACCTTGGCCGAGGAGATCCTCCGCAATTCTGGAGACGACCTCTGGCTGCAGGATAGGAATCGAGCTGTGCTCTCCAGATTTACATTCCGGCCTGGTTACAACGAAAGCCCGGTCTGGTCACCAGACGGGAGCCACCTCGTCTTTGCGTCCCAGGCAGCAGGCGGGTCTTCCTTCGACATTTATCGGAAGCCCGCAGCCGGGAACGGCCAGGAAGAGCTGCTGCTCCATGCAGGCATCAACGCATTCCCAGACGATATGTCTTATGACGGGAGATGGATCGTGTATCAGCAGCCCGGCCAGAAGACCGCGAACGATCTCTGGCTTTTACCCTTGGATGGCGACCGGAAACCCGTTCCGTATTTGCAGACTCCTTTTGACGAGATGACGGCGCGCTTTTCCCCGGATGGAAGATGGATGGCTTATCAATCCAACGAGTCGGGCCGGTTTCAGGTCTATGTCCAGACAGTTGAGCCCAGCGGGACAAAATATCAAATTTCGTCGTCGGGCGGCACTGAGCCCCAATGGCGGCGAGACGGGAAAGAGTTGTTTTACGTCTCGGCCGATCGGAAGCTGACGGCAGTGCCGGTGAAGCTCGGCGCGACCGTCGAGACCGGCACGCCCCAGCCCCTCTTCTCAGTAATTCCCGCCGATCAGTTCGGCAATGAGGTTTATGCGGCAATGCGCGACGGCCAGCGTTTCTTGGTGATAGTGCCCGTGGTCGGCGAGGCAGGCGCGGCTCAGCTCATCACCGTCGTGACCAACTGGCAGGCGGGGCTGAAGAAGTGAACGCCTGCGCCTATCCCGAGGTTCCCAACCCCTGGATTGTCGCCGATACGGAATGTGAGAATCTTTGGCCGGGAAGATTCTCAATGGAAGCATCGGCCGTTTCCCGTCAAGTTGACAGCGGCTGCCCAGCTTCGAAGTGGCGCATCGTCGAGAAGCATCGGAACAGGCGGGCCGCCGGGATAAAACCGAGGCTCGCGCTTCAAGGTTTGGTGCCGGAGACAATGAATGCCATGAAGCCGTAAAGGAACGTTCCTTCAGCGTTTGCATCAGCGAGATGGCTCCACCACTGATGGGCTTCCCAGCACGACAGGGACCCATGATTGTCGTTCAGAAAGCGACCTCTGGCTCGGCAGGCCG
>JASHQT010000351.1 GCA_030039005.1 Bryobacteraceae bacterium
CGCCCATGCCAGCCGGGCCGCCGCTACCGCCCAGACCGAGTCCTACCGCACCGCGATACTGGACGCATTAGCCCACGAGTTCAAAACGCCCCTGGCCACCATCATGGCCGCCGCGGGGGCCCTAAGGGACGCCGGATCCATGGGGCAGTTTCACCGCGAGATGGCGGAAACCGTCGAGTCGGAAGCCGCGCGCCTCAGCCGGCTTACTTCGCGTCTCATTCGAACCGCCCGCCTGGAGCGCGAGGAAATCAAGCCCTGGATGGAGCTGATCGACTTCGGCGCCACCATCGCCGATACCGTCGATTATTACACCCGCGTGTCCTCCGGACGCGAGATTTGCGTGGTCAAGGAATGCGATTCGGCGGAGATCCTGGCCGATCCAGAGCTTCTGCGCCTGGCCGTGAGTCAATTGCTCGATAATGCGTGCAAATATTCGGATCCGAAGAGCACGATCACCCTCACCATTGCGCGCCGGGAACAGCACATTGTGGTGCGTGTGATCAGCCCTGGCAAGCCGATTCCGCCGGGCGAAAGGCACAGAATCTTCGATCGCTTTTACCGCGGCACGGACGTCCGCCGCAGTGTTCCCGGCTCCGGGCTGGGGCTCTTTGTGGCGCGAAAAATCGCACTGGCATTGGGGGGCAGCCTGGAGCTCGACGCCGAATTCGAAGCTTTCGACGGCGTCGCCTTCCGCCTGGCTTTGCCGACTGCCGAGAGTGACCGCCATGACCTCGTTGCAACCGCCGTGTAGAGTTCTCGTTGTGGATGATGAGGCCGCCTTGCGCAAGGTCATCCGAGCTTCATTGGCCGCCAGTGGTTTCTCGGTCGAGGAAGCGGGCACCGGGAATGACGCGGTGACCACCGTCCAGCATGGCTCCTTCGATCTGGTCTTACTGGATGTGAACATGCCGGGCATGACCGGGGTAGAGGCCTGCCGCGAAATTCGCGAGATAGCGCCGCGTACCGGCATTGTCATGGTCACTGTCCGGGACGCGGAAGAGGACAAGGTGCGGGCGCTCGAAGCCGGCGCCGACGACTACGTCACCAAGCCCTTTCAGTTCCGCGAGCTGGTGGCCAGGCTGCGCGCCGTACTGCGCCGCACGCGCGTGAATGGATCCGCTGAGGCCAAAATCCTGGAGGCCGGGGCGCTCAAAATGGATCTGGATAGGCGGCTGCTCCTGAAGGGCGCCGAGGAAATCCGCTTGTCTCCCAAGGAGTTCGATCTGCTGTGCTTTATGATGAAGCACCAGGGCGCGCCGCTCACCCACGTCAGCCTGCTGCGTGCCGTGTGGGGTGCCGATTACGGCGGCGAGTTGGAATACCTGCGCACCTATGTTCGCATGCTGCGCAGAAAAATCGAGGATGATCCGGCCCGCCCGCAATACATTTTGACCGAGCCCTGGGTCGGTTACCGCTTTCGGAACCCATCCGATCCCGACCAGCCCAGCGTGTCCGCGCCGGATCAGTAAGGCTAGCGCCGTAAAGTTCCCCGTCCGAGCAAACCCGCGCCAAGTCGCCGATAACTTGCGAATTCGAGGTTGCCATGAAAGGTCTACGACTTACTAAGTTGGCGCTCGTGTTACCTCTTCTTATCGTTCCCGCCCTTGCATTTGGGCAGGACGCCCCGCCGAACAGCCCGGAGCCGTCCGCGGGCACTTCGACCGACCTGTTCATAATGTTCGGCTCGGACTTAGTGCGCCCCGGCTTGCTCCCCAAGGCCAATTACAACATCGGTTTGGGGCATACCTTCGCGTTTCTCAAGAAAGATCCCGTCGGCGATGAGCTCACCTTCTCCTACACTTATGAAAACGCAGGTTCACACGGGTTTCTCCACACTCCCTATGGTTCCCACACGGAGGCGCTGGGGGAGATGAAGAATTTCGCTTTGCCGAAGACAAAGCGAGTTACCGGTTACACCTGGATTGAGGGCGGAATCACCAGTATGACCGGCTACCCGACGGTACAGGACCGCTTCTACGACGGCGAAGCGCTTGGATTGATCGTTCATTTCAACGACAAGAACTCGATTTGGATCCAGGAAATGTACAACAAAATCGTCACCGTCCCCTGGTATACGACCGCGTCCATAGGGTACACGCGCAGTTGGTAAGTTCCGCGAACTGAGCGTGCTTTTATGCCTTTTTTACGGGTTTCACCGCACACTCGGCTCATGCCCGTTGCGGCGCCAATGCGGGAGGTGCGGACCCGAAGCCGCAAATCTGGCCCCCGGAAACGCCGCAATGCCTTGCCGCCGCTCGATCAGGTAAAGCTGCATAGCCTGCGGTCGGATCAGCTCCGTCTCGCGATTCGGAACAATCTGGTCACCTTCCCCAGCCAAGTGCCGGTTTTCGAAAGGCATGACCGTCCAGACCTACAAAGGCGAATTGTTCAGCTTTACTTCCTGCTCGGCTGGAGTTGCGAAACCATAGCGGCGCGCTTTGGGCTGCTGCGCCAGCGCATCGGACAGGTTCTGAGCACTTGGAAGCGCCGCGCGGTGGAAATGGGGTATATCCAAGTCATCCCGCCGCCCACGAGCATCCACCGTTCCGGACGTCCCATTCAACTGGTGTTGTCTCCGGTGTGCGTTTCCAGCGCCGCGCCTGCGGCCCAGGCTTAGCCCCGAGCTGGGTTCGCATCTGGTGTGCCGCGCTATTTTGCCACAATCGGAAAGTGCATCCGCATCCAAAATATGCGCGCATCGAGCGCGAGCGACGATTCCTGCTCGAGCGATTTCCGGTGGGCGAGACGCCTACGCGTATGCGGCAAATTACCGATTGGTATCTTACCGGCGCATCCTTACGTCTGCGCAAGCAGACCGGAGATAACGGTCCCGTTTATAAGTTGACGCAGAAGATCGCGGAGCCCGGCGCGGGCAGCCGGCAAGGCTGGATCACCACGATGTATCTGAGCGCGAGCGAATTTACGCTCTTAGAGCGGATCCCTGCTCGGGTGCTGCACAAAACCCGTTATAGCGTTCCGCCGTTCGGAATCGATGTCTTCGAAGGCGTTCTGACGGGCTTGGTAATGGCCGAAGCGGAGTTTGAATCTGCCGCTGATGCGAAGGCTCTCAAACTTCCGGCGTATGTATTCCGCGAGGTATCCGATGACGCTCGCTTCACGGGCGGACGGCTGGCCGACGCTTCAGCGGATGAACTGCGGGACTGGCTCGCGGAATACGGAATGCGGCTGCCGGCCTGAGCTTCCGTGCGCAAACGACGCGCGGGCAAGCGCCGCGCTACTTCTGGCGTTCGTAGTTGTAGTCACCAGAGACGTGACCTTCAATCAGATTGGTTGCTGCCCCCTGCTTGTCCCGGACGAACCGGTACGTCAGTCCGGTGCCGGTAAAGCTGGTTTCCGACTGTGGATAGATGGGCTGCTTCGGTCCGCCATCCAAAGCGATGAACAGCATGCCGCCCGAAAAAGTAACTTCCGCCATTCGTGCGCCCCCGATATATGGCCCCTTGTACACACCCACATATTTCGCCAGGATTTCGGGCGCGACCTGCACCTTCGATTTTCCGGCGTCCGAAACCTTGCCCACCCAGTGCTGTTGCCCGCTGTCGGGCTCTTCATTGCAAATTGTTTCGAGCATCTCCGTATCCACCACCAAGTGCGCGTGAACCGGGACGGTCCAAGGCTTGGAGTAAGCGCCGGGATCTTGGAACGTCACTTCGATTTCCATGTGGCCGAAATCGGTGCGCCGGAAGCGTTCCGTCATGTGCAGTTGCTCGGTATGTGGAAAGCCGTCATGCAGCCAGGTGCGGTCGTTAAATCCCGAACTTTCCACCAGCAGCGTGTCGCCGTCCCAGTGCCCCACCGAATATCCCATCCAGCTCGGGTTAGGATCTTGCTCCAAAGCGCGGCCGTCCATGAAAATCTGGCGATACGTAAGCTCGTCGTTCAGGATAACCAGCATCGTAGGAGTTTGGACAAACCTCTTCATGCCTCCGTTCGTGCTGTAGCCTGGACCCTGGGGCAGGCACTTGTAGCGCGGGTTATCTCTGCCGAAGTTCTCCTCCCGCTGCTCAATCAACGCCTCTGCCCAGGGCTGAACGTCGGTGGGCTTGAGATCCCCGGCGTTGCGCAGCGCGATATTGCCTACGGCCGTAGTGAGGGGCGTTTCCCACAGACCCGTGAGGTCGGGCTTCCCATCGGCCGTGCGCGGCGGCGCAGCGGTGAGGTTGGGTTTGCCGTCGGCGGTGCGCGGGATGCCGGGCGTCGGATAGTGCAGCCATTGCGCCGCGAGCGGCGTAACAGACGCGGAGAACAGGATGATCGCAGTCGTGAAGGACTTCATAAGACGATCCTTTTGAGCTACTATACACCCGGCGTTCAGAAATTGTAGGGACTTACGGTTGCAGACGGATCTGCGCAATGGAACCGGCTATGAATAGCGATCCCCGGCGCGCGGCCATGCGACGGCCGATCGCCTGCTTTGCTGAATCGGAGAGCTCGGCTTGCGCTGTGGGAAACACTTCCTGCTCTTCGAGCGCAATGTGGGACCGATAGAGATCCGAGAGCGAGCGGAGCAGTTGTGTGAGACGCGCGGCTTGTTCGGTCACCAGATGATCTTCGCGCAGCCAGCGCTCGCAAATCTCCTCCACCTCGCGATGCCATGCATCCGCCTGCTTGTGCTCGGCTTCCAGCCGGTCTACGTCTGTGAGGACTGTCGCAATGCGCTGGCTTGCTAGTTGCCTCAGCATGGGGAAGAGATCTTCTTCTTCGTCCGCGGTGTGCTTGGGCGCCGACTCGCGAAAATATTTAATAGCGGCTTCCAAAGTGCGCCGATGTTCCTCGTCGAGCGGCCCGCCGGCGGCATGGGCCGCCACGGTAACCAGCGCCTGGAGGAACCGTTCGATGCGCCGATGACAGTCCGCGAGTAGCCCGATCGGATTGTCAAAGCTGCTCTCGGAAACGCCGATGGAAACGGGCATGGCTACTCTCAGGTTAGTGGAACGAACAGACCCCCGCAGTGACTCAAGTCACGCGTTCCGTCCGAGCGATAGAATGTGACTGTAGGCCGCACCCTGCGCGGGGGAGCATTTCATGATTCATTTGAAACGCGTCTACGATAAGCCCGGGGCGCACGATGGCAAACGGATTCTCGTGGAGCGGCTCTGGCCCCGTGGCGTCCGCAAAACGGACCTTCCCATGGACGGATGGCAGAAGGAAGCCGGTCCCAGCGATGGCTTGCGGAAGTGGTTTTCGCATGACCCGGCAAAATGGGCCGAATTTCAGCATAAGTACTTTGCCGAGCTCGAGCAGCACCCCGAGGCCTGGCAGCCGATCCTCGACGCCGCCGAACACGGCGCCGTGACGCTGCTCTACAGCTCTCACGATATCGAACACAACAACGCCGTGGCGTTGAAGTCGTTCCTGGAGCGAAAGCTTGCGCATAAAAGCGTCCCGTCGAGCCATCGCTAGCAGCCGCGGGCGGCGACTGGACCGAGTCAAGCCCAGCGTGCCAAGCCCCGATTCCCCAGCCCCCAATCCCTCTCCGGCACGAGCACATCGCGCCAAATGCCCCTAATGCCACTGATATAATGACCCTCGCCATGAAAAACCCGCTGTGGATGATCCCCGCCACCCTCGCCGTCCTGGGCGCCGCCTGGATTCTGGAGGCTGCCGGCGGCAAAGTGGACAAGATCGACCCCAAGGACCTGGCCACCGGCCAGCAGGCCTTCGCCGACTACCGCACCGAAAAGCCGGGCTTGTTCCACAAAATCACCCCCGCCGATCTGCCCGCGCCCTACGCCACGAAATCCAGCGCGAATTTCCCGCGCGTCGTCCCCAAGCCCGACAACATGTGGCCCATGGCGCCGGCCGGATTCAAGGTGGAGCTCTACACGCACGATGGGATCACCGAGCCGCGCCAGATCCGCATGGCGCCCAACGGCGATTTCTTCGTGGCCGACAGCACGCCCGGCGAAATCAAGATCTTCCGCGGCCGCACCGCCGACGGCAAGCCCGAGCAGGTTTCCACCTTCGCCACCGGCCTGAAGCGCCCCTTCGGCATCGCGTTTTATCCCGTGGGCGCGAATCCGCAATGGATTTACATCGGCAACACGGATTCAGTGGTCCGCTTCCCCTATCGCAATGGCGATCTCAAGGCTACCGGCGCTTTGCAAACCATTATTCCCGAGCTACCCACCGGCGGCGGCCATTGGACGCGCGACGTCGTATTCTCCAAGGACGGCAAACGCATGTTCGTCGCGGTGGGCTCGGCTTCGAACGTCGACGACCCGGACACGCACCCCGCGGAAACCCATCGCGCGAATATTCTCGAATATACGCCCGACGGAAAATTCGTCCGGATTTACGCTTCGGGCATCCGTAATCCCGTGGGACTGGCCATCAATCCCCAAACCGGCGAACTGTGGTGCTCGGTGAACGAACGCGACCTGCTCGGCGACAACCTGGTGCCCGATTACATCACGCACGTCCAGGAAGGCGGCTTCTATGGCTGGCCCTGGTATTACATGGGTTCCAATCAAGACCCGCGCCTGGCGGGCAAGCATCCCGAGCTGAACGGCAAGGTGCTCGTGCCGGACGTGCTGATGCAGCCGCACAACGCCTCGCTCGGCATCACGTTTTATGAAGGCAAGCAATTCCCCGCCGATTATCGCGGAGATCTGTTCGGCGCCGAGCACGGTTCGTGGAATCGCTCCGCCCGCGCCGGCTATGAGATCGTCCGCGTGCCGCTCGACAACGGCCACGCCAGCGGCGTTTACGAGGATTTCGTCACCGGATTCGTCACGCCGGACGGCAACGCTTGGGGCCGCCCGGTGGCGGTGGTGGTCGCCAAAGACGGCTCGCTGTATTTCACCGATGACGGATACAAAGCCATCTGGCGCGTCAGTTATACAGGAAAATGACGTACACGAGCAAATAAACCAGGAGAAAAACGGACATGAGGTCAGTTAACATTTTCGCGGTAACTCTCGCGCTCACCGCCACGGCCGCTTACGCACAAAATAAGGGCGGCGGCGGAATTCCTTCGCCGCTTAAGATTACGGTCTCCGGCTACAGCGACGGCGGCGAGATTCCGGCGAAGTATACCTGCGCCGCGAAGCCGCCCGGTGGATCGCCGCAGATCGAATGGAGCGGCGCGCCTTCCGGCACCATGTCGTTCGCGCTGATTTTCCACGATGGCGACGTGCATCCCGGCAAAAGTTTCGACGACGTGACGCACTGGATCGCTTGGAACATTCCGGCCAGCGCCAGCAGCTTGTCGGCGGACCAGAAGCCCGACGGCGAATTGCCGGACGGCACGCGCCAGGGCGTGAACATCGCTCGCCGCAACGGCTACATGGGTCCCTGCCCGCCTGCCGGACTGCCGCACCACTACACGCTCGAAATGTACGCGCTCGATGACAAGCTCGAGCTGCCGGCCACGGCCAATCGCGATGAGCTCGAGAAAGCCATGAGCGGGCACATTCTTGCGAGCGGCGTGTACGTCGGCACGTTCCATCGGTAGCCATGTCTGACGAAATCTCCCGGCGTGCAGTCCTTGTGAGCGCGGCCATTGTCCCGGTGGCGGCGCTCACCGTCACGGCGCAAACGGTGGCGCCGTCCGCGCTCTCCGATGCACAGCTTAAGATCCTGGCTGCTTTCGTCGACCGCATTATTCCAAAAGACGAGTTGGGACCCAGCGCGTCCGAGTGCGGCGTCACCGAGTACATCAACCGGTCGCTCGGCGATTATCTGGCCGCCGAGAACCCCGCGTTCATCGAAGGCCTGGAAATGACGGACGCGTTCGCCCGGCGGACCCAGGATCAGGCTTTCGTGGATCTACCGGCGGAAAAACAGGACGCGGTATTGACCGCCATGGACAACGGCGCCGCCGAGGGCTTTGCCAATGCGAAGGCATTCTTCAATCGCGCGCGGCGGCTCACGCTCGAGGGCATGTTCGGCGATCCTTATTACGGCGGCAACCGGAATTTCGCCGGTTGGGATTTGATCCGCTATCCGGGCCCGCGCCTGGCCACTTCGGCCGACGATCAGCGCATGGGCGTCCAGATCAAGCCGTATCATCATTCGGCGTATGGCGCTGCGGGCGAGCACTCGCACGAAGGCCATGGCCACTAATCTCAAGCCCGTCGATGTGGCCGTAGTCGGATTGGGAGCAGCAGGTGGAGTGGCGGTGTTGCCGCTCGCGCGCGCCGGATTGAAAGTAGCGGGTATCGAAGCCGGATTTTGGATGGACCCGGCCAAGGATTTTAAGCCCGACGAGATTCACAACAACGTACGCGATTTGGTGACCACCGGAACGAAGGCAAGGCGGGAGATCCCGACGTTTCGCACCAGCCCGGACGCCAAAGCGCGGCAAATGGCGGCGCATCCCATGATGAATGCCGTCGGCGGCACGTCGATTCACTATCACGCGCAGAGCTGGCGGCTGAAGCCCTGGGATTTCAAGACGCGTTCGGAAACGATCAAACGTTATGGCGCGAATATGTTGCCCAAGGGGTCCACGCTCGAAGACTGGCCGTTGAGCTATGACGAACTGGAGCCGTTTTACGACATCGTCGAGCACGAAGTGGGTGTATCGGGTAAGGCCGGCAACATCCAGGGCAAGCTGGATCCGGCGGGCAATGTCTACGAAGGCCCGCGCCAGCGCGAGTATCCGATGCCGCCGTTGCGCACCTGCGATTTTCTGGACCGCATGTATAACGCCGCGCAATCGCTCGGCTGGAAACCGTTCCATGCGCCATCGGCGATCAATTCGGTTTCCTATCGCGGCCGCGCGGCCTGCGCCTATCACGGCTATTGCGATCGCGGCGGCTGCCACGTGCGCGCCAAGAATTCCACCTGTTTCACCACCATTCCTGAAGCGCAAAGGACGAGGAACCTCACTGTCTTCGACGGCGCACAGGTGACGCGCATCGTTTCCGATCACAACGGCAAAGTCACGGGCGTGCTCTATAATCGTCAAAGCAAGGAATATTTTCAGCCCGCCAAAGTAGTTCTGGTGGGCTCGTACACCTACGAGAACACACGCCTGTTGCTGCTGTCGAAATCCAAAGCTTATCCCAACGGTCTTTCGAACAACCGCGGCCAGGTGGGCAAACATTATTTCGGGCACTGGGACGCGCAGGCCGGCGTCAGTGCTACCGCGCTGTTCCTGGAAGACATCAACACCTGGTACGGCGCGATGCTCTCGCAAGGCGTCATCGTGGACGAGTGGGCCGACGACACGTTCGATCACACCGGACTCGGTTTCATTGGCGGCGCGAGCCTGTGCACCTTCATGGAAAAGCATCCCATCGCTGCAGCCAGCATGAGCACGTTCGGACGCGCGCCCGAGTGGGGTTCGGCCTGGAAAAAATTCGTGCACGAAAACGCCGGCCGCTGGACCACGGCGTATCTCCAGACCAACAGTTTTCCCTACGAGAATACGTATCTCGATCTTGATCCCGAGGTGAGGGACCCGCTCGGCGATCCGGTGTGCCGCGTCACCAGCGGCCC
>JASHQT010000352.1 GCA_030039005.1 Bryobacteraceae bacterium
AGATCCCGCAAGTCGTCGAAGCGGCTGTTCACCGAATCGCGCAAATCGTCGATGCGCCGGTCCAGATGGCTGATGCTGCGGCTCTGGAAATAAATCCCGAGCAGGTAGCCGCCGACGATCACCGCGATCGGCCCCCATTGATTGATGATCGGATTCATCGTTGCTCCGGGATTCTTAGTGCTATTTTAGCGCGAAGATTCTCGTATCCTGGACCTAGTGACGCCCATTCACATCCTAGGCGGCGGCTTGGCCGGTTCGGAAGCGGCTTGGCAGATCGCGCGCGCAGGCTTCGATTGCACGCTCTTTGAAATGCGCCCCCTGCAGCCCACCCCCGCCCACAAAACCGGCCGGCTGGCCGAACTGGTCTGCAGCAATTCGCTCAAGAGCGAATCGGAAAACACCGCACCCTGGCTGCTCAAAGAAGAATTGCGGCGTCTCGATTCGTTGTTGCTGCGTGCGGCGCAGCGGTCGCGCGTGCCCGGCGGCCATGCGCTCACGGTGGATCGCGACCTCTTCGCCCAGGAAGTCTCCCACGCGATCCAGGAGCATCCCCGAATCGAACTGCGCCGCGAAGAGGCGACGACAATCCAGGACGGCGCGATTACCATCATAGCCACCGGCCCGCTCACCAGCGGCGCGCTGGCCGAGGAAATCGGCCGTCTGACCGGCGCCGGCCGGTTATTCTTCTACGACTCCATCAGCCCCATCGTGGACGCTGAATCCGTTGATCTTTCGATCGCGTTTCGCGCCTCCCGCTACGGCAAATCCCTCGACGGCACCGACGACTATCTGAATTGCCCGCTCAATCGCGAACAATACGAACGCCTGGTGGATACGATTCTCGCCGCCGAACCGGCCTCCGCCCACATCGCCGAGGATGACGCCCGTTTCTTTGAAGCCTGCCTGCCCGTTGAAGAACTCGCGCGGCGCGGCCGCGAAACACTGCGCTTCGGTCCTATGAAACCCATGGGACTCACCGATCCTCGCACCGGCCGGAGGCCTTACGCGGTGGTGCAGTTGCGGCAGGAAAACCTGCGTGCCGCAAGCTACAACCTGGTGGGCTTTCAGAATCACATGCGTTTCGCCGAACAGGCCCGCGTGCTGCGCCTGATTCCCGGCCTAGAACACGCCGAATTCCTGCGCTATGGGCAGATCCATCGCAACACTTACATCAACGCCCCCGTCCTGCTCACCTCCACCCTCCAGCTTCGAAGCGACCCGCGCGTCTTTTTCGCCGGCCAGATCTCGGGAGTGGAAGGATACGTGGAATCCATCGCTACGGGATTGGCTGCCGGGAAGCTCGCGGCCGATCTCGCCGTTGGGAACGATGTCCGGCCCTTCCCGCGCGAGACCGCCATCGGATCGCTCTGCGCTTATGTTTCCGGCGCCGATCCCGCAAATTACCAGCCCGCTAACATCACCTTCGATTTGCTCCCTGCGCTCGATGAACCAACGCGCCTCCGTTTCCGCCACGACAAAAGAGCCCGCCACGCCGAGGTGTGCCGCCGCGCGCTCGAAAAGCTGGACGAGTTTCGATCGGTCTTTGTCTAAATATGGCGTCTGACCTGGCCGATCGCATCACTTCGTATCTCGATGAATTGCGCCGCCAGAACGCGTCCGCGCACACCGTGCGCAATTACGCCTCGGATCTGGATCAGTTCCTCGCCTACTTCACGATTTCGGGCCACGACAAGCCGCGCGTCGAAGAGATAGATGCCCTCGCCGTCCGCGAATGGCTCGGCCACTTGTACGAGCAGCGGCTCACCGCCGTCAGCATGCGGCGCAAACTGGCGGCCGTCCGCTCGTTTTTCAAGTTTCTGCTGCGCGAAGGCGTGGTCGACAAAAACGTCGCGCGCCTGGTCCGCACGCCGAAAGCGCCGAAAACGTTGCCCGCCGTCATGTCGGCCGAGCAGACCAACGCGCTCGTCGATGGCGTCGCGCCCGCCGCCGACAAGTTCGAACGCCCCTTCCCTGCTCGTGACCTGGCAATTTTCGAGCTGCTCTACGGTTGCGGGCTGCGCATCAGCGAGCTGGTCGGCTTGAATCTGACCGACTTCGATTTCGACGAACGGTGGATTCGCGTGCGCGGCAAGGGCAAGAAGGAACGCCAGGTCCCCTACACAGGGAAAGCTTCAGCGGCATTAGAGCGCTACCGGGAGCTGCGCCAGCCGGATCGTGACAATGCGCAGGCTCTGTTCCTGAACCATCGAGGGCGAAGGCTCACCGATCGCGGCGCGCGCGGCATCGTCAAGTTTTACGCGCGAATGGTCTCAGGCGACCCCTCCATCCATCCCCACAGCCTGCGCCACGCCTACGCCACGCACCTGCTCAGCGACGGCGCCGATCTCCGCGCCATCCAGGAATTGCTGGGACACGCGCGCCTGTCCACGACGCAAAAATACACCCAGGTCTCGCTCGCCGACCTGATGGCCGTGTACGATAAGGCGCATCCCAAAGCCTGAGACATGGGAAAGCCCGCGACAGGCTAGGCGCGTGATAAACTCATATTAAATCGAACAAGCGATTCGATTCTTGCGTCTAAACCTGCTGGGGAGACCCGTCCCAAGTGAAGGCTAATTCTAAGATTCTTCTGACCCTTGCGCTCGTCGTGTTGGTGACAGGCGGCGTTTTCGCCAGCATCAAATACAGCCAGCGCGGTATTGTGGACGTCCAAACCAGCTCCGTAGTGCGCCAGGACCTGGTGGCCACCGTTACCGCTTCCGGCGAAATTAAACCCAAGAATTACATCAACCTGGGCGCCAACACCCTCGGCCCCGCGCCCATCACCGAGATCCTGGTGAAGGAGGGCGACCGCGTCCACAAGGGCGAAATCGTCGCGCAGATGCAGTCGGTGCAGGCCAATGCCGACGTGGTGGCGCAGAACGCCAGCATCGCCACCTCGCTCGCCGATTCGGCCGCCTCGGAAGCGAATTTGAAATCCCAGGAGGACGGCGTCACCACCGCGCAAGCCGAGATCGAGAAGAGCCGCGCCGAGCTGGATCGCACCAAAGCAAATTACGACCGCTCGGCCGAGCTGTACAATGAAAAACTGCTCGCCAAGCAGGATTTCGATCAGAAGAAAGCCGAATACGATACGGCCGTCGCCGCCTTGGGCGAATCCGAGGCCCGGCTCGCGCAAGCCAAGGCGCAAGAGGCGCAGGCCCGCCAGCAGCTCGCTTCCGCGCAGAAGCGAATTGCACAGTTGCAGGCCGGGCTGGACCGCTATAAAGATATCCTTTCCCAGTACTACGTCCGGGCGCCGCTCGACGGCATCGTGACTAATTTGCCGGTCCGCGCCGGCGAAACGGTGGTGCCGGGCGTCCAGAACTCCGCCGCCAGTACGATCATGACCATCGCCGACATGTCGCTGATCACCGCCGAAGTGAAGGTGGATGAGACCGACATCGTGAACGTGGCGCTGGGGCAAAAGTCGGAAGTAACCATCGACGCCATGCCCAACCGCACCTTCCACGGCCACGTGACGGAGATCGGTGATACCGCCATCCTGCGATCCACTGGCGTCGCCGCCTCGCAGAGCAACACCTCGGATCAGGACGCCAAGGATTTCAAAGTGGTGATCGCCCTCGACGATCCCCCCGCCGATATTCGTCCCGGATTGTCCTGCACCGGCAAGATCACCACCGCCACCAAGCGGCAGGTGCTCACCATTCCCATCCAGGCCATAACCGTGCGCACGCGCGGAGACCTGGAGCCGCGGAAGAGCGGAGGCGTTCAGGCCGCGACCGACCCCATCACCGAGAAAGCCAAGAAGCAGGAACTGCAGGGCGTGTTTGTCGTACGGAATGGCAAAGCCGAGTTCATCCAAGTCTCGACCGGCATCACCGGCTCGACCGACATCGAAGTGCTGAATGGATTGAAGCCGGGCGATCAGGTGATTACCGGCACTTACAAGGTTATTCGCACATTGCGGAACTCCGCCCGCGTCAAAATCGACAATAACGTGGCTACCGCCCAGTCGGAAAGTTAGCGCATGGCCAGCGCCACCGAGGACCTCGTCGAGCGCGGTGAAACTCTGCGCCGCGACGGAATCGTCATCCGCACCTACGATCTGTGGAAGACCTACGTCATGGGCGATCAGGAAATCCACGCCGTTTC
>JASHQT010000353.1 GCA_030039005.1 Bryobacteraceae bacterium
CCGCCGCTCACGTCTCGTAACCAAACCCCGAATTCCGAACGTCTTGTAGAGTGCCGCAAGAGCGCCGGATCTTTGATACGCTTTCCTGTGGCAATGTAAGTCTTGCCAAAACGGAATAATGGACCAGTTAAATCAAGTACAACACGACGCTGTCGTCAATGTTCCCCCGACACGGCGCGCCTTCTATATCGGGTTTATTAACGGTGTCATGGGTTTGATTGGCTTGGCTTTGGCCGCCCCCGCCGCCATTTACCTTTTCTTCCCTCCCAAAATTCGCAAGGAAGCCCAGTGGGTGAAGACGGAAGATCTCTCCGACATCCCCGCCGGCACCCCCACCGAGATCGCTTTCACCCGGAAACGCGTGGACGGCTGGAAGATGTCGAGCGAAAAGGCCACAGCCTGGGTGGTGAAACAAACCAATAACGACATCGTGGCTTTCTCGCCCATCTGCACTCATCTCGGCTGCGCCTACCACTGGGACGATCCCAGCCACACCTTCGTTTGCCCCTGCCACAATTCAGTTTTTTCGATTGACGGAAAAGTTCTGAGCGGCCCGGCGCCGCGTCCTCTCGACCGGTTTATGACCCAGATCGACGCCGGCAAGCTGGAAATCGGCCCCGTGGAACCGCAAGCCTCCTAAGCTGTCATGCGAACCATTATCGACTGGCTGGAACACCGCACCGGCATAGAATCCGCCATCAAGAATTTTCTGTATGAGGACATCCCCGCCTCCGCCGGATGGCACCAGATCATCGGCAGCATGGCAGTGTTTTTCTTCATCGTGCAGATCTTCACCGGCGGATTGCTGGCGTTCAACTACGCTCCCACGCCGGGGGAAGCCTACAACAGCGTCCGCTACATCATGACGGAGGTGACCGGCGGCCCCTTGATCCGCGGTCTGCACCATTGGGGCGCGAGCATCATGCTGGTGATCGTCGTGCTCCACATGACGCAGGTGTTTCTCTACGGCGCGTACAAGAAACCGCGCGAAGCCACCTGGATGCTGGGCGTGATTCTGCTGCTCCTCACCATGGCCTTCGGGCTCACCGGTTATTTGCTGCCGTGGGACAATCGCGCCTACTTCGGCACCGTGGTCACTACGCACATCGCCTCGCAGGCGCCGTTGCTCGGACCGTACCTGCTGCGACTGCTCGGCGCGCAGGGCGATAGCGTCGGCAACGTCACCTTCTCGCGCTTCTACGCGCTGCATACCGTGCTGCTCCCGCCGCTCATGATCATTTTAATCGGCATTCACATTTACCTGGTGCGCAAGCACGGTGTGGCGCCCGCGCCCGGCGACAGAGCGCCCAAGCGCAAGTTCTTCCCCGAGCAGGTTTTCAAAGATACGGTGGGCGTCGCGCTCGGATTCCTGGTTCTGTTCATCATGGCGATCGTGGCCAAAGTGCCGTTGGAGCGCCTGGCCGACCCCACCGACACCGCTTACATTCCGCGTCCCGAATGGTATTTCCTGTTCCTGTTCCAGACCCTGAAGTTCTTCAAGGGCCCGCTCGAAATGGTCGGCAGCGTCGTACTGCCGGGAGTGGCGGTGCTGACGCTGTTCCTGATCCCGTTCATCGACCGTGGGCCGATGGTCCGCCTGGGCAAAAGAACATTTGCCATCGCATTTGTTGCTTTAGCGGCGATCGCCTGGACCGGCCTGACCACCGCGGCCGTCGTCACCACGCCCAAGAACCAGGAATCCGCCGCAGATACGCCAGATACTGAAGCGCCCGAAGCCGCGCCCGCTTCCCAGGCCGCATCGACGGCATCGCCCTGGCAGCAACTCACTCCCGAAGAATTGGCCGGCCTTAGCCACTTCAAATCCGAAGGCTGCATGGGCTGCCATGCGCTCCCCGGCGAAAGCGGCATCGGTCCCGATCTCACCAAGATGCCCAAAGAGCATCGCACCATGGCCTGGATGGTCCCGCACTTCAAGAATCCGTCGCAAGTGGTGCCCGGCAGCGCAATGCCGCCCATCAATCTGCCCAACGCCGATCTGAACGCGCTGTCGCTCTTCGTCCTCAAGCTCACGCCACAGAACGAAGCGGCGCTCCTTACCACGCCCGC
The DNA here is from genome assembly GCA_030039005.1 of Bryobacteraceae bacterium. The sequence continues at coordinate 2,068 of JASHQT010000353.1, forward strand.
CTTTGTCACCCAAGGCGCCGCGGTTTACCAGAAGAACCATTGCGATTCCTGCCATCAGATCGATGGCTTCGGCCAGACGCTCGGTCCGGCGCTCGATGGCGTCGGCACGCGGCACGATCGCGCGTGGCTCGAGAAACATTTCGCCGATCCCCCGGGCGTCGTCAAAGGCAGCATCATGCCTCCGTACAAGTTTTCGGCGATGGACCTGGATGCCATCTGCAAATATCTTTTGCAATTGCCGGCGAAGCGTGCCTGACCGATCAATTTTCGGTCGGATTCAGTTCCACGTGATCGATCACCAGCACCGGCGACACTCGTTTGCGCTCGTCCAGCTTCAGACCCAGCTTCTTCACCGCGTCGAACAGCGATACCGCGCCGCTGGGATCCGACGCGCCGTTGGTCTGCTGAGCTTGACCCTGCGCCGGCGGCGCGCCTTCCGGTGCGCGCACCCCCGCGCTTTGGAAGAGACCGACGGGGCTAAAGCTCAGCGTGAAATCCCAAGCGCCTTCGAGTCCAGTCTCATCAACGACCGGATTATGAATGTACCCCGGAGCGATGTTAGGAAGCTGCTTGGCAAACTCCGCCATGGTCATGTTTTGGCACGTGACCAGACGCGCGAGAATCGGATTCGCGTCCCTGGGGTCCTTCCCTTTCGAAGCCGTCCCCATGCCTTCTTTGCACGCCGTGCGACTCGACGGATCCGCCTTGCTGAGTTTGGGCTTATCGGCTATCAAATTGTATGCGGTCACCGGCCGGTCTTCCATGTGTGTCGCTAGTTTAAAGCGCTCGGCCAGCAGTGCGCGCAGCATGATGCGGAGGTCATCGATATCCACTTGCGGCGCAGGACCGCTGGTGGAAACTTTTGCGATCACGCTAAATTTCCCCGCGTCCAGCCCCTTGGGTTCGTTGGCGATCATATCGTCGGCGTTGATATCCCACGCCACTCGAATCAGCATCTTCAGCGAAAAACCTTGCAACTCCACGCGCCCGTTCTGAATTCTGCCAATCATCGTCGCATCGGCCGCGCTCGGCTTGACCTCGGCGACTTCAAACTCCGTGGGCACCGCCGCCGGGAGAAGCTTCGCTGCTTCCGGCGGATTCGGCGAAGGCGCCTCGTTGATGCTGTCCACCACCATCACGCTCGAAGGAACATCGTGCGCTTCCAGCTTGAGCCCGAGCTGTTTGTCCACCGCATCGAAGATCGTGATGCCAGCATTGCCTGATAGCGAGAGCAGAGCCCGCGGGCTCCATTTGACGTCGAAATCCCACGATCCTTTCAACCCGGTCGAGTCCAACACGGGTTTATCGATGTACGCGCCGGCCATCTGATGAAGCATCTGTGCGAACGTCTCCATCGTCATATTGCGGCAGGTGACGATCTGGTAAAACACCGCACCCGCAGCAGGCGTTTGCGGAACGGGCTCGCACCCGCTGTTCCCCTGCCCATCCGATTCCTTCATTTTGGGTTTGCCTTTTCCTGCCGTGAGCATGAACCCTGGCACGGGCCGGCTATCTGTATGGACCACCAGCTTGAACCGGTCCGCCAGTAATGCCTGGAGCATCAGCTTGGCCGTGTCGCGCGTCGCATCCGCCGGAGGTTTCGCGATCACGTCGAAACGATCCAACTCCAGCCAGTTCGGCCCTCCGAAAACTTTTTCCGCGTCGACGCCATAGGCGGTCGAAATCAAATCCACCATGGTGGCGTTGCGCAACTCGTAGAGCCCGTCGCGCAGTCCGAATCCACGCATATACTGATCGGACCGCGGCGGACTTACGTGAACATCGGCGATTTCGAATTTGGGTGAAGCGGACGTCTGCCCGCTGAGTCCACCGGCCGTGAGAATTATGAAGGCTATCCCCGTCCACAGTCGCATGCCATCCTCCTTGGCAAGATCGTTGAAGATTCAGACGCGTTCGGACGGGCGGGCGTTCAAACTATTTCAGACCGCGTTCCGCGCCAATGCCTTCAACGATATCCGATTGTCCAGAATCAGCTTGCGAACCTGGCGCGGCGTGAGTTTGCGAATGCGTTCGATTTCGCGCCGCTTCGCCAGCATACGCGGAACGAGCGCCAGCGCCTGTAAGTCGCCCTGAAGTAGAGCGAAGGCAGCGCGCAGTTTTCCACTGACGCCCGGATATTTTCCTACTTCGCCTTCTCCCGCCGCCGCGGCGAACAATCCCGCGCCCAGGCGCAGTGCATAATAAATGGGATTCCACCACAACAAACTCCAGGGAAACAGCTTCGCCGCGAGTAACAAGCGATTGCGCTCGATGAGCGCCAGCCGGCGCGACGATCGCACGCCCAGCGTCGCGCCGCGATGATGCCGCACGCGAGCGTCCGGAATATACAGGCATTTCCATCCGGCAATGCGCGCCCGCAGCCCCAGTTCCGCGTCGTCGGCGTACGCGAAAAAATCCTCATCGAACCCTCCGATTTCGTTGAGCATCGCGCGCCGGTACATGGCCGCGCACCCGTCCGGCCACAAAATTTCCTCCATGCGATCATACTGCCCCCGATCCAACTCGCCCGTGCCGCGCCCGCGATTTTGGCCGTCGGGATAAATCAAATGCCCCGCTTTGTCGATCCGGCACGGATCTTCATACACCAGAATTTTCGAAGCCGCCATGCCGATCTCGGGGCGGGCATCGAACGCGGTCGCCAGTTTAGCCAGCCAATCCGGTTCGGCTTCGGCATCGTTGTTCAGCAGCGCGATGAACTCCGCCGTCGTCGCTCGAAACCCCTGGTTATTCCCAGTGCAGAATCCAAGATTCTCCGCGTTTCGGAGCAACTTCAGCCGAAACGCGGCGCTTTTTCCGAACTCCTCCAGCACCATTGCTGGTGAGCCGTCATCGGAGCCGTTATCCACAACCACCACTTCAAACGGCTGGTTCAGATTTTGTCTTGTAAGTGATTGCAGGCAGGCTCTCAAAAGTTCGCGGCGGTTCCAGCTCACTACCACCACCGCGATAGATCCTCGGTAATCTTGTCCCACCGGCTGTAGTATTATAACTGTAAGTTAGCGGGCAAATTTATGCCATCCGTCGGTGAAACTCTGAGACGAGCGCGCCAGCAACAAGGCCTCGACCTGTCGACCGTGGCCGCGCAAACCAAAATCAACGCAAAATATTTGGAAGCGATTGAGTCCGATAATCGCAAGATACTGCCGAGCGGCTTTTTCTATAAGAGCTTTGTCGAACAGTACGCCAAAACTTTAGCCCTGGACACGCACGAGATCGAAGCCGAAGTCGATCGCGTGTTGAGCGCCGATGAGCCTCTGCCGTTGCCCGGTTTCGAAAACATTGTGGCGCGAAATGTTCCGCCGATGAGATCCTCGCGCCCCTTTCAAATCCCACGTTGGTTTGCCTCCGCCGCCGCCTTCGTGTTAGTGCTAGCCACTTGCACGGGATTTTATGAGTTGTGGCATGCGCGATCCTCGCTGAGCTTGTCGGGAATTTTCAGCGAAATTCGCGCGTTTGCCCCGGCCGCTCCCACGTCTTACGCACGGGTGGAGCGATCGGCGGCACCAAACGCCGCGCCGAAAATGCTGGAGGCCAAAGCCGCGCTACTGCCCCCGGCCCCGCCGGTGAAATTGGGGGCGCCGGTGAAATTGGCGGGCGCGCCGCAAGCTCCCGCGGAAAAACCCGCGGTCTCTAATCCAAAAGTATTGGTCGATCTGCTAGCGCGCGAAACCACTTGGCTCTCCGTATCCTCGGATGGAAAGCCTGTGTTCTCCGGTACACTTCTTCCGCATGAGACCAAGACCGTCAGCGGCAATCAGTTCGCGAAAGTGCGCATCGGAAACGCCGCCGGTCTGGAGGTGCGATTGAACGGAAAGCTGCTCGCGCCGCTGGGCGCGCGCGGACAGGTACTGACGGTGCTGTTTACGCCGGACAATTTTGAGGTGGTGCCTCCGATTAAAGAGAGCGACTAGCGGGTAGCCGAGACATTCGTCCCGGCGCCATTGGCGATTGGCCTTTCAGGCACAGCCGAGGAAGCTTGCGCCAACCGTTACCGACTTGTGCCTGCGAGCCCAATGGCTAAGGGCCAACCGCCATCTCTTCGGCGAGTGGAATCATCACGGCAGTTTCGAGATCTTTGGCCAGGACGTGCCGCGGGTTATTGGTGTACTCCTCGAGGCAGGGTAGATTGCGCAACTCTTCGGCGCTGGCCGGAAGCCAAATCTGGTATAGCCAATCGTAGGCCGTCTTGAGCTCATGGTACGGCCAGGTATGCACGATCCTTGCGTACCGCCCACCCTCGATGTAATCCTCCGTCAATTCTCCGGAAGGCGACCAGCCGTCTGGAACGGTAATACACGCGCGCGACCTCAGTTCAGCTGCGGCATGGACTCCGGATCGTCGAGATAGATACCGATGGTGCGTGTCTCCCTCGTCAGTAATCCCGTCGTGGCTGCAATTGTCATCAATCGTTCGAAGACCTTGCTTGTGAGTTGATAAGCGCCGCGATGCTCAATCACGGCAAGGCGCAGTTTCGGCAGATGTTCGATCTCAACCTGGTAAAGCGCCGGGTTCGGTCCTTCCGTGATCTGGGATTTACGCCACGCTGCGGAATAACGGGCCGGCGGCTCGCCGTATTCGGCGCGGAACGCTCGCGTAAACGCCGCCTGGCTGGCATAGCCGGCCCGCCGCGCGGTGCGTTCAATGCTTAGTTCGCGATCGAGTAGGTCAAGGGCCGCTCGTTGCAGGCGCAAGCGGCGCACGGTTTCGTTCACGGTTTCCCCCAGCAGACCCCGGTAAATCCGATGGAAGTGATACGGCGAAAGGCAGGCAACCCAAGCGAGCATCTCGATATCCAAGGCATCATCCAAGTGCGCTACCA
>JASHQT010000354.1 GCA_030039005.1 Bryobacteraceae bacterium
GCGGCGACACCACGGTGCTCGCCGGTACCACGATCCGGGCGGAGAGCGAATCGCCGTCCCTGAACTTCAGCCTAAGGGAGCTGGACAAGGGCTCATGGGTCATCCTCGAATTACCGGGATACACCAGCGCAGCCACGGGCACGGCACAAACCAGCCTGGATGCGCTGCGCAGCGCCAGCGACACCTCGTACTACAAGGCCGATGGTTCACTCTGGGTCAAGCTTGTCTCTGACGGTGGCGGCGCTCGTCCCGGCCGTGGCGGCGGAACTGGAGCCAGTATCCAAGTCAGCAGGTAAGCTGACCGCCGCTTTATAGCGACCAAGACCAGCCGCCTTAGGCCGGATAGCGCGCCACCCGGAGAGAGGCGCTGCTGAAAGGCGGCCAAAAAGGATCAAGGAACGGGAGACGCGCAAGGCACAGTTGATCCGGTCGGCGGTGTGTTGGCGTTCATCCAGAGCTGCCATACCGACTTGCGAGGACGTATTTCCGGGACGGCGTTTCACAAGACTAAATCTGCTTCCGTGTTCTCCGACCGCGCCCATTGGAGCGCAGTGGGAACGGGGATGTGGCGGATCAACGCAAGGGCCATGGCCCGGCCCATCTTTGGCCCGCCACGATAGACTTATTTGATAATCATGTCGATCAGCGCAGGCGAGAGACTCGGGCCATACGAAATCCTTGCTCCCCTCGGCGCTGGCGGTATGGGTGAAGTGTATCGTGCGAGGGACACCAAGCTGAAGCGTGAGGTCGCGCTGAAAGTGTTGCCCGATTCCTTCGCCGCCGACCCGGAACGCATGGCGCGCTTCCAGCGTGAGGCCCAAGTCTTGGCGTCGCTCAACCATCCTAATATCGCCGCGATATACGGGGTGGAAGAACGCGCACTGGTAATGGAGTTGGTACCGGGGAGTCCTCTCAAAGGGCCGCTCGCGATTGAGACCGCTCTCGACTACGCAAAGCAGATTGCTGATGCACTTGAGGCGGCGCACGACAAAGGCATCGTTCATCGTGACCTGAAGCCGGCCAACATCATGATCACACCCTCAGGTGTGGTCAAAGTGCTGGACTTCGGACTGGCCGCTGTGCCGCCGCCATCCGGAGAAAGCTCAGGCGATCCCAGGCACTCCCCGACTTTGACCATTGCGGCGACCCAGGCGGGTATGATCATGGGAACCGCCGCGTACATGAGTCCCGAACAGGCGGCCGGGAAGCCGGTGGACAAGCGCGCGGACATCTGGTCGTACGGTGTGGTGCTGTGGGAAATGCTGAGCGGCGTGCGTCTCTTCGATGGCGAGACCATTTCGCACACGCTTGCCGATGTCCTGCGGGCTCCGATTGATTTCGACCAGCTTCCGAAGGAAACGCCGCAAACGATTCGCAATCTGCTGCGCCGCTGCCTGGACCGGAGTGTGAAGAATCGACTGCGCGACATCGGCGAGGCGCGAATCGCCATCCAGAACCTAGACAAGGAACCCGGCGTGCCTGCCGGCACAAGTCCCGCGCCGCGATCCCGCCGGATTTCATGGTACGCCGCCGCCCTTTTCTTTTTCCTGGCGCTAGCCATATCTTTCCTTTACTTCCGCGAAACGCCACCCGGGCAGGCCGCCCTGCGCTTGTCGGTCCCGCTTCCAGACCAATTCGGAGTCTCCTATCTCGCCCTGTCTCCAAGCGGCCGCACTATGGCGATCGCCGGGGCCGGCAAGCTTTGGCTTCGCGACCTCGATTCCTTTGAGTTGCGGCCTCTTTCGAACACCGAGTATGCCAGGCATCCTTTCTGGTCACCGGATGGCCGCTCCATCGGATTCGCTGCCCAGGGGAAACTGAAGATCATTTCAGCCAGCGGAGGTCCCGCCACGCCCCTGTGCGACGCGGGCTCCGGCGGCGGTGGTACCTGGAACCGCGACGGCGTGATTCTCTTCGGGGCCGATAAAGGGCCGATCGAGCGAGTGAACGCCTCCGGCGGCGCCTGCACTCCAGTCACCCGGATCGAGCCTGGCATGGTTCATCACCTGCCTACGTTCCTTCCCGACGGCAAGCATTTCTTTTACAACGTCCAGAGTGAGGATCCGAGCAAAGCGGGGCTATACGTTGCCGCGCTGGATCAACCCGCTGGCCGCCGCCTTTTGCCGGACAGGACCAGTGCGATTTTCGCGGCGCGGAAAAACGACGCACGTCAGGGTTTTCTGCTTTTCAAGCGGGAGAATACACTGATGGCCTACCCGTTCAACGCGGCCACCTTGCAATTGGTTGGAGATCCTTTCCTGGTTGCGCCTCAGCTCTCCCGTACCTCCACTCCCGATCTGGTAGCTGCGTCGGCCGCGGGAAACGGCACGCTGATCTATCTGGCGGGATCTTCCTTAGAGGACTTCCAACCCACTTGGATGGATCGATCGGGAAAGGAATTGGGTAAGGTGGGGCCACTGGGAGATCAACGCGGGCTCGCGCTCTCTCCAGATCAGAAGTTTCTGACGATTGCTTTCCGGGGGAGCGAATCCCGGCCGGGCCTTTGGATGCGCGATTTGACCCGGGACGTGGAGACCCGTTTCACGCTGCCTCCTTTTGTGGGTGCGCCCGCTTGGTCGCCGGACAGCAACCGGATCGCGTACTCTGGCCCGAACTCCCTCTATGTGAAGAGCGCGAGCGGGGGCCCGGAACAGCTCTTGCTTCAAAGCGGCAACCCGCTCTCCCCCTCCGATTGGTCGCGCGATGGCAAATACGTGCTCTACACCGAAATCGATCCGAAGACACATGGAGACATCTGGTATCTCCCGTTCGATTCCTCCGGCAAGCCGGGCGCGCCGGTGGTGTTTCTCAAGACCGGGTTCAACGAGAGCCTGGGCCAGTTCTCGCCGGATGGGCGCTGGGTGGCCTATGCTTCAAATGAATCCGGAGAGTTTGAGGTCTACGCTCGCCCGTTTCCTCCCGGTGGTGGAGCAGTCAGGATCTCGAACAATGGCGGGACGAGTCCGCGCTGGCGTGCCGATGGCAGAGAACTCTTTTATTTGGACGGTCAGCATTTAATGGCCGTTCCCATGCAAACGGGTTCGGATGGGTTGCTCCAGGCTGGAGTGCCCAAGGCCCTATTCGAACCGCGAATGAGGGGTACGATTCCAGAGGCTAACCTGTTCAACTATAGTCCCTCCGCTGACGGCCAGCGTTTTCTGATGAACATCTTGCCGGACGCTTCGGTGCCCACTCTGAACGTCATCACCAACTGGGAGAGACTTGTGCCGGGGCCGAAGGAACCATGATACTGGACCCGGTTTTTGACACGCCACGCCTGCCGGAACCGCGTTAAAAGGAG
>JASHQT010000355.1 GCA_030039005.1 Bryobacteraceae bacterium
CGGCTGCAGCGGCGGAGAGCGGTGACGTAGGCCTGTTTGAGAGGCCGCTCCTCCGCATCTTACCCAAAAGGGTCGTACGTTTGACGCCGAGACGCGCTGCTGCGCCGGCCTTGCCCCCGACCACCCAATTACTTTCTTCTAGAACATGCAGTGTGTGGTTCCTCTCCGCTTCTGCCAATGTCACAGGCTGGGACCCAACCGACGTGCCAGATGGCAGGGCCGGCATCTTCAATACGCCGCCCTTCGTCAGAATGACTGCCCGTTCAATGAAATGCTCCAGTTCCCGAATGTTTCCAGGCCAGCTATAGCTCATCAGATCATCCATCGCGGCTTCTGGGATTTTCGAGATGTGCTTCGACATGCGTGTGGCGTATGCTCGGACGAAATACGCTGCCAGCGCTGGAATGTCCTCCACGCGCCGACGAAGCGGCGGAAGTGCGATGGGAAACACATTCAGGCGGTAATAGAGATCCGTTCGGAATTGTTTTTCAGCGACCCGACCGGCGAGATCCTGATTGGTCGCCGCGATTACCCGTATATCGACCCTCCGAGTGACTGTACTGCCCAGCCGCTCAAACTCGTGCTCTTGCAGTACCCGCAATAGCTTCGCCTGCAACCCTGGAGGCATGTCGCCGATTTCATCCAGGAACAGCGTGCCGCCGCTGGCCGCCTCAAAACGACCTAATCTCTGGGTCACAGCACCGGTGAACGCACCCCGTTCATGGCCGAACAGTTCGCTTTCCAGCAACTCCAGCGGGATTGCGGCGCAGTTCAACTTTACAAACGGTGCAGCCCGGCGTTCGCTCTGCGTGTGAATGGCGTTCGCGATGAGTTCTTTGCCGGTGCCTGTTTCTCCCGTGATAAGAACCGTGGAATCGGTTGCCGCGACGATGCGAACCTGATCCAAAACGTTGCGGAGCGCCCGGCTTGATCCGATGATTCCAGCGAATTCCGCACCTGGCGACCTCTCGATTTCTTGGTCGAGGTCGATGTACGAGTTGGACCACGCATCGTCGTCATAGCAGTTGGTCTCTAACGGATGCGGGTGCTGTTCCCTCTCGAAGCTGTCTGATCGTGTGTTCATCTTCAGACCGCCTTTCTGCAATTCAAAAATTAGCAAGCGGGTCGAGCCACTTCTATCCGCCTTTGGTCCTACCGGGCTGGGATTTTCAGGAAGTGTCCTAGGCTGGAGCTACGCGGGATTAGCGCCGGAGGGAGTGAGGCCGAGTTTCTCGGCCATTCGCACCAGGTGAGCTAAAGATTCTGCTTTCATCTTCTGCATAACTTGACCGCGATGAATCTTGATTGTCTTTTCACTCGCGCCTAATTCTGCTGCAACCTGCTTGTTGAGCAGTCCACTGGCCACTAGGGGGAATACTTCCCGTTCACGCGGAGTCAGGGAATCATAACGGCGTTGCAGCTCGGAAGCCTCCGCACGCCGCGCCAGGTGATGACGATGCTGTTCGAATCCGCGTTGAATCGCGTCGAGCAGATCCTGTTCTTTGACGGGCTTGGTCAAGAATTCCAGCGCTCCGGCCTTCATGGCGCGAACCGTCATAGGAATGTCTCCATGGCCGGTGATAAAGATGATGGGCAGATCAATCCTGGCATCAATGAGCTTTTGCTGCAGGTTGAGCCCGCTCAGATCCGGCAAACGGACATCCAGTACGAGGCAAGCGGGGACTCCTGGACGGCTGGCGCCAAGAAATTCTTGTGCCGATGTAAACGTTTGCACTTCGATGCCAACGGAGCGAATCAATCTTTTCAGCGCTGCGCAAATAGCTGGGTCGTCATCAACCACGAAGACGATTTGGGGAGGCTGAGTCATGTTTTCGTCCCACGCAAACACAGCCGGCGACCGGGTACTTACATTGGCCTGAGATCACATGCCAGAACGTGATGCCTTTGGCTCCGCATGTAGGCCCTAGGCCCTATAGCGGAGCTACGCGGGGCATGGCAACGTGAAGCGGAACTTCGTGCCCCGATCGCCGTTTGCCGAGAACATCAATTGACCACCATGCTCCTCGATGATGGATCGGCTAATCGCCAGTCCCATTCCTAAGCCATGAGGCTTGGTCGTGAAGAAGGCGTCAAAAATACGTTTCCCATTTTCTACATCTATCCCGATTCCGGAATCGCGCACCGAAACCACGACCTCCGACCGATCCGATTGCGATTGAACCAGCAGTGTTTTCGGGTGGCTCGTGACTGATTCCATGGCCTCGATGCCGTTCATGATCAGATTCAAGATTACCTGCTGCAACTGGACGCGGTCACCCGTCACGGATGTGAGCGTCGGAGCCAGTTCCGTTCGAACCGCAACCTGGTGCTTCTCTAACTCCCGGTGTGCCAGGGCGATCACTTCGCGAATGGTTTCGTTGATGTCTACCGCACTCTTCTCGGTTCTTGCATTTTTCATCTGTGCGGAGATGCGCGAGATGATCTCCGCCGCCCTGTCTCCTTGCTCCGCAATATCGGCGAGCGCGTGCTGCACCTCCTCGGTGTCGGGCGAGGGGCCTGCCAGCAGGCGGACGCCAGCTTTAGCGTTACCAACGATGGCCGCAAGGGGTTGCTTGATTTCGTGCGCGATCGAAGCGGTGAGCTCACCCACGGTCACGACGCGGTTAATGTGCGCCAGCTCCGCTTGTGCTTGATTCAGTTTTCGATTGGCGGCTTCAAGTTCTTCGGTGCGCTGACGAACGCGTGACTCCAGTTCGTCATTCATTCTCTTGATTTCTTCTTTGGCTTGCTTTAATTCCGCGGTCTCGACGAGTTCCCAGCTTCCATGGCGCCTGGCTGTCGCGAATTGATGAGTACCCACTACATCCAAAAGCTCACTTGCCCCGCAAGATGCGAGCGAATACGTACACAACAGCACCGCCCGTCGTCCGCCTACGCTGTCATTCACAAGCTGTTCGTAGTCCGAAAAAGCCTTCCAGTCCTTATTTTGCAACCAAGCGGTATTCCCTGTACCCCGGAGGCCCGCATATCCGCGGTCCAGCGCCCGATCGAGTTTTTCGTTCCAGGCGGTCATGACACGGTTCGAATCAAAGGTTCCCCCCTTCAGGTACCACTCTCGCCCGTCGAACACTTCGATACTTCGCTTCGACATGTGGTAATCAAATTCAGGAACCGCCGCGCGCAAACCATCCCAGACCGCCCGCTCTGACAGAGGCTCGGAGACTACCCACACACAGAACTCGTTGTCTTCTAGTCCAGCTTTGAAATAGGACACCAGCATCTCGAGCAGGTCTTCTCCGCTCTCGTAGAAATTGCAAAAATGAGTTCCCCAGGGCCGATCTCCCACCACGGAGATCCCTGATCTTCTCATTTCGTTAACTGACGTCATCGATGTCGTGGCCATGTTGTAAATTCCTTCCAGACAATTTCTGACGCCGAGGATGTTAACACATCCGGAAGATCGTGGTGATCTGGTTCAGCGTCCGTGGCTCATAGCTAAACGTACGGCCTCTAACAGAGCACTATCGTTAAAGGGTTTCGCCAGGAATGCGAAGGCGCCTCCCTGTAGAGCCTGTGCACGCGACGCTGGGTCGTCGTGAGCCGATACGAAGACGATTGGGGTTTGGCAGCGACGTGTGGCGAGTTGTCGCTGCAGTTCAAGGCCGCTCATCCCGGGCAAACGTAAATCGAGGATCAAACAGTCCGGCCGGCGACTCCGAGGAGACCGAAGCAGCTCCTCTGCGGAAGAGAACATCTCCGACTCCCACCCAGCAGACATCACGAGTCTACTGATGGCCCGGCAGACCGCTTTGTCGTCGTCCACAATCGCCACCAGGCCAACTTCCTCTACATTGTCCATTCTTCCTTCCGACATTAGGATGGCACGCACTCAGGGATTTGGTATTGGCCTTTGGTCCTATGGCAATCCAGCCAAAGTCCAAATCGGGCTAGCGTTTTAAGCGTGTTTCGGGGTCGTCTCCGCAACTCCCTTCCATCGCCGAGGGGGGTGTCCGCCGGAAGACGCAACTGTCGCCTCAACGTCGAAGCCTTCCTCTTTATCCCCGTAAACCTTGCGCGATGGTGGAACCGAAGCTGCATGGAGCGAGTGCGATGCAACATCGCACTAAAGCTGTATTCGCTTTGTTTTTCGCGGCTCTCGCTTACAAGAGCACCGCCGAGGCGCAAGCGCCGCACGCGCCGCCGATTCCTCCCGACAGTCCTCTTGCTCGCCCCAAGTCGCTGAAACAACTTGGAGCGCCCATGGAGGCCACGCTTGCAGCGGTCCCTGTGGACAATCCGCAGACTCCGGAGAAGATTGCGTTGGGCGAAAAGCTTTTTTTCGATGGGCGCTTGTCCGTGGATGGGACCGTTGCTTGCAGTACATGCCACGACCCGAAACTCGCGTTCACGGACGGCCGGACCGTCTCGATCGGAGTCCACGGCCGCGCCGGCCAACGCAACTCCCCGACCATTCTGAACTCACTCTACAACATCGCGCAGTTTTGGGACGGCCGCGTGAGAACGCTCGAGGAGCAAGCCGCTCTTCCCATCGTCAATCCGGTCGAAATGGGTCAACCCAGCATGGACGCCGCTGTCGCCAGTATTGCGGCTGTGCCCGAATATCAGCGGGAGTTTCAACGTGTGTTCGGGCGTCCGATTAATCGGGACGATCTTGTCCGCGCCCTCGCATCTTACGAGCGCACGCAATTCTCTTTTGACGCCCCTTTCGATCGCTTCATCGCCGGCGAAAAGAGCGCGATCAATGACTCCGCTCAGCGAGGCTGGGAGCTTTTCAACACGAAAGCTCGATGCAACAAATGTCATGCCCTTACGGAGATAAGCCGAGATCCAACCTTCTTTATGGACAAGGATTTTCACAATATCGGCATCGGCATCATTCGCCACAATGTCGTCGCGCTCGCTTGCAAGGCGGAACAGGAGGTCAATTCGGGAAAGGTGATCGACGTGGATCGGGCGGCGATTCAGAGCGAGACCTCCGTGGTTGGCCGCTTCCTGGTGACCAGGCACCAAAGCGATATCGCCTCATTCAAAACACCTGGTCTGCGTAACGTCCTGATCACGGCCCCGTACTTTCACGACGGCTCGCAAGCGACACTCTGGGACGTGATGGACCATTACAACAAAGGGGACGGCATTCAGGACCCATGGCTCGATCAGGACATGCAGCCCCTGGCTCTGAGTGAACAGGAGATCGACGACGTTGTCGCCTTCCTCGCCACGCTGACGAGCGCGCAGTATAAGCCGCAAGCCGCCAAGGAACTCGCGCGGCAACGCGCTCTCTCCCGCACGAACCGTCCGCAGCGCGACACGGCTCGGGCGTTTGGCCCGAAGCCGGTTCAGCCCAAAGCGTCTCTGAATTGTGCGGCGACGGAACCCCCGGCGGTAAAACCGCGATGATGCCGGCGTCGCCCGCAACAAGTCTCTCCGATGTCATTGGTGTAATCGCGACGCCATCGAATCGCGGGCCCGGTGTCGATTTCGAAACCCAGCAACGGAGGATGGTTAGATAAGATTCGTTCGCCTCGGTCCGCGATTTGCTCCGCCAGATTCGCGCCCCAGAGGAGGGCCACTGCCGGGGCAGGATCGGGCAAAGAAACCTCGCCGGAGATTTTAGATAGGCGCTGAGAGCGGAACGTTCCAAACGCTGCCGGCTGGCTCGACACATGGGTTACAGTTGTCCCCCACCTGGAACGAAAGATCTGTTACGTGATTCAAAACAGCTTCAAAGGGGCATCGCCCCGCGTCTAGCCTAGGATCGTCGCTCTTTGGATATTCTTTTATGTATTTGGTGCGGATGAGAGGACTTGAACCTCCACTCCCTTGCGAGAACTAGAACCTGAATACACTCAAGGGCCTGCCGTGGAATGACGCTCTCTGACAATTCAGCGGGATACAAGTTTCCGGCTTCCTGAGAATGACGCCTTCTAACACCCCGGTTGCTAGTATTTTGCTAGTAAGGCGCGCTCAGGGTGGCCGCGATTTCCTGGCCTTGCTTCCGAATGCTACTGCTTTTCGAGGGTCAAGCCGATTGGAATGGTCTTACCATCGGGAACCACCTTCTTTTCGACGGTCTTGTACCCACTCAATCTGACGGTGATCGTGCGCTCGGTGTCGCCCTGCCTTATAAGCACACCAGCAAAGGGAGTCACCCCAGCCTTGTTCCCGTCGATCTCCACATCGGCACCTGGCGGAACCGTTATAACGGCGAACCTTGAGGCCTGGCCTTTTTGTACCATTTCGGCGAGTTCTTGAGCGCTGTAGGCGTGGCCTACATTGGCCAGCAGCGCAGCAGCCGCTGGAGAACTCTTTGCAGCTTCCGAATTCTCTCGCAACTGCCCAAGAGCCGGATTAGCAGGGGCTGGCGTGACTGGAGCCGATGACGTAGCGGCATGGGACGAAGCAGCGAAGGCGTGGCTCGGCCATGCGCAGGCACGGCTGCCGTCATCGACAAAAAATGTGTCGTCAGCAAACCGTGCTTTTTCTAGCCACACAATCGCGGTCATCCTGCTTCCGTACTCATGAAAATAAACTCCATCCCCCCAATATGGCTTCGCAACCTTGCCTGGTTTCACGATCTCAGGTGACTGGTAGGTGTAGACAGAATTGCTCACCTGTGCAAGCGCATCAACGAAAGCTACGCCAAATTGAGTGGCAATAACTGTTTTGTCAGAGATATTCCTGTACTCAATCCGAAGATAGTGGTCCCATGGGTCTTTTTCCGAACCCAACATTTCGGCGGTGAAGGGCTTTGAGTGTGGGTCCACCTTTTGAAACGCAATTGGGCACGCTGATGGTTGTTGGCCAGCCGCTGCGACAGCGGTCAGCGACATCACCAGGCAGGTCCACACGCGGGAATGCACGCGCACCAAAGAAGGCACTTTGTCCCGCAATTGTACAATATTTTTGAGCTAATGCAGACGACTACAACGCCCGTCAAAAGACAGTCTCTAGTGACGTTGCTCGTTCTTCCGCTGCTTGTTGCTGCTGCGCTTACAATGCTTGGGGGATTCTATGTCCCTGAACCATGGCGCAGTTTGCTAGTGAACATTTCAGCGGGCTTGCTGGGCAGCATCATCACGGTGTTGTATGTTGACCAGATACTCCGCCGAAGAGAACGCGCTGAATGGGCTAACGTAAGCAGGCACGTCGGACAACGCGTTTCCAGGTTGGCGATAGCTACGGCTTCAAGTGTGCGCCTTGCTCTACGTCTGGAACCGCCATCGCCGGAAATTGGACGCATGGACGATCCCAAATACATTCGCTCCATGATCTTGGCGGAAATTGAGGACTATATCCTGCCGCGCCTGAGCCAGTTGCCCAACATGACGCAGGATGAATGGAGGATCTTCGCGAATAACTTATCAGGAACCCTGCAAGAGGTTCAGCGTCTCCTGACGCTATTCGCGAGACATATGGACTCTGTGATTGTCGGTTCCGTTCTTGACATCGAAGACGTTGCACGGTCCATACTCGGGCAGTATCAAACATGGCCAGACATGCTGGGAGTTCCATTCCCTCAGATGAAGCCGAACAATCGCGGCGAATCGATGGTGCCCTACTTTAAAGCTGTATATCAGTTAGTCGTGAAGGATTGCGAGCGCCTGCTGAAGTTGTGCTCGACAATCCTCCGTGAAAGCGATCAACATTTCCCCGATTGAAGCTTGGATCAGAAGCCAAGCTTTGACTTGTCGGCAGATCCTGGCGCAGCATTACCGTGAAGCCGGAGAACTCAACGAAGGATAGCTTTCAAACGCGGCAAGGTGCTGACGGAGGATAAATCCAAGATGCCATCTCAGGATGCTTTACGCCCATCCGCAGCAACGCGCGGAACGGTTCGTAATCAGTCGCCCGCTCTGGCACGTTCTTAAGAACAATCGTGAAATCCGGCAAGCCTTTGGTACTCGTAGGCATGTCGGCCTTCAGCAGCACTTTGAGATGAAGCTCTGCGCTGCCATCGGCCTTGATCCACTTGCCGATCTCTTCGTAGCTGTCGGCCCGATAATCCTCAGTTATGCCTCCGAGAATGCCGCTGATGGGATCGCGGAGAATGCCATTGTTGATATACATCTAGAACTCCTACCCTTCGCCTAAGAAGTAGCACAAAAGCAATCTTGGTGCAAGATGTTTCGCCTCAGTTCGCGGTGACAGTGGCATCCGGGATCGTGGTCCGCTTCCCCTTCTTGATCCGGCGCGTCAATTCCCCTTCGGCCAGGGGGAGTGCCCGCTGTTCGGGAATTCCCTTTGCCACCAACCGGCGCACGATTTCATCGATAGTTTCACGCTGTTTCGGTGTTAAGGGCTTTAGCTCTCGGCTCACACGAGAATCTCCTGGCTGAAAGAAGAGCGCGACGTTTCCGCCGCGCTCTCTCGTTTACCCCACCTGCCCTGCCTGACCCGTCCGAACCTGCCTAACCAAACCGCGCCTTGCCGTGCCCGCAGGTCAGTGTGGCCACTCAGCGGCTGAAGTCTCTCTGGCGTTCCAGTCGTTCCTGCCTCTGCTCTAACTGTTTCTCCAGGCGCTGCTCTGCAAACATACGAGCCTTGTGCGCCGGAGTTCCCTTCTCGATTAACTCGGCTTCGATTTGATCCAGTAGCCGTTCTTCTGCTGCTGTCCATGTGCCGTTGGCGTTCATGGTTCCTTCCTTTCTTTGAGTACAGCGCAGCGGCTGGGTGATGCGGACACGCGGGCGGGTGACCAGCCTCATTGTACGCCCCGGCGTCAAGTGCCCAAGGGTGTTACTCGGTGCGATCCTTGGCTTTCGCCTCAGCGACGGATTGCCACTGCATGTTATCTGGGGTGTCAGGGCCTCCCCGCTTCAATGGCTTGACGTGATCGATAACGAAGCCAGGGCACGAGCCACTTGTTGAGTGGGTGGCCGGGCAGGGATTGGCCTTCCGAAACGCGCGGCGGGCGATGGCACTGCGCTTGATGCGCCCGCGCGAATCCCGTTGGCAGGCTGCGCAATGCGGCTGCTGCGCGATCAAGCAGCCGCAGAACGCCAGGGCTAGGAAGACGACATCACGCAGCAGTTTCACGGGCAGCGGGTTCCTCTTCGATAGGCAAGCTAAATAATCTCTCGCGTGCAGCCAGCGCTTCACTCAGTTCGCGCCTGAGTCGCTCGATTAGCTCATCGTTGCTGACTGCAAGTTCATGCCATTGATCCAGGTTCATTCGCCACCTCCGGCAGCCATTGCAAGCGCCCGTGTACGTCGCTCCGCGATTCCATCAAGACGACTCTGGAACCGCTGCTGACGCGCCCGCAGTTCCTCAGGGGGAGCCTGGCTTGCCGGGGCCTGAGCCACGGCGTCCAGGAACCGCTGCCTCACGAACCGTTTCAGCGCGTTGAACTCATCCATGGACAGGCCCGCCGCTTCAGCACAGTCTGCCGCAGGCCAGTTATCCACGTAGTACATTTTGAGGCTCTTTTGTTGATACTCGGGAAGAGTCTTTACCACTTCCCAGATGAGATGCACAGCGGCATCTGTGGTGATGGAGAGACGGGGCATGTATTCCACGCTAGCTAATGGGCCTTTAGCTGTCAAGCCAGCA
>JASHQT010000356.1 GCA_030039005.1 Bryobacteraceae bacterium
AGCTTCCATGCGAACACGGGCAGCGCGCGGCCGTCACTGACAAGTTCGAACGGCCCGAGCTCCGCGATCCGGCCCGCCAGATCGACGGCCACATCCTGGCACGCCTGGTGAATCGCGCGATAGCCGGACTTGCCGAGCCGGATCAAATTGTAATATTGCGCCACTACTTGGCTGGCTGGGCGCGAGAAGTTGATCGCCTGCGTCGGCATGCTGCCGCCCAAATAGTCGACGTGGAAGATCAGGCCCGGATCGAGATCGGCCGCCTCGCGCCACACGATCCAGCCGACGCCCGGATACACCAACCCATATTTGTGCCCCGATGTATTGATGGATTTCACGCGTGGCAGCCGGAAATCCCAAACCAGGTCCGGCTGGAGAAAGGGCGCGACGAAAGCGCCGCTGGCGCCATCGGCGTGAATGGGAATATCCAGGCCGGTGCGTTCCTCGAGCCGGTCGAGCGCGGCGTTCAGAGCCGCGACATCCTCGTAATCGCCGGTGAAGGTGCTGCCCAGCACCGCGACCACGCCGATGGTGTTTTCATCGCAGGCCGCGGCGGCGTGTTCGGGATCGATGATGCAGGCGTCGCCTTCGAGCGCGACGGGCCGCTCCTCCACGTCCCAATAACGCAGGAATTTGTGCCAGCACACCTGTGTATTGCTGCCAAGGACGAGATTGGGACGGTCCGCCGCTTTCCCCAGCTTGCGCATCCTCTCGCGCCAGCGCCACTTCAGCGCCAGTCCTCCCAGCATGCACGCTTCGCTCGATCCGATGGTGGAGGTGCCGAGCGTGTTCGCGGCGTCGGGCGAGTGCCACAGATCGGCCAGCATGTGGACGCAGCGCATTTCGAGCTCGGCCGTCTGCGGGTATTCGTCCTTGTCGATCATGTTCTTGTCGAACGTTTCCGACATCAGCTTCTGCGCTTCCGGCTCCATCCAGGTGCTGCAAAAGGTAGCGAGATTGAACCGCGAGCTGCCGTCGAAGATCAGCTCGTCGTGAATGAGATGATAGGCGGTGCTGGGCGGCATGCCGTCCTCGGGCACGGCGTGGCGTGGCGCCGGGCCGAGCAGCCACTTGCGCGCGTACATGGGGCGCATCACGCGCGTGATTTCGTGCCCGCGGTGGGGATCATGACCGTCCTGATTCATCCGAGTCCTCCGGAGTCCCATGATACTGGAGGGCGCGGCGGGTTTTCGATGAATATTCGGCTAATGGGATTTAGCCACCAGCCCGAAGTACTCCCGGGCCGCCTGCATGAGACCAATGTCCGTCTCAACCCCGTATTCGATTCGAGGGCGCTTTGATGGAGTGACCAGGTAATATCCGATCTTCCCGCTGGCCGGACGGAACGTGGTGGTCTTGCGGCTGTTCGTCACCCTAAACGACCGGCCATAGACTTCCTCCAGGTCGACACCCATTTGCAGCAGAGGTTTGCGCGCCTGGGCGGCGTAAAACTGGAAGTCCGACAGAGCCTCATTTGCGTCTGGTCGGTTCTCGAGTTCCTTTGGCGTTACTGGGAAGAACGCGATGATTGTCGCGCGGCGAACCACGAACGCAGGCTCCTTCACCGTACGTGGCGTTTGGCCTCGAAGCACCAGTGCACCGCTGCATAGCGCCAACATCGCGATCAGTCCGAGGATCCTCATCGAGCGCCTGCGGATGACCGGCCAACTCACCGACTTATCCCCCTCCGGCGAAAGCCGCACCAACAACTGCTCCAACGCCTCATCCTATCGGGACAGTTAACTCTCTTCCAAATCTGTTAACCGGCGTTCATGGCTTTCAGCGATTGTGGCCAACCGCCGGATGTTATCGGCGTCGATTTGCAGAGCTTGAGTGTGCTGCCGCGCTGTATCCCGTAGTGTCTCCACGTCGCGAGTCAGCAACTCTAGGCTCATCGTCAGTGCTTCGATCCGCTCATCGATCGTCATGCGGCCTCTGCTTAGATTCCCGCTAGTCGCTATCTCTAGCTTAACGCCTTAGAATTATTGCACGCCCTCTCACTCCAATCCTTGGGGCTGCACCGACCAGCTCACCGAGCTGACGCCTGCCTTGAGCGCGAACGCTTCCAAGGCTCGCCGCGACAGATCCGCACCGCTGCTAGCCAGCCCGCAAAGGGTGCGGCGGCACTCTCAATACCCCGAAACAACGAGGCCGCCGCACTCCGTTTTGCAGGCTGTTGCCTAGGCGGTCGCGCGCTACCTCGTCCGGAATCAGAATCGTTACGTTCATGCTCCCTCTCGCTGATCTCTCCACGGAGGCCTCACTGCCGATCATAGACGTGAATCTGTGAAGAACCATCCACCGTAACGGTCAACGTCCGGCCGTCCTTGGACACGATTTTCTTCCCGTGCGAAGTGATCTTGCCGTTCACCTTGTCCGTCCAATCGGTGGTGTATTCGTCGACTACCGTCTCGGTGTAAGTGCGCGGCGTGGGCTCGCCGGATGCGATCATGTCGGCCAGCAAAGTCTCCGTGTACTCGGGGTAGTCTTTACCGTCGCTCTTGGCCGCGAACTGCAAATAATGATAGCCGCCTTGAGCATCGCTGATGATCAG
>JASHQT010000357.1 GCA_030039005.1 Bryobacteraceae bacterium
CGGTCAACAGCTTCTTCCCCGATCGAGCCACTGCGCATTACGACATCCTGGACTACGTGGAAAGCCACGCTCATGAAGACCAAACCGGTAAAGAAAAAGACCACAAATCCTGAGCCGCTCCGGGAATATCGAGCGAAGCGTGATTTCTCAGCCACCACCGAGCCCGCGGGAGCGCGGCATCCATTGGCACGAGCAGGAGCCCGCGCATCGAATCTGGCCTACGTGATCCAGAAGCATCGCGCCTCCCACCTGCATTACGATTTCCGCCTGGAGTGGCGCGGCGTTCTGCTTTCCTGGGCGATTCCCAAAGGCCCATCGCTCGACCCTTCTGTCAAGCGGCTGGCCGCGCGCGTGGAAGACCATCCGCTCGAATACGGCGGCTTCGAAGGCGTGATCCCGGAAGGCGAATATGGGGGCGGAACGGTGATGCTCTGGGATCGCGGCACGTGGACGCCGGAAGTGGACGACGTGGACGCTGCGCTCGAAAAGGGCGATCTGAAATTCACGCTCGCCGGAAAAAAACTGCGCGGATCGTTTGTGCTGGTCCGAACCAAACTCGGCTACAGCGGTTCCGCTAAACCGCAGTGGCTGCTGATCAAGCATCGCGACCGGTACGCGTCATCCGAAGATATCCTCGCCGAGAAACCGCGCTCCGTGCTCACCAATCGCCTGCTCGCGGGGATCGCGCGCGACTCGGGCGGCGACGTGCAAAAGGCCGCGATGGGCGATCCCTCGTGAGTGTGAAAGCCTCGATCCCCTTTCGAGTGCAGCCCATGCTCGCGACCCTGGTCAAAGAGCCGTTTCAGCGCGCGGGCTGGGTGTACGAAGAAAAATACGACGGATTCCGCATCCTCGCCTACAAGGAAGGCGAAAAGATCACGCTGCTCTCGCGCAACGCCAAGGATCGCACGGAGCATTTCGATGCGGTCGCCCGCGCGATCGCCGGTCTTCGGCATGGAACATTGCTGCTGGACGGCGAAGTGGTGGCCTTCGATCGCGCCGGTGTTTCGCGTTTTCAACTGCTCCAGAATCTCGCTGAGAAACCGCACTATGCCGTGTTTGACTGCCTGTATCTCGACGGCCGCGATCTGCGCCGCGAGCCGCTTTCCTCACGCCGCGCCGCGCTCGAAAACGTCCTGGGTAAGCCTTCCGGCAAGCAGCCAATGTTATTCGTCTCCGCGCGCCTTGCCCCCGACGGCCTCGAAGCGTACCGCATCGCGACGCGCAAGGGCTTCGAGGGCGTGATCGCCAAAGATGAGTCCTCGCTTTATGTCGAAGGCCGCTCCGCAAGCTGGCTCAAGTTTAAAGTGAAGCAGGAGGACGAGTTCCTCATTGTGGGCTACACGGCGCCGGCGGGCGCGCGCGAACATTTCGGAGCGCTTTTGCTCGCGGCAAATAACGGCCGGGGCTTGCAATACGTTGGCAAAGTCGGCACTGGATTTTCCAAGGAAACGCTCGCCGCGCTGTATCGCAAATTCCAACCGCTGATTCGCGCCAAGCCTACCTTGGCCGATCCACCGCGCGAGCGCGATGTCACGTGGCTTGCGCCGCGACTGGTCGCGCAAATCGCTTACGGGGAATGGACCGACGACCGCAAGCTGCGCCAGCCCGTTTTCCTCGGCCTGCGCGACGACAAGCGCCCCGAAGAAGTTACCATCCCGGAGGCCCAATGAACATCGGCGATCTGATCACGCATCCCGATAAAGTGTTCTGGCCCGAGCAAGGCTACACCAAGCTCGATCTGGCACGCTATTACGATGCCGTGTTCGGGAAACTCCGCCCCTATGTGGAAGACCGGCTGCTTTCGCTCGAGCGCTGCCCGGACGGAATGCGCGGCAGTTGCTTTTATCAAAAGGCCGCGCCCAAAGGATTGCCGGAAGGCACTCCGACGCATCGCATCCACCACAGCAATCGCGACGTGAATTACGTAGTCGGTGGATCGAAAGAAACGCAGCTCGCGTTAGTGAACCTGGGCTGCATTCCGGTGCACGTCTGGGCCAGCCGCGCGAGCCATCCCGAGCAACCCGATTGGATGGTGTTCGATCTCGATCCCACTTCGGGCAAATTCGCCGACGCCGCTCGAGCCGGTCTCGCAATCAAAGATCAACTCGACTCGCTCGGCTTGACTTCGTTTCCCAAGACCTCCGGCAGCCGCGGCCTGCACGTATTCGTGCCGCTGCGCCTCGGCCCCACCTATGATGATGTTCTGCCATTCGCCGAGGAAATTTGCCATCGGCTGGCCGCCGAAAATCCCCGCGACTTCACGGTGGAAGCGCGTATCGAGGCTCGCGGCCAGCGCGTCTATCTCGACGCGTTTCGCAATTCCTTCGGAGCGACCGTGGTGGCGCCCTATTCCGTGCGCCGCCGCGACAAAGCTTCATTTTCGATGCCGCTCGATTGGTCCCAAGTCAGAGAGAAGCTCGATCCGTCCGATTTCAATCTCGGAAATTACCAGGAAGTTCTCGCAGGTCCCGATCCCTGGAAGGATTTTTTCAAGAGCCGGCAGTCGTTGCCTAGACAGTCGCGCGCGGCTAGCCCGAAAAGAACATCCTCCAGGTAGTGGCCACCAGCGCGTGCGTCACCATGCTGGCTTTGACGCTGCGCGCGCGCAGCAGCGACAACCCGCAGAAAAAGCCGAGCACCGCGGTTACGATCGCCATGCGCCAGTTCGGGAATTTGCGAAAGGGAAGATGCGCGAGCCCGAACAGCACTGAAGCGACGACCAGCCCCGCCAGTTCGCTGTGCGTCGAGCGCGCGAGCGTGCGTTGCAGGAAGGCACGAAAGAAAAACTCCTCGGCCAGCGACACCACCCACAGGATTCCCCAAAACGTCAGAATTAGCATGAGCCCGAAGATCCACCAGGAGCGCGGCGGCGTATGCAGCCCGCCCAGTTGCAACACGTAGGCCAGCGCTGCCCCAACCGGCAGGAAAAAAGCGAAGTGCCGTGCACCGATGCGCCAGTCTTGCGCCGTCGGCAGGAAACCGAAATGCGCGTCGTCCAGCGACCGCAGCGCAAGCACGGCCATCAATCCTACGTGAATCCACATGAGCTGCCCCAGGATCCCGAGCGAGACGTGCGTGGTCAATGGGCCGTAGATGTGATCGAACAGCCGGTGCAAGTACACGTACGCCATGTAGGCCAGGAACAGAAGATCCGCCAGAAGTCCGCGCGGGATCCAGACGTACCAGAACGCGGCGACGAGTACGAAGGCCAGCAGTTCCTCAAAGCGGGTCCAGCGAAATACGCCGCCGCGCAGCGCCTCGATCAAGTAGGGAATCACTCCGCTTGCCGCGATCAAGGCGGCGCGCAACGGCTGCGATCCCAGCGCTTCAAAGCGCTTGCGAACCTCGACAAAACCCGGCGCCAGATAGAAACCGATCTCGGCTAAAAATGCCGGGACCACCACGAGAGCCGTCTTCTCCGGGATATGCTGTTGATGGGAGTAGAAGTACGCTGCGATGCAAGCCGCTATCCACACTACGGACAGCGTCATCAGAAACTGGCGCATGTGCTTCATCCTAACATCCGCGCTCGCAATTCCCGCCCTCGCAAGAGCGCAAGATCCTCCGCCGAATCTGGTGCGCCTCATCGCCGCGCGCGAAACGCGAACCGCGGCCGAGCAAGGCAACTACACTTACCGCCAGACTGTCACGGTGGACGAAATGAATCCCAGGGGATTCGTTCAGGGCGCTTACCGCGAGCTGCGCGACATCATCTTTTCGCCCACCCAGGAGCGTAGCGAACAGATGATCGGGAAACCCTCCAACACTTTGACGCACCTCCAGCTCACCGATGAAGATTTTCGGGATATCCGCGAGATCCAACCGTTTCTGCTCACCAAGGATCAGGCGTTCCTCTACGAAACGAAATTTCAAGGCGAAGAGACCGTCGACGGCGTGGATTGTTGGGTGGTGAAGATCACGCCGCGCCAGATCCTCGACGGCCAGCGCTTGTTTGACGGGATGCTGTGGGTTTCGAAGAAAGACGATTCCGTGGTTCGCAGCGAAGGTCAGGCGGTGCCGCAAATCAGGACGCTCAAAACCGAAAACCTGTTTCCGCACTTTACCACCATCCGGCAGAAAGTAGACGGCGATTTCTGGTTCCCGGTGATGACCTATGGCGACGACACGCTCTATTTTCGCGGCGGAGCGCAGCGCGTCCGGCTGACCATCCGCTACAGCGACTACCACCACTTCGGCGCGGATTCGAATGTCACCTTCGACAACAAAGAGAACGACAAATCGCTCGACAAATAGCGCGAACCGGCCCGCTGCGATTTTCGTATACTGACTAGAATCGCAATAACACGTTCGGGACACGCTTGAGACGACGGGAGGGCGCATGGCGCAGCACGTGAAGATCTTGGGGATTTTGCACATCGTGTTTGGAGCGCTGGGTGTCCTCGGCGCGGTGGTGGTGCTGCTCATCTTCGGCGGCCTCTCCGCCTTTTTGAACACCCAAAACGCGGGAGATGTCCCCGCGCCGGTTCTCGCTCTCATCGGTGGCGTCGCGTTTGTCGCGATCCTGGTGCTTTCGCTGCCCGCCCTGGTCATCGGCATCGGTTTGCTGCAATTCCGCCCCTGGGCCCGGATTGCCGGAATTATTTTGTCGGCTCTCGATCTGTTGGGATTCCCGTTTCACACCATTCTTGGCATCTACGGCCTGTGGGTGCTGCTGAATCGCGAGACCGAGCAAATGTTTCTGGCGCCGCCGGCCCGCGTGGCTTGAGCAACACGGCTGGCATCACTGGTGATTCTGCTCGTAGCACCAGCGGATCAGGGCATCGGGATAGGCCGAACCGCTCACGGCGCGAAGATCGTCCAGGCCCAGGCGCTCGAACTGGAATGACACCTCGCCGTCCGGACTCACAGTCGCGATCATGTACCCGTACACATTGGTTTGCGCATGCTGCGCGGGCGTGGTTTCCGGAGGCAGTTTATAGCGGATGGCGCCGGCCGTCCCGATAATCCATCCCGGCAGCACCTTGTCCTTCCACTCAGGTGTTTCGAAAATATGATCCATATAATAATGCGAGTGGCTGGCCAGAAGGTACACTCGTTTGTGCGCGGCTTCCTGCGCGTGCCACAGCGCTTGGTAGGCTTCGCGGCCGCTTTCAGTTCCGCGCGGCGATTCGTTCATACTGTGCATGCGGCTGACGCTGTCGGGCAGGGCCTCGTGCATGCCCACCACGATGGTTCTCACTTGCGCGGAGGCTTCGTCGCGATCGATCACCTGGTGCAGCCATTTCGTTTGATCTGGGTCAAACTGATCCGGCGTGGAATTATCCAGCGTAACAAAATCGATATTGCGCTCCATCCAGTGATAATAGGCATGCAATTTATGATCGGCCGGATCGTCTTTCAGCCGCTGCCCGCGAATTACGGGAGTCTCCAGCCAATCGGCGAACTGGACCAGCCAGCCCTCGCGCGACATCGGCGGGATGGCCTCATGATTGCCCATCACCAGATACACCGGCAGCGATCCGAAGGGCACGATCTGGTGCGCGATGAAATCCGGCCACGCTTCTTGCAAGTAAGTGAGCGTTTCGAGCGGCTTATTGTGCAGCCCGAGCGAAAGCGGCGGCGACATGTCTTCGTCCCGTTCGTAGATCGCCCGAAAGTCGCCGAGGTGCCAGTAAAATCTCGCGCCGATCGAGTGCACACCGCGCGCAATGGCAGGCATCACGATGTCGCCGCAGTTGCGCGAATCGCCCGAGACGGCGAACTTCCATGGACGGCTCGCCTTGTCTTGCGCCTCGATGGCTAGAGTCGCCAATAGAATCAGCCAAGCCGCGTATCGCATGCGAAAATCGAATCTTAACCCGCGCAGTAAACCGAAAGCAATAAACTGAAGACAATGACACGTCGAGATGTTCCAGGCGCCTTGGCCGCGCTCGCCGCCGGAAGCGCTTTATCGGTGGCCCAGGAACGCGATCCCGGAAGCATCACCGACGGCACCATTACTGACGTTCAGGGCATCAAAGCCGGCCACTTCACCGACTCGCGGCGTCCCACCGGCTGCACCGTGCTGCTGTTCGAAAAAGGCGCGGCCGCGGGCGTGGATGTTCGCGGCGGCGCCCCCGGCACGCGCGAAACGGATCTGCTGAATCCGGTGAGCATGGCCCAGCAGATATTTGCGATCATGCTCGCAGGCGGCAGCGCGTTCGGATTGGACGCGGCTTCGGGCGCTATGCGTTACCTCAGCGAGCGCCGCATCGGTTACGTGCTCGGTAAGGTTGTGGTGCCGATTGTTCCAGCAGCCATTTTGTTCGATCTGGAAATCGGCAATACGAACATTCGCCCCACCGCCGAATCGGGATACAAGGCCTGCCAAGCAGCGAGTTCCGGCCGCGTTCCGGAAGGCAATGTAGGCGCGGGCGCAGGCGCCACCATCGGCAAACTGTTCGGCATGAAGCAGGCCATGAAGTCGGGCCTTGGCAGCGCGAGCATCCGCGTGGGCAATACGGGAATCGTCGTGGGAGCTCTTGTCGCGGTGAACGCCGTCGGTGACGTCGTCGACCCGAAGACCGGCAAAATCATCGCTGGCGCGCGCAAGCCGGATGGATCGGGCTTCATGGACTCGATGGCGCGCATTCGCGATGGTTACAGTGTCCGCATCGAGGCCGGAAAGAACACCACCATCGGCGTGGTCGCCACCAACGTCGCGCTCGATAAGGCGCAAGCCACCAAGGTGGCCCAGATGGCGCACGACGGCCTGGCGCGCACCATCAACCCGGTCCACACGCCCAACGACGGCGACACGATCTTCGCCGTCGCCACCGGCGCGATTTCCACGCGCGCCAATTACGCCTCTATCGGCGCACTGGCGGCCGATGTCATGGCGCAGGCCGTGCTTCGCGCCGTGATGAACGCGCGCGGAATT
Organism: Bryobacteraceae bacterium; assembly: GCA_030039005.1. Next base: position 6,884 of record JASHQT010000357.1, read on the forward strand.
CCAGGATTACCCAGCTATTCCGACTTACGGGCACGGGGTTAGATCCGGCTACGGAACGATGTTCCAGATGTCGAGCTGATTCTGATTGTCGTTCACGGTGGCGAAGCGGAGATTGAACAAGTCGGCGGAGAAGGCCAGTCCAAAAGCCGCGCCGGGAGCGCCCGGGTCCACTTGATACTGGGCGACAAACTGACCTTGCACGGTAAATTCCACCAGTTCGTTTTGCGTGCCACCGGCAAACACGGCATCGCCATTCGCGGTGATCAGATGTCCGTTTGGCGCCAGCGCCAGCCCTAAGGGCCCGTGCAGATGCGTGCTGTCCTGATAGACCAGCGCACCTTTGTTGACGTTTTGGTTCGTAAGGCTGGCGAACGGAATCGCGAAGATGGCATTGTCGTCGGTGGACGCCACGTAGAGTACTCCCAGGAACGGGTTGAAAGCCAAGCCCGTGGGACCCACCACCACTGCCGCGCTGTTGGGCGCAAACGAGTAGCCGTGCGCGATCTCGGTCGCGTTGAGCACCTGGAAGTCGTCGCCGTTTCCAACGAATGCGTTCAAGCGTGTGACGGTTCCGTTCAGCACATTCGACACGAAGATCTGTGCGAAGCTTCCCAGATCGTTGACCGCCAAGTCCCACGGCCCGTCCAGCAGCGTTGCATTCGTCAGGTTCGCTACCTGGCGGCCAAACCGATCGATCACCAGTAGCGAACCTTGCTCCGCCGTTGAGCCGTCGTTGGTGGTGGGAACATTCCCGACGAGAACGAAGCCCGCGCGCAAAACGCCCAGAGCCGTGGTAAGACCCAAGGGAGAGCGCCCCTGAAAGAACGTGGTGACCGTTCCGTTCGGCGCGACGCTGACGATCGTAGTTCCGGTGCCTTGCACGCCGGCGCTGTCATTGAAGTTGGAAACCAGAATATCGCCAGGCTCGAGCGCACCGCCGGGCTGAAAACCTTCTGGCACGAACGCCACGCCGTAGGGATTGCCGTCGCCATTGGCGGGCACCGTGGACACGATCCGCTCGGGGCTAGTGGGAAGTTGCCCCAGAATGGCGGCGGGTTGATTGTGCGCGTTTTCCGCGATTGCGGAGCTGAACGCGATGGAACTCAGGGCAAGCGTCACTGCGATTCGCAGGGAAAGTCTCATAGCGTCCTATTGTTGAATGGCAAGCTCCCGGGAGTGGTTGCCGGGCTGTGAATTGTTTGTAAAAAGCCCAGGGTTACTGAGGAGTAAATCCGTATCGCGTATCGCCGGGCGACGGAACTAATCTGGACCTCTGTCGGCGCTTGAACGGCCGGACACGTCCGCTACAATAAAGTTGCTTCTCGCATGATTCAGACATTATTCGGCGCGGTTGAACAAGAGCCCAATCTGCTGGAACGGTTGAAGGCCGGCATCCAGAAGACGCGTTCCGGCTTGATGGATCGCCTGGAAGACGCAGTCGGCGGGCGCAAGGAGATCGACGCCGGTCTGATCGAAGAGCTCGAATACGCGCTCATCACCGCCGATATCGGCGTCACCACGGTAAACGAAGTGCTCGAGAGCATCCGTCAGCGGGCAGATCGTAGGCAGCTTACCGACGCGGGCGAAATCAAGAAGCTGATCGCGCAGCATCTTCTGGAGGTGCTGGAAGCCGCCGACCGGCCGGTACCGCATGTCGCCGAACCTCCGGCGGTTGTGTTCGTGGTGGGCGTGAACGGAGCGGGGAAGACCACCACCATCGGGAAGCTGGCCAGCCGCTATAGATCCGAAGGCCGTGGCGTTCTGCTCTGCGCCGCCGACACCTTCCGCGCCGCGGCCATCGAGCAGTTGCAGATCTGGGGTGCGCGCACTTCGAGCGACGTGATCGCGCAATCCGCGGGCGCCGATCCTAGCGCGGTCGTGTTCGACGCGCTCCAAGCGGCCAAATCGCGCAAAATGGATTACGTGATCGTGGACACCGCGGGCCGGCTGCACACGAAAACGAATCTCATGTCGGAGCTCGAAAAAATGCGGCGCACAGCGGCCAAGGTAATTCCAGACGCCCCGCACGAGGTGCTGCTGGTACTGGACGCCACCACCGGGCAGAACGGCCTGGAGCAGGCACGAAAATTTACCGAATCGAGCGGCGTCACGGGCCTGGTGCTCACCAAGCTGGACGGCACGGCTAAGGGCGGCGTGGTGGTGGCCATCGCGCGCGAGCTGAACCTGCCCATCCGCTACGTCGGCGTGGGCGAGCAGGCGGCGGATCTGCTGCCATTCGAGCCGGATCAATTCATCGCGTCATTATTCGCCGCGTGATACTGTTTGCCTGATCGTATGAGAAGCCCGCTCATGGATGAAGCGCTGGAACTGGCGCGGCAAGGCCTGGGGCGCACCAGCCCCAATCCCACCGTCGGCGCGGTGCTGGTGAAGGACGGCCAGATCGTGGGGCGCGGGTTTCACACGTACGCACAGGCCAAGCATGCCGAAGTGATCGCGCTCGAAGAGGCCGGCGCGCAATCGCGCGGTGCGACGCTCTACATTACGCTCGAACCCTGCTCGCATCATGGCCGCACGCCTCCGTGCGCCGATGCACTGGTCGAAGCGGGCGTGGCGCGCGTAGTCGCCGCGATGGAGGACCCCAATCCTCAGGTTGCCGGATCGGGATTCCGCCGGCTGCATGCGGCGGGCATCGAAGTGGAGGTCGCGTCCGAATATTCCGACGAGGCCCGGCGGCTGAACGAAGCCTTCGTGCATTCCATGCGGACCGGGTTGCCGCTGGTGACCTTGAAAGCGGCATTGACGCTGGACGGCAAGATCGCGGCGCCGGAAGACAACACGGGCTGGATCACGAGCGAACGGGCGCGCGCGCACGTGCAGGAGATCCGGCACAATTCGGACGCGATTCTCACCGGCATCGGCACCGTGCTGGCCGACGATTGCCGGCTCACGGACCGCACCGGACGCGAGCGCAGCCGGCCGCTGCTGCGCATCGTTGCCGATTCCACGCTGCGCATTCCGCTCGATTCGCGCATCATCGCCGGCGCCAACGCCGACGTGGCCGTCATCACCACTTCGGCCGCATCCAGTGAGCGCCGCCGAGCGCTGGAATACCGCGGCGTGCGGGTGCTCGTGTTCGATTCCCCCGGCGGGCGCGTGGACTTGACCCAACTCCCCGCGTGGCTTGCGAGCCAGCAATATCGTTCGCTGATGATCGAATCGGGGAGCAAGCTCAACTGGGCCGCGCTCGAGTCGGGCATCGTCGACAAAATCTTCTTTTATTACGCGGCTAAGATTCTAGGCGGCCTGCAGTCGCTTCCGGTAGCGGGCGGAACGGGCCGCTTGCGCCGCACCGACGCCATTCAGTTCCATCAGGTTCGCATCCATTCCATCCCGCCCGATGAATTTGCCGTCGAAGCCTATGTCATTAAGTGACACGTACGTCATCCAATAGTGTTTACCGGGATCATTGAGGAAGTGGGCACGGTAGCCCATGCCGGCCCCCGCATGCGCATCCACTGCCGGCACGTGCTGCGCGATATCCGGGAAGGCGCCAGCATCGCGGTGAGCGGCGTCTGCCTGACGGCCGTCCACATCCGTTCCGACGGTTTTGCGTGCGATCTCTCACCCGAAACGCTGGCCCGCACGAATCTAGGCGCGCTGCGCGAAGGCTCGATCGTAAATCTGGAGCGTGCGGCCGCCGTCGGCGACCGGCTGAGCGGCCACATCGTCCAAGGACACGTCGACGGAACCGCCGAATTCCTTGCGCTGGACCCCCTCGCGGACGACAACTGGTGGCTGCAGATCCGGATTCCGGCAGCGCTCGACCGCTACGTGATCCACAAAGGCTCGATCGCGTTGGACGGCGTCAGCCTGACGGTCGCGTCGATCCAAGGGAGCACGATTGGAGTGGCCGTGATCCCGCATACCTACGCGAATACGTCGATGCGCAGCTATGGCCCGGGAACGGCTATCAATGTGGAAGTGGACGTGGTAGGCAAGTATGTGGAAAAGCTTCTGGCTTCGCGATAGAATTCGGTATCCGGACGGCTAATTGGCGCGTCTGATATTTCGGAGTTGTGCAGGCTAAGGAGTTTCCTATGCGCTCGGTCCAGATCGCAATCATATCATTAGTCTTTGCCGCATCTATGTGCTTCGCCCAACGGGGCGGAGGCGGCCATGGAGGCGGCGGAGGTGGCGGGTTTCGCGGCGGTGCCGTGGGTGGTGGTGGATTTCGTGGCGGCGCGGTGGGTGGCGGTGGATTCCGCGGCGGTTATGGTGGCTATGGCGGATTCCGCGGCGGCTACGGTGGCTATGGCTACGGCCGCGGCTATGGCGGCTGGGGCTGGGGTGGTTGGGGCATAGGGCTCGGATGGGGTTGGGGCTGGCCGTGGTACGGCTACTACGGTTATCCTTACGCGTACGGGTATCCTTACGCCTACGGGTATCCATATTATGCGGATCCCTACGCTTATAGTCCTTACGTGTACGATCCGCCTCCGCAACAATATCAGTACGCTCCGGCGCCGCAACAGTATCAGTACCCTTATGGTCCGGCTCCACAGCAGCCGCAATACCGGTCGCCTTACGGCGCTCCTCCTCCCCCTCCGCCGCCTGCGCAAACGCAGCCGCAGCAACCTGCGCCGCAGCAAAATTCGGCTCCTAGTAATCTGCCTCCGCAGCAGCAGCCGCAGGCGAGCAACTACAGCTCGCCTTATGCGACCTATGGCGTGTGGCGTCACTTTAGCCCCGCCAATACGCAGCCGGGTCCGCAGTTGAGCGCGCCGAGCACGCAGTAGGTCACAACGCGCACGTTTGATTTCTTCCTAGTTTCCTGAAACCCCCTCAGGACCTCCGCCGTCCGTCTGCCCAGATCTCGCTTCGAGCGAGGAATTGCTGGCTTCAGGCGCAATGGGGTGAAGCAGCAAGCGCTTGGGCCATGGGGGTTAGTCGTGACGGATCCAAAGCCTTACGTGTGTCTGTTTTTGTTGCCCTTTTGCGCCGCGGCCCAAACGAGCAACGCGCAAAACGATTCGCTTCCGGTCAAACGCGTCGTTCTTTATAAGAGCGGCGTGGGATATTTCGAGCATCAGGGTCGCGTTCGCGACAGCCAGGACGTGACTATTCCATTCACTTCCGGACAACTCAACGACGTGCTCAAGTCGCTCACCGTTCTGGACCTCAATGGCGGCCGCATCACCGGCGTCGAGTACGGATCGGCGGCACCGATGGATCGGCAACTGGGCGATCTGCGGCTGCCGGTGGGCGAAAAGGCGTCGCTCACCGAATTTCTCGGAGCGCTGCGGGGCGCGCGGCTGGAGGTGCGCAGCGGCGCGAGCGTGATCGTCGGACGGCTGTTGAGCGTGGAGCGCAAAACGCGCATCGCGGGCGGCACCACTCTCGAAGTGGATTATCTTTCGTTGATGAGCGATTCGGGCGAACTGCGCACCACCGAACTGACGCCCGCATTTTCGGTGAAGCTGCTCGATCGGGGCCTGCCCGCCAAAATGGATCGCTATCTCGACGTCGTTTCCGCCGGGCGCGAGGCCGATGTGCGGCGGATGGTGATCTCGACTTCGGGCGCGGGCGAGCGATCGCTATTCGTGAGCTATATCAGCGAAGTGCCGGTGTGGAAAACGACGTATCGCATCGTGCTCAATTCCAAAGCTAAGCCGCTGTTGCAGGGCTGGGCGATCGTCGACAATACCGTGGGCGAGGATTGGGACAAGGTGGAACTCTCGCTGGTGGCGGGAGCTCCGCACTCCTTCGTCGAGAATCTTTCGCAGCCGTATTATTCGCGCCGGCCGGTGGTGCCTCTGCCGGAACAGATCCTGGCCTCGCCGCAGACTTATGAGGCGAC
>JASHQT010000358.1 GCA_030039005.1 Bryobacteraceae bacterium
CTCGCGTCGCTCATTTCGCTGGACCAGCGGCTGCGCGAGCTGGTGGCGTCGATTCAGCCGGAGATGCCTCCGCTGTCCGAGAAACAGGAACACCTGGCGCTGCTGGCGCGCTGGCGTTATTCCACTTGGAGCGACGGTGAATGGATCGGGTTCGCGGCTTTGGATCAGGCGCCGTACCGCAAGCTGGTCCGAGCGATTTCGCGCGTGAGCCAGAAGGCGAGTTCAGAGCAAGCCGGCGCGTGACAGGAAATCCCGGGCGACGTCGCGTGGCTCGCGATGCTGGCCATCGACGACGTAGTTCATGGCGCGCATTTGGGCGTCGGAGATGCGGCCGGAAAGTTCGTTGAGAATCGCGCGCAGATCGGGATGAGAGGCTAGCGTTTGCTCGCGCACCACGATGCAGGCCTGATAGGGCGGGAATATTTGCTTGTCGTCCTGGAGCACCACGACATCCAATTTGCTTAGCAGGCCGTCGGTGGTGTTGGCGGCGGCCATGCTCACTTGCTTTTGTTCGAGCGCCTGGTAGAGCAGGCCGAGGTCCATGCTCTTGGGCGGTGCGTTCCATTTGATGGCGTAGGCGCGATTGAGGGCATCGTAGGCGTCGGGCCGGGTGAGAAATTCGTAGCCTGCGCCGAGCGTGAAACCCGCGGGATCGCGCGCGGCGTCGCTCAACGTTTGCAAATGGCGGGCGCGCGCGTCTTCTCCGCGAACGGTCATGGCGAAGGAATTGTTGAAGCCGAGCGGGTCGAGCCAATCGAGGTGAAAATCCTTCGAATATCCGGCGCGGACTTGCGCGAGAACTGCCGCGGGATCGGTGACGCCCGAGCGCTTCAGCACGTTGGTGAAGCCGGTGCCGGTGTACTCGGGATACAGGTCGATATCGCCCGCGACCAGTGCCTTTTGCGCGAGCAGCGTTCCGCCGAGATCGAGCTTGCGCTCGACGGGCTGGTGCGTCCTTGCTTCAATGTGTTGCGCGATAATTTCGCCCAGGATCAATTGTTCGGTGAAGTTCTTGGAGCCGACCACGATGTGAGGCTTGCCGCCGCAGCCGGAAAGCAGCGCCGCGATTAAGAGACAGAGAATCGGCGTTCGATCCAACTGAATCCTCCATCGGAGAGCAGGGCGAGTAAGGCCGCGGGAATCGCGCCGGCCAGAATTTGCGTGGTATCCACGGACGCGATGCCGCGAAAGATGAAAACGCCGAGGCCGCCCGCGCCGATGGCCGCGGCGATGGTCGCGGTGCCGACGGTGGTGACGGTGGCGATACGCACGCCCGCGATGATGGTGGGTGCGGCGAGGGGCAACTCCACCTGCCACAGCAGTTGCCGGCCGGTCATGCCCATGGCGATGGCCGACTCGCGCACGGCGGCATCGACGCTGAGGATTCCGGCGAGTGTGTTGCGGAGAATCGGAAGGAGCGCGTAGAGGACCAGAGCGACGATCGCGGTGCGCTTACCGATGCCGCCGATGAGCGGAATCGGAATGAGAAAACCGAACAGCGCCAGGCTGGGAACGGTCTGCATGACGTTGGCGAAACCGAGCAGCGGGGGACGGAGCGACGGGCGGCGGGTGAGCAGAATCCCGAGCGGAAGTCCGGCGCCGATGGCGATGGCCATGGAAACCAGAACCAGGACGAAATGTTCGCCCGTGAGTTCGGCCATCTCCTGCCATAAGTAAGGAGGAATCATAGCGTCGACAAAAATGCGCGCGCTTCCTCGCCCGTCGCCTTCAGAAATTCGGCCGGCGTGGCCAGCACTTCCAGTCTGCCATGATGCAGCAGTGCGATTTCGGTGCCCAGGCGCAAGGCTTCGCGAACGTCGTGGGTGACGAAGAGGGAAGTGATGGAGAGGCGGCCGCGCAGCTCGAGAAATTGGTCCTGCAATTCGAGACGGGTCACGGGGTCGAGCGCGCCGAAGGGTTCGTCGAACAGCAGGAGCTTGGGTTCGGCCGCGAGGGCTCGTGCCACGCCGACGCGCTGGCGCTGGCCGCCGGAGAGCTGGCGCGGGTAGCGATGTAGGAATTGCGAGGGTTCCAGGCCCACTTGATGCAGCAGTTCGGAGACGCGCGCCGACACACGCCCGGGCGGCCAGCCTTTTAATCGGGGAACTAATCCGACATTTTCGGCGATGGTGAAGTGCGGGAACAGGCCGACATCCTGGATGACGTAGCCGATGCTGCGGCGCAGCTCAATCAAGTTCCAGTCCGTAGTGGCGCGGTTTTCGACGAAGACGCCGCCGGAGGTAGGGAAGAGCAGGCCGTTGAGCATCTTGAGCGCTGTGGTTTTACCCGAACCGCTGCGGCCCAGCAGCACCAGGGTGCGGCCCGCATCGAGACGAAAGTTTAGGTTATCGAGAATTTCATTGCCGGCGATGCGATAAGAAACGCTGCGAAATTCCAGGGCGGGGTTCAAATGACCCTTGTTCAAATCACCGTCCAGAGGTTTTCGGCGAAGGGCCAGTCGGGGTCCACCCAGCGGCCCGAGACTTGAAATCCGGTCTGTGCGGCCATGGAATCGAGCTCGTCTAAGTGGAACTTGTGCGAGGACTCGGTCCAGATGGTTTCGCCGGCGCGGAACGACACCGCCAAATCGGCTTCGGCGATGTAGGCGGTCTGGTCCAACCGTGAGCGCAGGTGCATTTCGATACGGCGTTGCGCCTCGTTCCAGAGCGCCTGGTGCTCGAAGCCGCGCAGTTGGAAATCGGCGCCCAGCTCGCGATTGATGCGCCCGAGCAGGTTGAGATTGAACGCGCCCGTGACGCCGGTGGGATCGTCATAGGCGATGATCATGCGCGCGGGTTCCTTGATCAGATCGGCGCCGAGCAGAAGCAGGTCGCCGGGCAACAGCGCGCGGTGCAGATCGCGCAGGAAGGTGACGGCGCATTTGCGCTCGAAATTGCCGATCGTGCTGCCGAGGAACAGAACCAGGAACGATTCGCCGGGCTGGCGTTGCGCGGTGGCGCGGGCCATCCCATCGAGGTAGGACTGGACCAGCGGGAAGACCTCGGCCAGATCGGAGAGATCGCGCTCGCAGCGGGCGAGGGCGTCGGCCGAGACGTCGATCGGATAATAGCGCACGCTGGCATTGGAGATGGCCTGCAATAGATGCCGCGTTTTCTGGCCTACGCCGCTGCCGAGCTCGATGACCGCGATGCGCGCGGGCAGAAGCTCGGCGATTTCGCGCGAGTAGCGCCGCAACAAGCGCTCGTCGGCGCGCGTCAGACCGTACTCGGGGAGATGTGTGATGGCTTCGAACAGCGAACTGCCCAGTTCGTCGTACAGATATTTCGAATGCAGCTCCTTTTGCGGCTTGGCGAGCCCGGCCCGCACGTCGGACGCGAATTCGCGCACGCCCGCGTCATCGGACTGCTTGGCGGAGAAATCGGCGGAGAGCTTAGCTTTCGACCACTCGAAAACCGGCGTAGACATAAGGATAATTGGGACGGAACCAATTGCGGAAAGAACGGCGCAGCATACAGGCGGCCGTGACGGGCGATCCGCCTTTCATCACGTAGTGCGCTTCGTCGAAGAAATTTTGCGAATAGCCGGGATAAAATTGCCGCACTTTGAATCCGGCGAAGGGGGCAAACTGAGTGGCGGTCCATTCCCAGCCGTTTCCCACGAGATCGGAGACACCCCAGGCGCTGCCACCGGCCGGATGGGCGTTTACGTCCATCGGGTCCCAATGCTCGAAGTCAAAATTGCCGCGAGAGGCATCCGGATCGGCCTTTCCCCAGGGATAAGGACGCGATTCGCCATGCGGTGTTTCATAAGCCGCGCGATGGAACTCGGCTTCGGTGGGCAACCGCAGGCCGCGCCAGCGCGCGTAGGCGGTTGCTTCGTCGTGGGAGGCGTAAGCGGGAGCGTTCAGCGGCAGCGGGACTTCTGAGAACATGCCGCGATAGAACCAAGCATCGCCAGGCGCATTGCCAGGGCGGGTCCAGAAGTGCGGCGCCGGAGCGCCTTGCTCGACAAAATCGAGATACTCGCCGTTCGTGATTTTGTACTTACTGACGCGAAAACCAGGGACATCTACCTGGTGCCTGTCGAACTCGTTGTCCCAGCCGAATTCGCCGGGGTTCTGACCGAGGGTGGCCGGACCGGTCGCGATTTCGATCATAGGATTATCGAGGCGCCCGGTGGTGTAAATCAGATCGGCTTCGCGCGGGGCTTTTTGGTCATAAGGCAGGTTGTGCAGTAGATAGGCGAGCGTCTCGGCGTGCATTAGCCGGTGCTCAATCGCGACGTGCACGATTTCGTCGGGAGCTTCATCGAGCAATTCGTCGATGCGCGCGCGGACACGGTTGTTGTAGGCCCGAATTTCGGGGATTCCGGGCCAGTCGGCAGGCACATCTGCGGCCGCCTGGCCGACGGGGGGGTCGATGCCGAATTCAAACAGCGCGTCGAACTGTGGACTGAAGGTGTCGACGGCCAGCGTCTTTCGACAGATCAAATTCCAATCGAAGGCCTCCAGATGCCCGAGATAAAACACCAGGCGGTGCCGTTCGGGGATCGGGCGCGAGTAAAAAGCTTCTGGACTTAAGAGCGCAAAAATCGAGTCCGTTAGTTCGCGGGCCGAATTCAAGCGCTCCTGAAGCACCCGAGCGAGGAGGGTTGCAGTCGACATGGTAGCCTCCGGCTACGCTCTATCAGACTAGCATCCAACCCGCCAAAACGGGAGTTAGTTAAGTGTCAGTTCACTTACCAGCGCGGAGTTACTTACTGGCGCTGGAGGCAAGCTGACCCGGCTGAACCGGGGCGGCCGCGGGCGTGCTCTGCGCCGATTGTGCGGCTTGCGCGTCGGCGGCATCCCAAGCGGGTTTGTTGCGCACGGTCTTCCAATACCGATCGCCCCACCATTCATTCGACGCCGCCGCAGCGGCCGCCGGGGTAATGGGCGACCTCTTGGCTGCAATGGTTTGCTGCGCGTCTTCGGCGCGGTAGGCTGGCAGCTCAAAATTCACGGATCCTGTGGCGCCGCTGGAATCCGTGTAGTTGATAACGAGCGTCTGCTTGCGATGGCTGGCGATGGGTGACATGGCGGGGAAAACGTGCCAGACGCGATGCACATCCGCCTTCCCGATTTCCGTGCTGATGATCTGATCGTAGGGCAGCTTGTAAACCGCTCCGTTGTACATGAAGCGGAACTCCTTGGCATCGTCAAAGTTGAAGGTGCCAGTGGAGTTCACGGGGATGGATTTGATGGTTCCGCCTACATATTGAACGGTGTCGGAAGAGGCGCGGACCACCGACGGTGGCACGGCCGCGAAAACGAGGGTGGCAACCAGAGCGTGGCGCATCGCTAGCATGGGTAGATCTCCTTGAGCGCGGTTCAGGACTGCGCTCTAGCGAGTACTATCGGTCGCCTGGGTTCAGGACTTTAGAGCGCAGGACTACTTTAGATTTCAGGACTTTAGAGTCGCCGCGACTACAATGGAAGCACCATGTCTGTCTACGACGACCGCCGCGAAGAGTTGGAACGGCAAGAGTTTATGATGGGGATCGAACGCGGGCGGCTGGCCGTGACGCTGGACCTGCTGACGGACGCACTCGTGCTGGTGGGCCAGCACGGGGTCTATTGCCAGAGCGCGCGGCAGCCGGGCAAGCCGGCGATGGACATTCAGATGATCTCGAAGTGCCTGACCGATGCCAAGGAGCTGGTGGCGGATGTGATGGGCGAACTCAAGCGGAAGTCCGCCGCGCAGTCTTAGCTCGAACGTGCAGACGCAGGGCCCGGGCGTCTTATTCCGTCTCGGCCTAAGGCAGGCCGCGGCCGAGTTTCCGCGCCAGCTACTGCGGTACTCGGCCAAAGCGGTTTCGGGTCTATGGCCAGCGTTACGCGATCGATTGTGAGTCAGTATGGGGAGCCTGGGGGCTGAGCCTCACGACCTGTCCTGGGCACCTTGTTTCCGTTCACGGAATCCGAATATAATCGTCACGCTTGCCTTCATTAATCTTGCGACTTTGCCTGATAATTCTCTGCCTCGATTGCGCCGGGTTTCGGTTATACGGCCAAATCACGATCGACACGTTTGCGGGTGGAAATATTCCCTCCGGGATTTCGGCGCAGAATGCACTTCTGCAATCCGTTTCAGGCATCACGCAAGATCCGAGCGGCCGCATCGTGTTCACCGACAGCCAACTCAACGTGATCCGGCGCATTAACGCGGATGGAACTGTTCAAACCATCACCGGACAGGGGATTCCGGGATTCGGAGGCGATGGCGGACCGGCGGCCAACGCGCTGCTGAATGTTCCCTGCTTTCCAGCGTACGACGCGAACGGCAATCTGTATTTCGCCGATCTCGGGAATTTTCGAATCCGGCGAATCGATCCGTCCGGCGTGATCAGTACTGTCGCCGGCACAGGCATCCCAGCGAATACGATGACGGGACCGCTGGGCGCGAACGGGCCGGCCACGCAAACGCAGATGTGGACCGTTACCGGGCTCGTGGTCGATTCCGCCGGAAACGTCTACTTCACGGATCGATCGTTATTACCTGATGTTCGCCGCGTGACACCGTTAGGGGACACCGAGGTTTATGTTGTGTGCTCCCAGTGCGCGCCGAGCACAGGGTTGCTGCTAGCCGCGGACTCATCCGGGGACTTGTATCTATCGGACGGGAGCCACATTTTCAAGGTCACGCCGGACCGGGTGTTCCACAATTTTTGCGGTTTCGGTTCTGCGGCCGACAATGGCAACGGCGGTCCCGCGATCAACGCTCCTCCGAGCAATTTTATAGGGCTTGTGGCCGACGCAGCCGGCGATATTTATACGGAAGAGGAACAGGTGAGCGCTGAAGCTGGCAGTCAGTTCGTCATCCGCAAGATCGGGACGGACGGCAACATTAATGTAGTTGCCGGCACGTTCACGGGAGGCTCCTACAGCGACGGTCCGGCACTGCAAGAGGCACTCGTCCCGGATTATGGATTCGGACTGTTCGCCGAGCCAAACGGGACCATCCTGTTCGCAGAGGACTTCCGTGTTCGCGAGTTGACGGCATCATCCGATGTGCAAACCTTAGCGGGCGCCGCTCCCCTGCCTTCGCCGAGCGGTACGCCGGCGCTCGACGCCTGGTTCATCCAGCCCAACGCGATCACGTTTGACCAGCAAGGAAATCTGTACGTCGCGCAAGCGTGCGTCATTCAGGAGGTCAGTCCCGGCGGGGTTCTGTCGACTGTCGCGGGCACCGGCGTCTGCGCCAATACCACCGCCCTGGGACCGGCGCTGCAAGCGCAACTGGACGACGTGATCAGCGTCGCCGTGGACAGCCACGGCCAGATCTACTTCTCGGAGCCGGGCGGATTCATATACGTGGTCTCCACCGCGGGCACGATCAGCCAGGCCGCAAGAATCGACGGAGCTGTCGCTCTCCTTCTTGCGATCGATTCCCAGGACCGCCTTTACTTCCTGGATTATCTTGGCATGTCCGGGCGCATTCCTCCGGGGGCGCCGGTGCAATATATAAACGAATTTGAAGGCTCAGCAAATGGGTACGGAATCGCGATCGATGGGGCCGATAATGTTTACTTGTGCTGCGATACCCTCGGCGCGATCGACGAATACTCGCCCAACCTGGAAAAGACCGAACTAAACGCCGTTGGACGCTACACGAGCCTCGGTCAGAATATGCTCGCTGTGGACACAACTGGCACAATTTGGCAAGGTTCCGTTGTGACCGGCTATCCCGGATTCCAGATGCAGAAGGGCGGCCTTTCTTTCGGCGCCGGATGCTGCTTTTATGGTGACGGGGGCGCCGCCGAGTCGGCCTACATCCTGCCGTCTGGAATGGCGTTCGCTCCGAACGGCGACTTGTACTTCCTCGATCCCTATGCTGCGCGCGTGCGGCGCATTCATGGATCACCGCCCACCACTCCTCCGGCCATTTCCGCCGGCGGCATCGTCAACGCTGCGAGTCTCACCGGGACCGCAATCGCGCCCGGCGAACTCATCTCCATTTTCGGCTCCAATTTCGGTCCGCCCGGACTCGATGTCGCCGCGCCGCAAAACAACATGATTCCGGATGCGCTCAACAACGTTCACGTGTATTTCGGCAGCCCTCATCTGGAAGGCAGAATTACGGCGCGCACCGCGAACCAAATCAATGTTTTCGTGCCGTACGAGGTCGCTGGCGCGACTTCCATCCAGGTGACGGTGGACGTGGACAGCGTCACGTCGCAACCTGTCACGATGCCGATAGCCGCGTCCGCGTTCGGGATATCTACCGCCGACGGCAGCGGGACCGGCCAGGGCGCGATCCTGAACCAAAACGGCGGTTATAACAGTGCCTCGAATCCAGCGGCATCCGGATCCATCGTTACTCTATTCGGCACAGGCGAAGGAGTAACTGCGCCCGCGCTTCCCGACGGCGCGCTGGAAATTTCCACTCCCTACTCCACGCCGGCGCTGCCGGTCACCGTGAAGTTCGGCGATGAGACCGCGCAAGTGCAGTACGCCGGCGCCGCGCCGTTCCTGCCGACCGGGGTTTTTCAGATCGACGCCACCATTCCCACGGGAATCGCGCCGGGTGATATACCGGTAACGGTCTTGATCGGTGGAATCAGCACTACACAAACTGTCACGGTCGCGGTGAAGTAGCTCGGCTGACAACCGGTATACAATGTCCTGGGACGCTTATGGCAAAAACATGGATGGCAGCAGTTGTATTGGGGATTTCCCTGGGTTCGGCGGCGTATGCCCAGGGCGATAAGGCGACCGGCGGGCCGTGCGACCGCGCATGCCTGGAAGGCACCGTCGATAAGTATCTCGACGCCATGGTGGCGCATGATCCTAAGCAGGCGCCGCTTGCGAAGAGCGTGAAATTCACCGAGAACGGGCAGAAACTGACGATCCCGGACGGTCTGTGGAACTCCATGGCAGGGAAGGGAACGTACCGCTTGTTCGTGGACGATCCGCAGGCGCAGTCGGTCGCGTTCATCGGCACCATAAAAGAGGAAGGCCGCTCGGCCGGCGAACCCGTCGGCAGCGTCATCGCGCTGCGGCTCAAGCTGCGGAACCGCGAGATTACCGAAGCCGAGACGTTCGTGATCCGCAATCAGACGCTGGGGCCAAGGGCCAATCAATCGCCGAATGCCGACGCCTATGACCGGCTGGAGAAGATCGGCACGCCGAATCACCTGTTCCTGGAAGAGATTCCCGAGGCGCAGCGCATGTCGCGCGCGGACCTGATCAAGACCGCCAACATGTATTTCTCCGGGATGCAACAAAACGACGGCAAAGGCGTCTATCCTTTCGCGGACGATTGCAACCGGATCGAAAATGGCATGCAGGCCACCAACGTCCCGCTGAGACCCGGGCAGACCATGCCGGATCCGGCCACGGCCACCAATTATTCGGCGAACTGGAGCTGCAAACAGCAGTTTCAGTCCGGGTTGTTGCATTTCGTCACGCGCATTCGCGACCGCCGGTATGTGGCGGTGGACCGCGAGCGGGGGCTGGTGTTCGCGTTCGCGTTTTTCGATCACTCGGCGGGGAAGACGCGGCACTTCGAGACTCCCAGCGGCCGGGAAGTGGCGGCGGGTCCTACGCAGCCTTGGACCTGGGAGATCGCGGAGATGTTCCGGCTGGAAAACGGCAAGATCCGGCAGATTGAAGCGGTGCTGGATCGCTCGCCTTACGGGATGCTATCGGGATGGAGCACTTGGGAAGACGGCATGACGGACAGGGCGAGGGATGTGGCGATGGGCAGCCGGTGAGCGAGCTCGGCGCCTTCGAAATCCTGCTGGTGGACGATCATGCAAGCGACGCAAAACTGTTCGAGCACGCGATGGAGCAGGCCGGCACGCGCGCCAGGTTATATTGGGTAGCCTCGGCGGAAGAAGGCCTGGAGTTCCTGACGCAGGAGGGCCGGTTCGCCGGTGTCCGGCGCCCGAAACTCGTGGTGAGCGACTTGAACATGCCCGGTATGGACGGGTTCGAGTTCCTGAGCAGCTTACGCCAGAATCCCGCGCTGGCGGCCGTTCCAGTGGTGATTTTCAGCAGCTCGCGCGCGCCCCACGACATTCTGCGCTGCTATCGGCTGGGGGCCAATTCGTTCATCGCAAAACCCATGTCGCTCGAGGGCTTCGTGGCGGCGATCGGTGCGCTGGTGCGCTATTGGCTGGATATCGCGGAACTGCCCGAACCCGCTCTGCTGGATTAGCTGCTCGAAATGGCTTCGAGCGCCAAGTTGTTGGTGCGCGGCCCGAGTAATCCGATGGCGAGCATCACGATGAGCATGCTGCCGGCGATGAGCGCAAACACCCCCGCGACTCCGAAGCGATCGAGGAAAAATCCGATCACGAACGAACTGAAGACCACCGAAATCCTGCTCCAGGAATAGACGAAGCCCACGGCCAGCGCCCGGATGCGCGTCGGGTAGAGCTCGGCTTGATAGGCGTGGCTGGAGAACGAAAGGATGTTGTTCGCAAGCGTCAAGAGCACGCCGAACAGGATGAGCAGCGCGGCGGTGTTCATTTGGCCGAAGAGCAGGCCGGAGATCGCGATCGCGAACGCGGACCATACGATTTGCCATTTGCGTTCCAGCCAATCGGCTATGCTGGCCGCGAGCAGCGGCCCGAAGGGCGCCGCGATGGCGATCAGGAACGTGTAGCGCAGGCTGCTCGGGATCGCGATGCCGCGTTCGATCAGCAGCGTGGGCACCCAATTGGAGAAGCCGTAAAATCCGACGGTCTGAAACAGATGAAACACGATCAGCATCACGCTGCGGCTGCGATAGGGCGGCCGCCACATTTCGGCGAAACTGCCCTTCCGCAACGGTGATGCGTCCGCTTTCTTGCCGTGTTCGGCCAGCCAGCGCGGGCTTTCGGGAACGCGCCGCCGGATCCACCAGACCAGGATCGCGCCCGTTGCTCCGAGCAGAACCACCCAGCGCCAGCCTTCTATTCCGAACGGCGCCCGCGGGACCAGGAGCCAGGCGAGCAGCGCGACCACGGGCACCGCGCAGAACTGAAGGGTTTGGTTGATGGCGAACGCGCGGCCTCGCAGGTGCGCGGGCACCAGTTCGGCGAGATACGTATCGATGGTCACCAGTTCCACGCCCACGCCGATCCCCGAGAGAAATCGCCACAGGTTCAGGCCGAACACGTCGTGCTGAAACGCCATGACGACGCTCGCGACGGTGTACCAAAGCAAGGAATAAGTGAAAATGGTGCGGCGCCCGAAGCGGTCGGCCACGAAACTCACCAGCGCGGTGCCCAGGAACAATCCCGAAAACATCGCGGCGACAAAGCCCGCGATTCCCGTGGTTCCGAACAGACCGGGTGTGGTGGGCGTCAGGATGCCGGAGCGAACCAGGCCCGGCGCGATGTAGCCGGCAAAGAAAAGATCGTAGAATTCGAAGAATCCGCCCAGCGAGATAAGAACCACGCGGGTCCAAACGCTGTTCGGCACAGTTACGAGGGTACCGCGAACCTCTTCGGGTGAATTCCGATGATCCTACAGCCCGCCTGACCTGGGGCGTTGCCATTCATCTCGGCACGATGTTCGACGCTACGCTCTCGATCTGCCCCAAATAGTATTCCATGAACGACACTGGAGGGGTTGAGCCCGGCTTCGTCATTATCAAGAAGTTGCCAACGGTCACGTTTGCCGGTAGTGCGCCGACCTCGGTTCTGACAAGGGTTTCAAACTTGGCCTTGGCGCTGGACGATTTATGAGCGATCGCATTCCTGATTATCACAAGCTGGTCAAGGCGGGATTGGTGCCCCCGAAGCACCTGTGTGTAGGGCCTTCCATCTTTAAACCAGCGATTAGCTCTTCGTGTCACGTCGCTCACATTCCATCTGGCAAAGGGTCTGCCCTCCGTACACCACTCCATTGCGGCGTCCGGCGTTGGCGGAAACCCGTAGCGTCGCGGTGGAGGTCCTTTTGGCGGCCGATGGCCGAGGAGGTACAGCAGAAAGGTTTCCTCGAGGAATATCTCCCAGCTGGTGAGGGCCCGCAAAAATGCCATTTCGGTAAGCGTATCGCGGCGCGAAGGCGTTATTTGACCGGGGCCGCCTGGATGCGGTGGCGTTGCCCATTGTTGGGCGTCAGTCGCAAGTTCACGCGCCTCCCTTATTGATCGTGTGAACGAAGTGAGCGCCGTGCGCAGTCGTGGTGCAGGCATGACATCATCCGCTCACAGCCTTCTTCATTTTCCGGCAGATATATTCAGTGAGGATTATTCGTTTGTCGGTGTGGACCCAGTGGACGGAATAGGCGTCGAGAAACTTGTTGTCCTCGGCAGAAAGGGTGGATGTACCAGGCTTGCCCGTTTCGACCAGCTCGGCGATCGCCTCGAGCGACATCTTTAACTTTGGATAATCGGAACTTTTTAGCGCAACCCGCTCTGCCTTGAGCTTGGGGATGCCGAATTTCATGTGGCAAACCGCGCAAAACAAAGGGTAGAAGAGGCGGATCGCGCGAAATTCGGACTGTGCCAGGTCACTGCCAAAAACTCCACTGATGGTATCGAACGTTTCCCGGAACCGCCTTTCATGAGCCTTTCGGTTTGGGAATGTATTGTCGTAGGTCCTATAGACCTTGTCGCGGACTGGCTTTGAACCGGCCTGAATTCCGTCCTGCATCGCCTGTAGCAAATCGGTGATGAACTCGGCCTCGGCCATGCGCAAGATCGCTTTCTCGGTAAAGATCTTGTTGACGACGAAGAAAGTTGTAAATTCCTCTGCGAGAAGGTAGACGCTCGACTTAAAGTCACCGTACCAGCTTGAGTTCCGCAGTTCTTGAGGCTTGAGCTTTTCGGAATACATGTTGATCCTCGCAAAAATATTGAAGACCTCCGGGTCGGGCATATCTTGCAATAGGTCAACGGAGAACTCGTATTTCAGGATATCGCGCTGCGTGTCAGTATCGAGCTCGCTGAAGGTTTTTCCACCGAGCGTTTCGTGGTGAGACTTGCTGATCCTGAAAGCGTCCTTGAGAAAGTTAAGTACACTGCTCAGGCGCTGCTGGCCATCGACGATCTCGCGAATTGTACGCCTTGTCTTCGGGTTGGTGTCCTGTCGCATGTAGAGCTTCGGGATCGGCTTCCCACGAACGATTGTGTCGATCAAGAATGAACGGGCTTTATCGCTCCATACATCGCGGCGCTGAAACTTGGGCTGGAGTACCAGCTCGCCACGCTGGCTCCATTCCTCGAAATCGCGAACGCTGTAGTTCCTGGTATGAAAGGCCTGTTGCATATGCGCTCCGGATATCTAAACTATGCGCTCGATCTTACAGCGGATGGCTCGTTGCGCAAAATGATGATGGTTTCCGAGGTGCTGCCGGTGAGACCGCGGCGCACGCGGCGCTCGTTCGGGATCGCTTCAGTATGGTCGTAAACGTGGACATACCCTCCCACTTCACGCGTTGCAATACGGGAGATGATTTCTGGAAGGTTCGCCTTCTCAACTTCGCTGCTGCCGTCGCCGATAATCAGGATGCAATACTTCCCCGGACTTAACACGCTCCGCCAGTTCCGAAAGCATTCGCGCATGAGCATTAGGAAAGCATCCTTTTTCGGCGAGACCTCACGATCGAGAGCGTTGTGATCTTCAACCCCGAGAAACCACAGTCGCAGACGATTGTCGCGCGCATAGTCGAGCTGACGCATGTACGGGGGGCTGGTGATAATGGCGTCGACCATTTCCCTAGGTCTCAGCAGATGTGCCGATCGCGAATAGCACCAGCGTTTTATTTCTTTGTTAAGCTCCGGGACACGGCGAAAGGCACGTCTCACTTTGGCTTCCAGACGGTCGCGGACGGAGCGGTATTCGTACAACTGGGGGAACTCGGCTGGAGGGAAGGCCTTTACGCGAAGGTACGGAACCGTGTGGCTGCTGGGAAATGAGAGAAATCCTGGGCGCTGGTGGTGAAGAATTCCCAGAAGGGATGCCAGCATGA
>JASHQT010000359.1 GCA_030039005.1 Bryobacteraceae bacterium
GGGCCCGCCAGCACGCGTTCGGACACCAGTTTCCAGGTGCCCGCCATGCGGCCGTCCACCTGTACCATAACCTTCACCTGGCAAAACGCAATTGAGGAAGCTATCAACGCCAACGCTATACCTCGTACAATCTTCCCCATGCTCGCACCTCCCCGCGTGCCATGCTATCACAGCAACATTTGGCTGGAAGCATAGAATGGATTCACCGATGTCCGATCAGCCGGCGCAGCAGATGCAGTGCATGGAAGTCTGGGGCGGCAGCCAGTTCACCGCGCGCGGTGTCGAGTTCGGCGGCCTGGATGCCTGGGTCTACAGCAAGCCGTATGGCCAGGCGCACGCGGGTGGCGATATTTATTACGCTTCGAGCTGCGCCACCGGACGCATCAGCCGTCTGTTGCTCGCTGACGTAGCCGGGCACGGCCAGACCGTCGCGGCCACGGCTGCCGATCTGCGTACGCTCATGCGGCGCTTCGTCAACCGCCTGGATCAGACGGAATTCGTCCGGCTGCTGAACCAGCAGTTCTCGGAATTGCCGCGCACCGGCGCTTTCGCCACGGCCGTGGTGACGACATTCTTCGAGCCCACGCGTCGCCTGACAATCTGCAATGCGGGTCATCCACGGCCGCTGCTTTACCGCGCCGCGCAGCGCCAGTGGGATTTTCTGGGGACCCTGGAAGCCAGTAAGCGCGCCGCACCCAGCAACATACCGCTGGGCCTTTATGCGGGCGCCGAGTACGAGCAATTCGACATCGAGCTCGCTCCCGGCGATTGCCTGCTTAGCTACACCGATGCGCTGATTGAATCGCGCGACGCCGACGGCGAAATGCTGGGCGAGGACGGGCTGTTGCGGATTACGCGCCTGCTGGCCGATGTCCAGCCGCACAAACTCATCGAGACGCTGCTCGCCGAAATTGAAACACGATATCCCGAAAACCTCTCCGAAGACGATGTCACGGTGTTGCTGGTTCGAGCCAATGGCCGCCGCCTGCGTCATCCGTTTCGCGCGAAGCTGCGGGCCATCGGGCGCTTTCTGACCGCTCCGTTTCGCGGAGAGCGCGCGCCTTTCCCGGACGCGAGGCTCGCCAATATCGGCGGCGCCATCATCCCCGCGCTGGGTCGCCGCTGGCGACCGCCACGCTGACCCCCATCCCATCGGCTCCGTTCCTGGATTACTCTCTTAAGAAGGAGCAACCGCATGCGAACCTCGACGTTCTACGTTCCGCTTTTCGCCACCCTGTCGCTCGGCGCGGCTTTCGCCCAGAGCCCTTGCGAAAACCTCAAAATGCTGTCGATTTCCGGCGTTGAGTTCACCGCCGTCGAGACCGTCGCGGCCGGACTTTATGCGCCGCCCGTGGGCGCAGGCCGTGGCGCCGGCGGTCCCGCGGCTTTGAATAATCCGGCTCCGAATAATGCGCCCCCCGCTGCAGCCCGCCGCGTGATCCCGCCGCAGATGCTGCCCGCCCACTGCCGGGTGGCTGCGACGTTGCGCCCGTCGTCGGATTCCGATATCAAGATGGAACTGTGGCTCCCCGTCGAGAATTGGAACGGAAAATTCGAAATGGTGGGCAATGGCGGCTGGGCCGGCATCATCAGCTTTCCGCAAATGGCCGCGGCGCTGCGCGATGGGTACGCCACCGCATCCACCGATACCGGCCACGCGGGCGGCAACGGCATGTTCGCGCTCGGCCATCCGGAGAAGATCGTCGATTTCGGCTGGCGCGCGGTCCACGACACCGTCGTGGAATCGAAGACGCTGATCAAAGCCTATTACGGCCAAGACGCGAAATATGCCTATTGGAACGGATGCTCTACGGGCGGCCGGCAGGCGCTAGTAGAAGTTACGAAATTTCCGGACGATTTTGACGGCGTATTGGCCGGTGCGCCGGCTAATCCGCACATCCATCTGCATGCCGCGGGCGTGGAACGCGCGATGGAGCTGATGAAGAATCCGAACGGCGCTCTTTCAGACGCCAACGTCGAGGCGCTGCACAAAGCGATCCTTGCCCAGTGCGATGCTTTGGATGGCGTGAAGGATGGCCTGATCGGCGATCCGACAAAGTGCCACTTCAAGCCCGAAACGCTGCTGTGCAAAGGCGAGGAATCCGACGGCTGCTTGACGGCCGCGCAGGTGGAACAAGTGAGGATCGTTTTCGCGGACGTGAAGGACAAAAACGGCAAGATCATTTGGACCGGCTACGAGCCCGGCGGCGAATTGCAATACGCTGCGCTCAAGAGCACGCCCAAAGATCCCGGTGGCATGGCCTGGGATAGCATCCGAATCTTGGGCCACCAGGACGCCGATTACGATTATCACAAGTTCGATCTCGCAGCCGACGTCGCGCTGGCCGACAAAGCCGGTATCGACACGCACTCCACCGATCTCTCCGCGTTCAAAGCGCACGGTGGCAAGCTGCTGCTCTATCACGGCTGGGCCGATCAGGCCATCCCGCCCGGCAACACAGTCAATTTCTACAGCGCGGTTCTCAAGACCATGGGCGCGGATCAAAGCGGCTGGCTGCGGCTTTTCATGATTCCAGGCATGATGCATTGCGCCGGTGGCGAGGGGACGGACCAGTTCAACAAGATGGCCGTGATGGAGCGCTGGCGCGAGCAGGGGCAAGCTCCTGCTCGCATCGTCGCCGCGCATATCAGCAACGGACAGCTCGAAATGACTCGCCCGTTGTGTCCGTATCCGCAAGTCGCGGTCTACAACGGCACCGGACTTACTACCGACGCGGGCAATTTCACCTGCAAGGTGCAGTGAAAAAGCTCGCAGTGAAACCCTGCAACTTCCTACGCTTGCGTTCATCTTACGGACGATGCCTAAAATTGTTCGCTTTCATGCTCTCGGCGGCCCCGAGAATCTGAAGATCGAAGAAGTGCCCTCGCGCTCACCCGGCGAAGGCGAGGTGAAACTGCGCATTCACGCGGTGGGGCTGAATCGCGCCGAACTTGGGTTCATGCAGGGGTTCTATCTCGAACAGCCGCAATTGCCGTCTCAGCTCGGGTATGAAGCTTCGGGCATTGTCGAATCCGTCGGGCCCGGTGTGGATCCCGGTTGGATTGGTAAAAACGTTGCTACTGTACCCGGATTCTCGATGAGCAAAAACGGCGTTCTGGGAGAGGAGGCCAGCGTTCCCGTCGCCTCGCTGGGCGAATACCCAGTGAACATCTCGACGACAGAGGCTGCCGCCATTTGGATGCAATATTTGACGGCTTACGGCGCGCTGGTAACTTTCGGCCACGTCGCGAAAGGCGACTTCGTCCTGATTACCGCCGCCTCCAGCAGCGTAGGGCTGGCCGCGATCCAGATGGTCAACGCTGAGGGTGGAATCTCCATCGCCGCCACGCGAAAATCCGACAAACGCGCTGAACTGCTCGAACTTGGCGCGCATCATGTGATCGCAACCGAGGAAGAGGAACTGCCCAAGCGCGTGGACGAAATCACCGGTGGTAAGGGCGCGCGAATCATCTTCGATCCCGTCGCCGGCCCGGGAATCGAAAAACTCGCCGAGGCTGCCGCCTATCACGGCATTATTTTCGAATACGGCAATCTCTCCATGCAGCCAACGCCGTTTCCTTTGCTGGGCGGCTTGCGCAAAGGCCTCTCCGTTCGCGCCTACACCCTGATCGAGATCCGCCGCGACCCGGAACTGCTGAAGACGGCCAAACAGTACGTTTACGACCGCTTGGCGGACGGACGTTTCCGTCCCAAGATCGCCAAAATCTTCCCGTTCGAGCAATCGGTGGATGCCTATCGCTACATGCAATCGAATGAGCAGGTGGGCAAAATCGTCATCCGGTTGTGAGGTGCCCGGGCTTGCGAGCCCGGACAGCCCCAC
>JASHQT010000360.1 GCA_030039005.1 Bryobacteraceae bacterium
CGAACTCCTGGAGGGTGACGTCGATCTGATCGTCAACATGTCCGGCCACGATCTGCCGGCGCGTGCGGGCACGCAGGTCGAGGTGTGGGACATTCCCGACCCCATCGGCGAGTCCGACGAAGTGTTCCGGGGTGTGCGCGACCAGATCGAGTCACGCGTCCAGGAATTAATTGAAAAGCTGCGTTCCCGCAAGCCCGTGGCATCGGAACCCGTGGGCGTGGCGCCGGGCACCGCATCCAACCGGTCGGCATCCAAAGGTTGACACCCGGCCACGCCCTCCTCGAAAATAGGAGCGTCCTTCCCATCGAGCGGATGTGGCGGAATTGGCAGACGCGCTAGATTCAGGTTCTAGTTCTCGCAAGGGAGTGGAGGTTCAAGTCCTCTCATCCGCACCACAATAAAATCAAGGGTTTCAAGTAAAAAGCCCGCCGTTGCCAGCGGGCCTGTTTTTTCGATACTAGCAACGATACTAGCAATTGGCTTGGGCGTTGCTAGTAGCGCCGGGTGTTGCTAGTGCCCGGCTCCAGGCGTCCAGTTTGGTGCCCGCGTCCTGGACGTTCTTCAAGCTGACGATGTTGTACCGCTCTAGCATGGTGCGGGTCTTGTGGCCCGAAATCAACATGGCCTGGCTTTCGGGAATTCCGGCATCTTGGATCATGCAGCGAACGGCGCTCCGTCTGAGATCGTGGAATAACAGGTCACGGTTGATGTTCGCGTTGGCTGTGTGCGCCCGGTTAACAGCAGCGGACCATGACGCCCTGAAATCCTGAATCGGCGATCCTGGAGCCAGTCTCACGCCTCCGTGGGAGAGGCCGCAGTCCTCCGCATACCAGAAGAAAATCTCTTCAGCGTCTGGGTGGTGCGCGTCCCGGAATTCCTTTTGCGCTTTCAAGTGCGATTCAATCCCGCCCCAAAACGGCAGATTGCGCTTCGTGCCGTTCTTCGTCTTGGGCAGACGAATGTTCCTGTTTCTCCAGTCCACATCTGACCATCGCATGTTGAGGATTTCTCCCAGCCTGCAACCGGAGTGGAAAGCAATCACGAAGAGCGCCTTCAGTGATCGCGGCAGTTCGGCCACCAGCGTGTGATGGTCGGTGTACTCTAAGAATCCGTCCCTTGCATTGTCAACATGGACCATTGGAATGTAGGGCAGCTTGGAGACACATGAAGGCGTTTGCTTCATCTCCAGCTTAAGGGCCGCGCGCAACAGGGCGAAGCGATTGTTGACGGTGGTGTGTGAAACGTCATTGCTGGTTTCGCGGGCGCGATAGTCCTTGAAGTCCTGCGTGGTGAGATTGGCAACCTTCCGGCGCGGGAGGAAGTTTCGATCACGCTGGAGAACCCCAAGGGACAGCGCGACGATGGGAGCAGACGCCCTGCCGTTTTCCTGCAAGTAATCGATGTATCGCTTGACGGCCTCACCCACCGTGAAATTCTTGACGTTAGACGGCTCAAACTCGCCCGATGCGATCCGGCCTCCGAACTCGTTGCGGGCTTTGACCGCGTTGCGCTCCGCTTCCTTCGCGTCTTTCGTTTTGAGGGAACGCACAAGGCGCTTGCCTTCGTGCATCATGGAGAACAAGAAGTAGCCGTTCTTGTCCTGGTAGATGCTGCCTTCGCCGTTCATGCGTTTGGCAGGTTCGTGGGTGGTCATGCGCCGACACTAGCAAAAAATCTAGCCATTGCAAATATCCCCAAGGGCCTAGTTCTGAGGCTCTTCGACGGTTCGCTTGCCGTCGATGACATAGCGCCCGCTCTCTAACATCACACGGTCAATTTCTTCTCGGTCATACAGCACGGCCCTGGTCGGCCCGTACTCTTTCAGATGGCCAGCCTCCGCAAGAGCACGGATGGCCCGTTCTGTTTTGCCGATGTACGCGGCAGCTTGCTTACGGTCCATCCAACGCTGAGCCGGGGCTGGTTTGGGAAGCCGGGCCAGCAGACCGGCAATGCATCTGTCGGCGAACTTCTGGGCGAACACACCCATGAACGCTGTCTCGAAAGTGCTGTCGTCCATCAGACGACTCCAAGGGTTGGTTACAGCGTGAAGGCAGCCGGTAACTGGTGTCCGGCTTCCGTCTCCACCAATAGCACGCCCGGCAAGTTATCCAGCCGTGGCATGCGCCGAACGTGGCCGTTCACCAACGGCTTGCGCATCGTAGAGTTCTCGTTACCCGGTTCCCTGTGGACTCACAGCCAGGGCAGAATACGGGCCACTTCCATTACAGCGTGCATGATGGCCTGCCTCCATGCGATGGGCACGCCATCCCCCATTTGCTTTTCCATAGCATCAAGCCTGGCTTCAATCCGGTCAAGGGCGGCGCTGATTTCGGCTAGCTGGTCCACGCGTACCTCGGAAGGTGGAAAGCGTGAGGGAGCCGGACACATCCATTTTACCGCGTGGCGTCCGGCTCCCGGCGTCTCGGTGACGGCTTCCGAGAAGAAATTTCGACTTGTTCAAGCTCTTGGAAGCAAATGTAAAACAGGCTAGGTGAGTCAACGTGCCGACGTACAGATTAGGTGCTCCTTTGTTTAATAAAGGGGTCGAAGGGAGTTCGATGTGGAACAACATCAGCAAAGCACTTCGACGTTAGTAAGTGGAGAAATCGTAGATCAGCGGCTGGGCATAACTCCAGCGGTCCGGCGCAGCCTCGAACGGGAAGGATTGCCCGTTGTCAAATTATCGGCGAGGCGTCGGAGGTACGATCTCGCGGCGGTAGACGCGTGGCTAAAAGAGAAATCTCAGCGCGAGGGGAGAGTGGAAGGATGAGTGACGTTGTAGATCCAGAAGTACAACTTGCGGACATCGAACGCAAGACGGCTGACTTCGTAAAGACGCTGGCTGCGGACGATGAACGCGTGGCTTTCACAGAAGGCGTTTTGCGCCAGGACGCGAAAGACATTCAGGTTGCCAATCAAGTCTTGACGCACTGGCAAGCTGAGGAGCAGCGCATTTTCGAGGCGGCTTGTGAGAGTGTCTACAAGAACGATGCCCCTGTGATGGAGACGGCCTGCGAACAGTGGAACAGGGCACGGGCTATGGTCGAACTCGTGCGGCGGGCGCTGAAGCGCAAGCACGAAGTCATCCTGCCAGCCCATCGGATCGATGCTCTCAGTGCGAAGGCGAGCCACGCGCATGACTACTTGCAGTTCACAAAGCTCGGCTTTGAGAAATGCCAGGCTGAAGTCACTTCCATGTCTCGGGAGATGGCCGAAAAACACGGCGGCGTGGAGGTGACCACAGACGCTCTCGAAGAGTGGAGGCGACGTGTAGCGGGTGCGGCAACCAGCGCGACGGACTGTCAGGCTGCACTTGATGATGAACTTCGCAGGCAGCATGACTTGCGGCAGGCGAGTCAAGGGACGGTAGGTTATCAGAACCCAGCCTAAGGAAAGAGGACTCTACAGTGGACATCAAGGCGTATCACCGGCGCGTGGCTCAAAGAGAAGCCGACCTGCGCCAACAATTCCCAGACGGCTTTCTCTTTGTCACTTCGGTGAACAATGCTGAAAAGCAACTGCGGGCAGGCACCGTGCATGAAGTGAGTGTGCGCAATGCGGCCCGGCACCTGGAAGAGCACACACACGAGATTTCGACGGAAGCGGAAATCCAGGCCTACGAAGCACACAACGCCGTCGTTCGTGAAACGCTCATCTCACAGCGCGATGCGGCGAAGGGCCAGAAGCTCAATATCCGCATTAAAGAATAACCTCGGCTTTCTCAGAAAGGATACTGCATGCCAAATAGCAGCCCGGAAGACCCCATCCAAGCGGTCATCGAACTCCGTCAGCAAAACGCCGCGCTTGCGGCGCAAATTCAGAGCCTCACCGCTGCCGCTGCACAGGACCGCCAGCGGGCCGACGCGAGCGAGCGAAACAATGCGGTCACGTCGGCCATGGCGGGCTTGGAATTTCAGTCTGACAATGCCAAGGCGATGGCCCGCGACATGGTGCTCGGTCAACTGCGCCGAACGGATAACGGACAATTGGTTGCCGGGGACGGCAAAACCCTTGAGGCGTTCGTGCAAGACCTCATCGTTCGCGATAATCCGTACTTGCTGACTTCCGTGCGCACTGGTGGCACAAGCTTCAGCGCGGGTTCCCCTCCTCGCGGAGGCCGTGTGGGGTTTGATTTGGACGACATCAAGCCGGGCATGAGCGCTGAGGCGAGGAGCGCAGCGCGGCAAGCCATCGACGCGGCGTTGAGGTAGCGATTTCGCGCCCCAGCCTCCAAGGGGCGCAGGTGGGGTGGTCCGAATGACGCCACCCCGCTTACTAATCTTCGCGCCGGTAATTCAACCGCTCTGGCGCGAGCCTGGGGTCAGGGTCGCCGAGTCCCTGGCCCCGGAAAATCTGTCGCTGGCACCCCGTGGGCAGAGGCGTCTGGGCTTTTCCCCACGGCTTCGGGGGCCTCCTTTCACCAGGCGCTCATCCCAGCAGGGGTGCTATCGCAGGCCGCGCTTCGGCGCGGGCGGGGACCGGGTTTCCTTTATTGCCCCGGCTCAAGGGGGCCTGGTGTCACATCCCAGGCTCCCGTTCGCTTTTAGAGATTACTTTACGGATCGGAGCACTGAACAGCGAAAGGAGCACCGATTATGGCGACACCGAAGTACGAATACGACTGGGTAGAGACCGATGCAATCGGTCAGAGCGATGGCCCGTCATGTGAGCAGCCAACCATTGAATTGGAAGCCAACAGACTGGGAAAGCTAGGCTGGGAACTTGTCGCAGTAGTGGCCCGGCCACAGTTGGGCAAACCTGGCTATCGGCACTGGTTCAAGCGCCAGTTACCGGCTGACGGGCAGTCATAGCCTGTGGTAAGTACGGAGGGGCGCGCCGTCGCGCCCTTCGTTCATCGGTGACACTCACAAGCACATCCCATTTCAGCGTGCTTTCTTGAAGTTGGCAGTACGCGAATCTGGAGCACTATTGCAGGCTGCGCTAATCTTCTAATCGAGAGCCGCGTAGCTCTTCCCCTCACGTTGCACTGCCCCTTAGGAACTCCCAATGCAGGCAAACCCTGCCCCTAGCAGCAAAGCTGCGGCTGAGTACGTCAATACCCGTGAAGCCGCTCGACTCTGCGCCGTTTCGTATTCTCACTTTCGTCAACTTCTGAAAAAAGGTCTTGGCCCTCGCAGTATTTCACTGGGCCGCTGCACGCGGTTCTCCGTCGAAACGTTGCGCTTATTCATGAAGGCTCATGAGAAGCCTGGATTCGATACCGGATGCACGAAAGTGATGCCCGGATACGATGAGTTCGACGCGCTGCCGGAAGCTAAGGACTGACGGAATGACGAAAAAAGAAGCCGCACTCCAATACTGCCGGAACGGGTTCATTGTCATCCCTGTCCACCGCCTTGACGCCACAGGTGTCTGCACTTGCGGTAAGCCGGAAGAGTGTATCAAGCCTGGTAAGCATCCCCGCATCAGCAAATGGTCCGAGGTTACGTGCGACGAAGTCGCAATCGAGCGCTGGTGGGCTGAAGATCCCGAGGCGAACATCGGCCTGCGCCTGGATACCTTGATCGTGGTGGACGTTGACACCCACGACCCGGAGAAGAACCGCTTCGTCTCACTTGAGGTGTTGCAGAAGGAAGCCCGAGCCATTCTCGATTCGCCATGCAAGCAGCACTCCGGTGGTGGTGGCGAACACGTGCTATTCGCCGGAGTGGAAGGCACGGCGAAACATGGAGGGTTCCGGCCCGGACTTGACTTGCTCACCGGCCCCGGCGGTTTCATCTTGGTCGAACCGTCCGTGCATCCCGAGGGAGGCAGCTATCACTGGATTGACGCAGTGAACCCACTGACGGCGCATCGCGATACACTGACGCTGCCAGCGCCCCCGGATTGGTTGCTCTACGAAGCCTCGAAATCGACGCCGAAGGCTGCGGTCAAAGCGCCCACGTCCGCTGCCTCGACGAAGACCAAGCCCGCAGACCGCGTATCGGTCGAACGCCTCATGGCCATGGCCGTTGATCGCATCAAAGGCGGGACCGGGCGCAATGATACCGGCCTCTGGTTCTTCAACCAACTCCGGGACAACGGCTACACCAAGGACGAATCCTTCTTGACGTTGAGGGGATGGGTGGACGCGGCCAACACTGCGGCCCCCAGCGCCCATCGTTACAGCATGGAGGAAGCGAAGGCGACGTGGCGCAGCAGCTACAGCAAGGAAGCTCGTGAGCCATGGGCCGAAGCCGACAAAGGCAGCCACGCCGATATCCTGCTCGGCCTCATTGGTGACTTCGAGTACTTCAAGTCCGGGTCCGCAAATGAAGCTTACGTGCGCATGGAACTTGCGGGCCATCGCGAGGTATGGCGCGTCAGTGATCGCGACCCAAAGGTGCGCGAAGTTCTGACGCATCGATTCCTGGCCGAGAATGACCGCGCGCCAAGCCGCGAGGCGTTGAACACAGTGATTGATACGATTTTGGCGAAGTGCAGCATGGGGCCGAAAGTCGATGTCCACGTGCGCTTCGCTCGCAGCCACAACGCTATCTATCTGGACCTGGCAGATGACCAATGGCGCGCCGTCGAGATTACGAAGGACGGCTGGCGCATTGTGGACAATCCTCCAGTGTTGTTTCGTCGCGCTGCTGGCGCGCGGCCTCTGCCCGTGCCAGTCACGGGAGGCAGTCTGGATGTGCTGCGCCCGCTGGTGAACTGCGGCGATGATTCGCAGTGGCTCTTGATGGTTGGCTGGCTGGTAGGCGTGTTTCTGCCGGAAGGTGCTTTCGTGCACATGGCGCTCAATGGCGAGCAAGGGTCCGCAAAATCGAACACTTGCCACATGCTCGTGTCGGTGCTTGATCCTTCGGACGCCGGGTTGACTTCGCCACCCAAGGACGAAGTGGACGCCACGGTCAGCGCGTTGCATGCTGGTGTGCTCGGATACGACAATATGAGTGGCTGCCGGGCCGAACTCTCCGATGTGTTTTGCCGCTTCTCGACGGGCCAAGGCTACCGCGTGCGCACGCTCTACCAAAACCTCGGAGTGACGGTGGCGTCCGTTAAGCTGCCGATCATTCTGAACGGCATCAGTTCGACGGTGCTGCGCGGCGATTTGGCCGAGCGCTGCATCACGCTGAAGCTGCCGACTATTCCACCGGAACACCGGCTCACCGAGAAGGGCGTCTGGGCTGACTTCGCAGCGGCGCATCCGGGAGTCCTTGGCGCGTTGCTGGACATCGTGGCCGTGGGGCTGAAGAACCTTCCGATTACGACCTTGGATCGATTGCCGCGAATGTCCGATTTCGCGCTGTGGCTCTCCGCCTGCGAACCGGCACTGCCGTGCGAGCCGGGCACGTTCATGAAGACGTACACCGCGAAGATGAAGAGCACCAACTTGGACCTGGTGGAAGCCGATACCGTAGCCACTGCCGTGGTGGAGTGGGCCGAGAAAAGGATCGCGCCGGGCGAAAGCATGAAGATCAGCACGCGGGAGCTTCTGAGTCAGCTTAATGACCTGACGCTGGGGTGGCCGAAAGACTTGAAGTATTGGCCAGCGTCCGCCGAGGACTTGGCTCACAGGTTGACGCGGCTGGCTCCCGTGCTCCGGGCGTCGGATATCGATGTACGGAAGCTGAAGCGGTCAGCCAGGCTGCGTTCTCACTGGGAGATTTCCCGGACGGGGCCGCAAATGAGCTTGCCGAAGGCCGCGTAACGCGATGACGGTATGACGGGGTGTGACGGGCGAAGAAAAAGGCAAACCGTCATAGGCTCGGGCGTGTGTTCACAAGGGGTTAGGAAGATTCGATGACGGTATGACGCCTCTATATTCTTTTTTCAGAGAAGAATATAGAGAGTACCGTCACCCCCTCCCCCTCCCCCTATACCCCGCCCCCTACACGTAGGGATCGGAACCGTCATAAGCGTCATCTTGAGCTAAAGTCTTGTGGATGAGCAAGATAAGCGATGACGGCGGTCTTTTCGGGCGTCACTCTGATGACGCTCCTTTGTGAGACCGAAACGCAACGGTTGCCTTGAAATAGTGTTGTCAATTTTGCGACGAAGGCCCGCCACGAGCCGAACATCAATTTGGTAAAAGTGACGGGGCTGTCAAATCAGCGGCTTACGAAGATGACGGTTATGACTGTCACTGAGCTAGCTCGAAAAATCTGTGCGCGTGCTTCGCGGAGCGCCCTGGAAAACTAGCCTGGGGCAGGCAGCCGGGCACAACCTCACGTGAACCCATCTCAGGACCCATGCTTTGGAGAAACGAATCAAGAACGAAACCGCCCTGGTCCCCGTAGCGCCGGGCCAAGTTACCGCGCCCACGAAACGGCGCGCCCCTAAAACAGCCTTTCAGCCCGGCCACGTGAAGAAGGGTGGCCGCAAGCCCGGCACGCTGAACAAGCGCACCCGCTTCGCGCATGAAGTGGCCGAACGAATGGGTGTCGAT
>JASHQT010000361.1 GCA_030039005.1 Bryobacteraceae bacterium
TTCACGGGCTTGCGCGTAAGCGAGCTAGTAGGGCTTCGCTGGCGTAACGTGCATGCGGATGCGATTACGATTGAGGAGCGGTATTGCCGGGGCGATTGGGGCGCGCCGAAAAGCGAGTCCAGCAATGCGACCATTCCGGTTAACCGTGCCGTCATCGAACGCATTCATCGGCTGAAGCTTCTGACGGTGGAAGTCAAGGCCGGGCATGCAACGCGGCGTTACCGCGCGGTGAAATCGGATGCGCCGGGCGATTTGGTGTTTCAGTCGGTAGCCTCCGGCGCTCCGATGCGGGACAACAATATCCTGGTGCGGCATATCAAGCCTGTCGCGCGGAACCTGAAATTAGGTTTCGTCAACTGGCGCTGTTTGCGGACTTCCTACGCGACCTGGCTCAAGCTCAAGGGCGCGGATGTGAAGGATGCGCAAGCGCTGATGCGGCATAGCCGGGCCAGCACGACGCTGGATTATTACCAGCAGTTCGTGCCGGACTCGCAACGGAGGGTGGTGGATAGACTCGTCAACTGAAGGCTGGCGATTTATTCCATTATCATTCCAAAATTATGGGCGTTTCGAGAGGGAAAACGATGGGTAAGTCAGGCGGAATCAGTCAGTTGAGATTGGGCGAGTCCAGCCCTGAAAAGGCTGGCGTCGGCGGTTCGATTCCGTCCCTGGCCACCATCCTAAACCGCTGATTCGCATTCAGTTACTTACCTGCCCTTCCGCCTGCGCCAAATCTGTGTCGTGGATTTTCCGAATCAGGGTATCCTGACGGCCCTGATACTCTTCGGTCCACTATCGGATTGGGGCCGCGTTTTGCCGTCTGCACACATCAGGCACAAAAATCGTCCTCGAGGAAGTGCCGATCCCGAAACAAAGATGCCGGCCAGCGAAAGTGCCGTTGCCTTTTGTGGGTACAAACGTTTGGCCTTTCGAACCCCCGGCGAGTTGCTCAACCACACGGTCGCCAGAGTACTGAACCTTTGCTCGAGCCAAAGAACGGACCCATCGTGGCAAGCCAATGGGCTTGGGACACGTCGAAGCAGCATGCTGAAGCCGTTGATCGGATCATTACCTGACGTGGTTGAGCGTGGTCTCTACAAAATCGCCCAGCTGCTCCGCGCTGAACTGGTTGCCCTCGAGGTTGGCCGCCAGTTTGCCGGCGCGGTCAATGACAAGCGTATGCAGGGAATGCGCCAGAGACCCCTCATCTGGCCAGAAGTTCAGGCCAAACCTGCGGCACACCGCCTTTACCTCAGCGGGTGTTCCAGTCAAAAAGTGCCACGAATTCGGATCGGCGTTCCAGGTGCTCGCGTACTTCGCCAGGACCTCCGGCGTGTCGTGAGCCGGATCGAAGCTGATGCTCAGCAACACCAGATCGCTGCCCATCCTCGCCGCGAAGCGCTTCTGAACGCGTCCGAAATTGTTGGACAGCCGGAAACAAAAATCCGGGAGCGGACAACTGGTGTAAATGAAGGTGACTCCCACCACCTTGCCCGCGAACCGTGAAAGGCTCACGCGCTGCCCGGTCTGATCGGTGAGCGTGAAGTCCGGCACCGGCTCCCCGATGGCAATCGGCGCCGGCGGAGGATTCGCTTTGTCGAGTCTGGCCAGCATTTCCAGCCGGCGAACCAGCAGCGGTTCCTGCGCCAGATTTTCGTATTCATGAAGGCGAACGTTCTCGGCATAGGAGCGATCTTTTTCCACGACCAGGGTAAAATCCACAAACATACTGGGCTTCAGGCCTTCGAGGGCTTTCGACTCGCGTACCACGATCGGCATCACCATGGCTTTCATGTACCCGGGGACAGCCGTACAGGATGCGACAAAAGTTCGATGCGGCTTGTCTATGCTCAGGATCAGCGCGGTAACCGGGTAGCGCGCCGCCGCGGCAGCGCCGACCTTATCTACAAAAAAACAAGCCGCAAGGGCCAATAACAGCGCGCCTTTCATGGAACTCCCTTCGCGCCCCCCAGGCGCACCCGGCGACGCTCCAGCTTCGTGTATTCCGTGGCAAACTCTTTGATCTCGATAAACTGGTTCTTTCCCACGTTGGAAAATGTCTGCGGCGTCCCGCTGCCTCCGGGCCATAATATTTCGATGCTCACGTTCTGCGCCGATTTCCCTAACCCGATATGCTGCTCCAATGGCGATGCGCCGAAGGATCCTCCGCTGTTGACGGTGCGATAGATGGAGCGCACGGCGCCGGTCTGGTCTTTCACGGTTACTTTGATCCGGGCTCCGATCGCGGATCTGTTTGCCTTCACTCCCACCAGCTTCAAACTGATCCAGTCATTGCCATTGCCGGGGTTTTCGAACAGACGGAAAGCATGGCTGTCCCCGGGGACTGCGCCGCCGATCGAAGTAATGATGTCTTCATCGCCGTCGCTGTCGATGTCCGCGAAGGCGACACCGTGTCCCTTGTGCAGTTCGCCCGTGCCGGAGGAAGCCGTGACGTCGACAAAGGATTTTCCCTCCTTGTTGCGGAGCAGCACATTCGGGAGCAGCGAGGCATACGAAGGATTTCCCGTGCCGAGATAGATATCTAAATAGCCATCGTTGTCCACGTCGCCGAAATTCGCCCCCATGGGCATGAAG
The DNA here is from genome assembly GCA_030039005.1 of Bryobacteraceae bacterium. The sequence continues at coordinate 2,596 of JASHQT010000361.1, forward strand.
ACCTTGTTTAGTCCGGTCTCTTTGGAAACGTCCTGGAACTTTCCATTCCCCAGGTTGCGGTATAACTTCATGGTCCCGGCTTTTTGCGCAAGCCCGAGGTAAGTCGCCATGGTTTCCTCGATCGACGCGTAAAAGCTCCCGACAAACAAGTCGGGCCAGCCATCGTTGTCGTAATCGAAAAACCACGCCCCAAACCCCCTTCCGACGCCGGGTACGCCGGCCTGGCTGGCGATTTCGGTAAATGTCCCGTTGTGATTGTTGTGGTAAAGAAAGTTGGCGCCATTCTGGTTGGAAACGTAGAAATCCACGTAGCCGTCGTTGTCGTAATCGGCCGCGGCGACCGCCTTGGTGAAGGCGCTCCGGTCGATACCCGCGGAATGCGAGATGTCCGTGAAGGTGCCGTCGCCATTATTCAGGAAGAGCTGGCTGGGGCCGGTCTCGTTGCCCACGAAAAGGTCGAGAAAACCGTCGTTGTTGATATCGGCCCACGCCGCCGCCTGTGTATTTGTAGCCGGAGTCGCGAGCCCGCTCTCTTTGGTAACATCCGTGAAAGTCCCGTTGCAATTGTTGCGAAGCAGCGACTTGCGCTGCGCCACGTTCTGCGACTGCCATGCTCCCCGCAAAACCAGAAGGTCGGTGCACCCATCGTTGTTGTAGTCGGCTTGCACCAGGTTCAGGGCGACGCCCAACTGGTCGCTGAGCCCGGCTTTTGCGGCCTGATCGGTGAACGTTCCGTCTCCGTTGTTATGGAAAAAGTGCATCGGTTCGCAGGCATCGTAGGTCGAGGTAACCACGTCAAACCGGCCGTTATTCTCGAAATCGTCGACCGCCACGCCGGAAGCCATCGCAAACAGATTCAGCCCTGCCTGAGGAGCCACATCGGTGAAGCGTCCGATGCTCTCACTGGATCCAAATGTCGCGAGTGGCAGCAGGTATCGTGGCGGAACGCCGGAGGGGTGCTTCCCCAGCGTCATGTAAACCAGGTTCAGCAGCCATTTCACTTCGAGATCATCGGGCTTTCGGTCGAGATACTTCGTGAAATATTCAATGGCTTTCGCCGAGGCGGCTGTTTGCGTGTAATGGAGATCCGGACGAATCGGAAAAATACACCGCTCACCCGGATGCCGATAGACGTCGTTGTCCATCTCGGATTTGTGCAGGTAACCGACCCCCAGCACTTCTTCCATCAGCGGCACAGCCCGTGGAACATCCGCCAGGGCGATCCGATAGGCGATCTCCCACTCCGCGACAGCGTGGGCCATATCGCCCTGATAAGCGTAGAGCTGCCCCCTGGTCATGTAAACATCCAGGGCGTCGTTCGGCCTTGTGGACTTGGCGTGCAGCGGGCTCTCTTTGTTCGCCGGGTCCACCAGCGCGTCCAGCTCCTTCATGAGCGTCAACGGCGACTGACGGTAGGCCTCGCAGACCGCATGCAAGTCCTGGCTCCAGCCTTCCGGCATGGTGCGATGGAATAAACGCGACATGGCCTCATCCTGTCCGCCCACCAGGGGAGCCAGCCTGATGCTCCCTTCGGCGCTGATGGCGGCCTGGAGGGCGCGGTCGGCCTTCCCCAGATCCGCGGCCTCCGCGGCCGTCAACACCTGCAGAATCGCGTACCCGGATGGTAATTTAACGACGCTCGAAAGCTGCCCCGGTTGTACGGCGCGCAGCCCGTCTCGCAATTCGTCCCGCAGCGAGGCAGGATCGATTTTCCCCAGGAAGCCCCCTTCGGAGGATGTCGGATCCACGGACTCTTCGCGCGCCAGGACGGCGAAATCGGCGCCCGCCTTCAACCGGTTCAGAATAGCCTGCGCATCTTCGGCTGAATTCACCACGATCAGCCGCACGGGAATCGCGTTCGCATCATCTCCCGTTCGCGCAACGCGCGAAGAAAGGATTAGAACGAGGACGACGACCGCCACTGGATACGCAGTCTGGCGCAAGACTTTCACGGAGAAATGCATGGTGGGGGGCATGATTATACCGCCAGGGAAGGCAACGCTTTTGCGGCAGGACGCCAGCCGTTCGCCTTGATTAAGATCAAGGGTGTGACCCAAGTTGCGCCAACCCCTGGTCAATCTGCGCCAGCAAGTTGGGAGGGCCTGACTGGACTACCAGGGGCCGGGCTTGTTTTAGACGCTCGATCGCCTTGGCCGGGTCGCCGGTGTTGGCGTAGGCTTGCGCCAGGGTCATCAGGAAGAGAGGCGTGACCTTGTCATTTCGGTCGAGGGCAGGGAGCAACACGGAGATGGCATCACGGCTACGGCCTGTAGTGATCAGAAGCTGGCCCAGCATCAGCCGGGCTGGACGAAACGAAGGATCCACCGACAATGCGAGGCGATAATGTTCGATCGCCTCGGCAAGCCGATGCTGCCTCATCAGTATATCCGCGAACCAGGCCTGAGCCTCCCCGTCGTCGGGTTTTAATGAGATCCCTTTCTCGATCGCAGCAGCGGCCGCTCCATATTTACCCTGGCTGGCAAGAGCAGTGCCATAGTACAGATAGACCTGCGGAACATCAGGGCTGACTCGGCTGGCGGTCGCGTAGAGGGCCTCCACTTCCTCCGGAGACGACTGGTTCGGGAACTGAGCCATATATAGAAGGTTCACGAGACAATCCGGGTTGTCCGGATGGCGCGTCAAAACCTCCTTATAAATCCGCGATGCCTCGTCGAACTGTCTATGATCCATGAGCCGTTTGGCTTCGGCCAAGCGATTTTCAATACCGGTCGCCAGCTTCAGGACTTCGCGGAGCAACCCGTCCTCCGATGGCGGGTTCCGGCCTTTGTAGCTCTCCGCCAACCGGTAGTTTTTCTCGGACTCTGCGTTGTGCCCCAGCCTCCTTCCGGCTTCCGCCAGGCCGAACCATGCGGCCCCGTATGTTGGGTACGCCTCCGAAGCCCGGCGGTAGAAATCTTCCGCCGCAGTGAAGTCCCCTTGCGCGAACTTAAGCCGCCCCAGGGTGTAGAGCGTCTCGGCTGAGCCGGGATTTTGCGCCAGTAGCGGCTCGAGCACAGCGTCGCTTTCCCCGAAACGTCCCAGTTTCAGGAGCAGCGCCCCGCGCTTCAGGATAGCGGGCGTATAGTCCGGGCGGATACGCAATGCGTCTGAAACTGCAGCCAGAGCTTCATCCGGCCGGCCCGCATTTTCCTGCGCAACAGCCAGATAATATCGCCATGCGAATTGGTTAGGGTCCAGACGAATGGCCCGTTCGTAGGCGAGCGCGGCGGGCGAATAAAGCGTGTGGGCTTCGAGCACCATACCGAAACGTCCGGAAGCTTGCGCACTCTTGGGCTGTGCCGTGGCCTCGTCGCGAGCCTTCTCAATCGCAGCGCGCACGTCCGGGTCGAGACCATCCAGGGAAACGGCCGGGATGGGCGGAACCGGGCGGGAGCAGGAAATATCGAAGACCCAAATCAATAGCGCGGCTAAGGTCCCCACACTAATTGCCGCCGTTCCCCGCTTCACAATTTGACCTGATGTTATACCTTGTGGGATTGTGTTGCAAGTGAAATCGCGGTATTTCCTGCTCGCGCTGCTTGGCCTTTGCATCTCGTGCAAGCCCTCCCCGCCGCACAGCGCTCCCCTCTTTGAGGATGTCGCCAGACAGAGCGGGATCGATTTCTGGCAGTATTCCGGCGCGACGGGAGAATACCTGTTACCTGAAGTGATGGGGTCCGGGGCCGCGCTAATCGATTACGACAATGACGGGGATCTGGATGTTTTTCTGGTCCAGGGCTATCCGGTCGGTCCGCGGGGCAATGCCTTGGTCCCGGTACCCGCGGGATGGAAACCCGGCAACCGTCTGTTCCGCAATAACCTCAATCCCAGCGGCAAACCCAGCTTCACCGACGTTACCGAATCGGCCGGCCTGGGGCATGCCGATCAGGGCATGGGCGTCGCGGCTGGTGACTATGATAACGACGGCTACACCGACCTTTATGTCACAAATTACGGGCACAACATTCTTTATCACAACAATGGAAACGGCACTTTTACAGACGTGACCGCAGCCGCGGGAGTGGCCTCATCCGGCTGGTCCACCAGTGCCGCGTTTATCGACTACGATCGGGACGGCCTCCTCGATCTGGCCGTGGTTCACTACGTCGAGTTTCTGGGCGGCCCTTGTTTTTTGCCACAGGGTTCAAAGGACTATTGCGGGCCGAAGCCATTTAAACCAACTGTGACGCAACTTTTTCACAACCTGGGGAACGGGCGATTCAAAGACGTGACGGAAGAAGTGGGCCTGAACGCCAAAAGGGGGCCGGGGTTGGGTATTCTGACCGGAGATTTCGGTACAGACGGCTATCCGGGCTTCCTGGTGGCCAACGATGGCGCGGCCAATCATCTCTGGATCAGTTCTCCGCGCACGCCGCAATCGAACCCGAAGGACCGAGTATTCCACGAGGGGGGCCTCACGCACGGGCTCGCCTACGCTTCCGACGGCCAGGCCCGTGCCGGCATGGGCATTGCGGCCGGAGACATTTACGGCGACGGAGGCGAATCGGTGATCGTCACCAACCTTCCCACCGAGTCGTTCACCGTGTTCCAGCGGCAGCCGAACGGAGAATTCGCCGATGCCACCGAGCAAAGCGGAATATCCCACATTTCCCTGCCTTACAGCGGGTTTGGCGTCGGCTTGCTCGATATGGAAAATCGCGGACTGCTTGATTTTTTCAGCGCTAATGGAGCGGTGGCTGCCATGGCGACCGAGCAGGGCGAGAAGTATCCGTACCGCCAACGCAACTTATTGCTGCGCAACAGAGGCAAGGGACAGGGATTCGAGGACATCACCGCTTCGGCCGGATCCGCGCTGCAGCCCGTGGAGGTCGGCCGGGCGGCGGTTTTCGGCGATGTGAACAACGACGGCGGGATCGATATTCTGGTCACCACCAACAATGGCCCCGCGCACCTGCTGTTGAACACAGTGCCCCACCGCGGTCATTGGATCTTGGTTCATCTGGAGGGGGTCCGCACCAACCGTTCCGGATACGGAAGCGTGGTGGAACTGGTGCGGAAAAACGGCACATCGGCCAGACGCTGGGTGAGGGGCGATGGCAGTTATCTCGCGGCCAATGATCCCAGAGTACATTTCGGGTTAGGCAAAGACACCGAGGTGGATCGCATCCAGGTCCACTGGCTGGCCGGGGAATGCGAGGCGTGGCCGCAGACGGTGGTGGATCGGATTGTGAATCTGCGCGAAGGTACCGGCCAGCCCTGCCACTGACGATCCGAACAAACAGGCCTCACCGGTTGCCCGGCGAGGCCCATGACTTAAAGGCGAACGGTTTAATAGCGAAGCGGCGCTGCGTCAGAAAGTGAAGCGCGCCACAATTTGGCCCGTTCTCGGTTGTAATGTAGTGAGTCCGGTGGCGAGTCCCGTGGCGGCGGAGTTGCTCGTCCCCCCGCCGTTAAACTCGTTGACGAAGCCATAGCCTCCCGACAACGCCCCACTGGTAGATCCCTTGATCGGGAAGGGGTTTAGGTAAGCTGCCGGAGTATAAGCACCGTTGGGGTAGCCAGAAACCGGCTCGTTGTAGAACACCCGATTAAACGGATTCTGGAACTCCGCTCGAATCTGGAATTGATACTTTTCCTTAACCCGGAAGATTCGCCCCACACTGAGCGTTTCAGCCGGTTGCCGCTGCCAGCGGTTGTTGATGTAGTACGGCGCGGAGACACCGAATGTTCCCGCAGGCGCGTCCGTCCACGCTTTGGGATTTAGCACCAGTGTTTTGGTCGGGTCGAAGTGTGAGTTCGGATTCACCGAGAAGAAAGGCTGGCCTGGAACGTAGTTTTCCAGGCCGTCGGGTGCGCCGAATACCGCCGGGTTATCCTGCGTACCGACACCGAGCTGATACAGGAAGTTGTTTTCAGAGGCGGGCGTTTGCAGCAGCACCCCGCTCTGATAGCGCAGCACGCCGCCGAAGGTCCAGTCGCGCGCAAACCACGACAAGGCATGCATTCCGGCGCCATTCGCCTCAAATTTCGGCGTGGTGTAGTTGAACGTGGCGGTCAGCACCTCCGGATAGTCGCAACTGCAAAGTTGCTTGTTTTGCATGCGGTTGTTGACGTCATTGACGACCACCTGGCCGGCCGTAAAGTAGGGCGTGGCGGAGGTGGTGCCGAGGATCAATGTCTTCTGGTATGTATAGGAACCCGCCACGGTCAACCCGTGAGAATAACGCTTGGTCAGCTTCACCTGAAGTGAATCGTACCAGGTATCGCCCAGCGGCGGTCCCAGGAAGGGAGGAACACCAATCCACTGCGGATGGGCCCGCAGAGCCTGGTTCAAAGGTTCATAGTCCGGGAATCCCGGATACACATTATTCGGATTCGCCAGCGCGGGAAACGCTGCGATCACAGCCGGGCTGCTGATCGGCTGGGTGAGCAAGGCCAGTTGAGCCGGGTTGTTGACATTGATTCCGGTGGTGTTCCCGTACTCCCGCTCGGCCAGCAGCCCGGCCGGGGTAAGTCCATTCTCGGCTTCCGCGTCCAGGACCGGCGCCGTAAACCATGCGCCGCGGTTGCCGACGTAGGCGGCCTCCATCACCAGGCTGGGGAGGAATTGGCGCTGAAACCCGATGCTCCAATTGAAAATGCGCGGCAGCCGTCCCGTGCCCTTGTCGATGGTAATGAACGGCGAATCGATCGGTTTGCACGGAGTAGCGTAAGCAGGGGCTACGCCGCAGCCCGAACTGGAAGTCACTGAGGGGAAGGCGGCACCGCTGAGCGGGGCCGTGAGTGGTCCGTTGCCATAGATGTTGCCGGGAGCAAACGGATTTCCATCCTTGAAATAGATCGCGCCGGCGCCCGATCCGCCGAGGGTCTGGCCGGTTCCCTCCGGGGCAAAAGCGCCATAGAAGTCGGCATCGGTACTCGACAAGCCGGCGTTGCCGCCAGAGGCGGCGTAAGAGATGCCCGCGCCCGCTCGGAACACCGTCTTGGAATCGATCTGGTAGGCCACTCCGAGGCGCGGTCCAAACGCGAAAGGATAGTTGTTGTTGTACTGCTTTTGATAAACCACAAGTCCGGTCAACGGGGTGCTCGAATCCGCTGGAATCAGGTTTGGATTCGGCTCCTGGAAGTTGGCGCTCTGCATGCGCCCGTGCTCCTCCTCCAACAGCGTGGAATAGTCCCAGCGAAGACCCAGCTCCAGGCTGAGTTTCCGGGTAACCTTCCAACTGTCCTGCGCAAAGAAGCCCAACGAATGTTTGCCCAACCGCGTGTCGGTAATCGCGGAAGCGTTGATGTTGTCCACCGCCCCCAACAGGAAGCTGGCATACGGGTTCCCAGACGTAAAGACCGAGCTGGGGCCGATTGCGGTACTGGTATACTCCCAAGGATTCTGGGTCTCTTCGTAGCTGAAACCATAGAGGCCGTTGGCGCGGCTGGAACTCTGCGTGGGGAAACCTTCTACGACCATCTCCCCACCAAACTTGAACGTATGATTCCCTTTCACCCAGGTTAAGCTGACGTTCGCCGTCGGCTTGTACTCCTTCTCATCCTGGGCCCCGTCGAATCCGACGCCGGGTGTGGGAGCGAAGAACCCGGAACCCAGATTCATGCCACCCTCAAAGAAACTGGACAAGCCGGAGACCTGAGGCATGATGTTATTCGCGGGGTATTGCTGGTTCGCCCCCCAACCCAAGATCTGGCCTGCGTTAAAGGACGGCGGATAGTCGTCCTGGTTGAAGTACAGAAGACCGACGCCGACATGTAGCAGCAGGGTGGGCGTGAGGGTGTCGTCGAAATTAGCGCGGATGGTTTGCGCCCTCTGATTCTGGGGCGTGGCTGGCGACAGTTCCGGCGCGAATCCATTGGCATTGGGCGAATAGGTGTACGTCTGGGAATAGTAACCGGATATCTTCATTGTCGAGCTAAGGTTCTGATCGATCTTGATCGAGGGAATCGTGGTGTGCCGGTAGTTGGAGTAAGGCGGCTGAACGGAATTGTTCACTAGCCCGCCCTCAGTGGGCTTGATGAACAGCGTCTGATAGGCGAGCGAGGACGCATCCATTCTGCTGTACGGAATAATGTTATTCGGGAACGGATCTTCCACGATCCCGGAACCGAGCGCCCCGCCGTTCACATAGTGGGCCGTTTCGGGGTCAAACAACTCGCCAATCAGATCGACTTGGCCTGTGGGAGAGGGTGTGCCGAACCCCGCAGTCAAAAACGGGCCTAACGGGTTCTCAATGTTACCCGGATTCGGCTGGCCGTTTGCCAACGTCGGACCGAAGTTTGCACCCCGGGGATCCGACCCCGTCCATTCTGGCAAGGGGGCTGTAGCAATCAGATTCGTCGTCGTCACGCTCTGGCGGAACTGCTCGAAGTTGAAGAAGAAGAATGTCTTGTCTTTGCCGTTGTAGAGTTTCGGAATGCTGAGCGGTCCGCCCAACGTGACCCCGTAATCGTTCCGGTTCAATGGATTCTTGACGAGACCGACGCCGGTGGTCGGGTTGTCCGTGAACGGGATTCCCGCGTTCAGGGCCGAGTTCTGGAAATAGTCGTAACCGGAGCCGTGGTACTCATTTGTGCCCGACTTCATGGTGAAGTTGATGTATCCGCCACCAACCTGGCCGTACTCAGCCGCGAAGTTGCTGGTCTGGACCGACACTTCCTGAATGGCGTCCACACTTGGCTGGACCCCCTGGCTGGCATTTTGCATAAAACCATTGGTGGAGTCCTGGCCTTCCACTCGAATGGCTTGCGAACCCGACGGCAGGCCATTAATGCGAACCTCCACATCGGAAACGAAATTCGCTCCCGGCAGGACGGTCAGAACCGACAGCGGGTCCCGAATGTTGCCGATGCCTTCATTGCCACTCCCGTTGAGGGTGAACAGAGGGATGTTATCCGCCTCAGTGTAATCGATCTGATGGCTTATTTCGGAACTGTCCGATTTCAGCAGTGGAGCTTCGGTATTGACCGTGATCGACTCGGAGGCAGCTCCCACCTCAAGGGTCGCATCCGCACGGGTAGTCTCGGCCACCTGGACAGTGATGGCCGGCCGGATATATTTCTTGAAGCCCACGGCGGTCACCGTGAACTCATAGGTGCCTGCGGGCAAGTTGGCGAGCGTGTAATTGCCCGTGCCTGTGGCGCCTACCGTATAAACCTCGCCGGTCGCGGTGTTCTTTACCTCGATGGAGGCGGTGGGTATTACGGCGCCCGACACGTCCAGAACCGTTCCTGTGATAGTGCCGCGATCGGTCTGAGCAAATGCTACAAAGGCCCAGATGAACAAACACACTACGAGCGCTGCTTGGCGCATGCAAATTCTCCCCATGACACGGAATTGGTCAAGCCGATACCCTTAGCACCGGCCCGCCATCACGCTGGTCGGAGCTTATATCAACGTATTGGGCACGTCAATAATCTAGTGAGAAATTGACGATTTTTTGCTGTTTATGTAGGAGCTTATGCGGGCGCCTTGACTATAGGGGGATTCAGACTGGAAGCGAACGACGTGTTGTGGGAGTGTTCCCGAAGCTGAAAAACCCGTTGAGTTGCCGGAGTTGGTGACTCTACGCGCGAACCGCAGACGGCGAATATGAGTCACTCATAGCTGGGCTGGAAAAGGCTTCGTACTGCTGAGCTCCGAAGCCCTAACCCGCTCCGCCTCCGTTGCCTGGCAGACAAGCAACGGCCTCTGGAACTATATCGCGGCAAGCATGCATGCAAGCGGCATACAAGTAGGTTTACTGCGCCAGCAAACAATCGGAGTTTCGTGGATGCCACTGATCGCTAAGTCTCAGCGACCGATTACCGGCGAGTCGCCAAAACCCTCTTCAAATTGGCACCACTCGGCGCGCTGACTGGCTCGAAGTCGTCGCACGGAAGCATGCCAAAAACGGAGCTGCCCGTAAACACTACGCCGCCAGGAGTGACCTGCCAAAACGCGGCTTCATGGAAAATCCATTAACGCAGCACAGCAGCGTAGGATAGGGCTGATATTGACTCATTTCCCTATTTTTCGGGATCGAACGTGATGCTGCTGTCAGCCGTGAACTTTTTGTAGTTCCGGAACTCGATGACGTTCCGGGTGCACCCGCTCGCCCCGTGCGCGCAGCTCAGCGCCTCCGAGTGGACCGGCAGCAGATATTTGCCCTCACCAATGAACACATAGTCGTAATCGACCGCCGACTCCACTGTGTCGAGAGGAAACGTCCTCGGCAGGTCTTGTGCAGACAGCTCGATCCGCAGCACCCGGTAGTTTTCTTTGTCGATCCAGATGGAACCCGTGTAGCCCGGCTGATCAGACTGGCCCTCCGCTTCGATGTGCCAGTGCGAGTTGGGTCGCTCCACCGAGAAATCATAAAGGAACGCGGCCCGGTTCACAATTCTCGTGGATTGTTTGCCGTGAAAATGAGCGTTGGTGCTGGGAGACAGCACGTCCAGTTGCAGACTGGAGAATTCACCGCGCGACCATGATCCGGTCTTCTCGACATCCACTCTGGGCGGTTGACCGTTAACCAGAATATTCTTGTATTTCTCGGTGCCATCCTCTTCGATCACGTCGGCGGTAACATGGTCCAGCGCCTGCCAGGCGGTCTGGTTACCGCGCGCCACCTGGGCCGCGTATCGCGTAGTGTACTGCTTAACCACGTAATTGGGAAGAGTTTCGGTGAAAGCAAAAGCCTCTTCCCGCGCCTGATCGATGAACGGGTCTCCGGATGCGGGCATTCTCTGTCGCGTGTTCCCATTCACGGACGAAGAATCTCCTTCCGTCGGTGCGGCAACCCGCGGCGGAGAGGGCATCCGCGTGACGCCGTTGGCGGTGTCGGCCTGAAGGGTCGGTCGTGCATCGGCTACCGTCGCGTCGGAATTAGTGGATGGCGTGCTACCGCCGGCCGAGCTTCCGCGCTTCAACTGCGGCGGATCATCGTCGTCGGCATCGCGCGTGGTTGAAGGCGCCGGACGAGACGCAGACGTGCTGGCGGGAGTTCCCGGCGCGATTTGCGGGCTCGGCGTGACGTCCGAACTTCCCGTAGCCCGATGCAGCTTGGGAGGGTCGTCATTGTTACTTGGGGCGCTGGCCGGCGAATTGCTCGTCGAACTACTCGTAGTGCTGTCCGGACTCGAAGTTGCCTGGCGCAATCTAGGACTGCCCTGGTCGCCGCTTGATGAGCCCACCGACGCGTTGCTCGCGGAACCACTCATGGAATCGCGAGCTAAGGGGCGCGACGTGTCGTTCATCGCCTGCGACGCGGCCACGTGCTCGTCCAGTGTGCCCTCCCTGACCATCGTCATCGTCGAGGCATGGTAGACGTTGTTGACTTGCGTTGCATCAATGCGGACGTGATCGCCAGGCTGAAAATCGCCGATCTGTGCGGAAGCGCCGGAAACGCCCTTGTATTTAGTCGATTTCGCGATGGAGATAGTACTGATGGTCTTGTCGTCGGACTCAACGACGACATTGTTGTCTCCAATCCTCCTCAACATTCCGGTGAACGTCATCGCGGCCTGGTCCCGCCTGCTGTTCGGCGCCTGACCTCCCGGTGTGCCTTGCGGATACGGTCGGCCTGGATATCCGCCACCGGGGTATCCAACGCCGGGAGTGATGATCTGGCCAAAGCCGGGAATACCGGCCAGCAGGAGCAAGGTCAGTAATAACGTGAACCCGCGAGCCATTGATCTCCCTGGACGAAGGTTAACAGCGAGCCGCGTGCGAAATCAAGTAAGCTTCCGGGAAGTTTGCAAGCCTTGCTGGGAAGCGAAGAAGAATCGCTCGTGGTCATAGGTGAAGAACTCCGCTGGAGTTCTCGGGATGGCGCGGAGTGCTTTGAGTTGCTGAACTCGGTGGTGACCATCTGGTCTACGAGGATGCTAGTCCTCCTTTTGGGCATTAGGGAAATAGCCCCGTGTAGTCAGCTAGCGTTCCCCTGCACTTTCGGCCTGCGCTGGACTGCTTTGCGTCGTCGCTGGAAGGGCTGTTACCAACGCGAAACGTCAATATCCTAAGAATACGGGCGCTACCCCCTAGTGTGCGGTCGCGCCACTGTCGTTGCTGACCATGAGACTCGACACATTCACCGGTTCGAAGTCATTCAAGATGATGTTCGTGAGGCAACTGAGGTCGTCGTCGTTCCAGCGCGCATCCGGTGTGCCGATGAGGCCACCGCTCATCCCGTTGTCGGCGAGGATGATTCCGTAGTTTCGGAAGGCCGTGATGATGATCGCCGCTTGGGGACTGGTGGACGCGCAAGCAGGCGTCGGCACGGATGCCTTGAGGCGATAGATTTCCCCGGCCGGGCCTGTCATCGTGCAACTCGCCGGTGGAGAAGACTGCGAGATCTGGCTTTCCGTGGGGATCGTACTTCCTCCCGAAGTCGTGCAAGAGCCAACGCCCGCGGTTTGCGTAGAGGGCCACACCCAATAGTTCAGCATGTGGTTGAGCGTGAATCGTATGGGGTGTTGAACCGTGCCGTTCGGCGAACTTGGTGTGCCAGTGCCGATCACTTCATCCGCATTGACGAGAAGTGGAGCCACGGGAAGCCCGGCCGCGTCGGTTGTCCCGTTTCCCTGAGACGTCAGGGCATTGGAAGTGACATCCGGCCACATCGCGTTCGAGGAATCGGTCCACGGGCCCCCCTCATAGATTCCCTGCCACATCTCCCACAGCGCCGGAGGGTTGCTGCCACTGGCCTGCTGATAAATCAGAACATGCCGGTCGCCGTTGGAGTAACTGGTGCCTTCAACCGGAGCATTCGCCGGGATGGGGCCGGACGTGAAATAGGATTGATACACAGTGGTCGAGACCGGCACTTCGGGCTGATTGTTGGGAACCTCGAATGCGGGTATTCCGTTTGGATACGGTGCGCCCGAAGTGTTGCCGAAGAACACCCTGATCGTCTCCGGCAGGTACCCGCTGTACATCGGAGCAGCGGGAGAGGTGTCTACCGGCAAACCGGTGGTGGCGGCATCGACCCGATGATGGAAGATGGACGTCGAGGGAAAAATGCTCGCTAAGAACGCATTATTCCCATTGATCGCGAATGTGATCGGCAAGGTGGCTGTAGTATTCGCGGAATCTGTCAGCACGAACTCCGTTGTGTAGGTGCCCTGACCGCCGATCTGCGAACTAGTGACCGCGCCGGTGCTTGAGTTCAGGGACATCCCTTCGGGCAACGGCGGATAATTCCCGCTCGTGCTCACCGAATACGTGTAGGGTGGAGTACCCCCAGTCGCCGTAATCGTGCAACCGGCATAGGATGCGCCTTGCGTTCCCACCGGACACGAAGCCGTCGTGATCGTTAGTGGTCCGCCCGCACTTACCGTGACTTGAGCTGTTGCGGTCACTGAACCGGCGGTATTCGTCGCAGTGAGTGTGTAAGTCGTGGTCGATGCCGGTTTCACGCTAGTAGAACCGCTCGCCAAGGTCGAGGTAAAGGTTCCCGGCGTGATGGCAACGCTGACCGCTCCCGTAGTCACCCAACTGAGAGAACTCGTGGAGCCCAAGTTTATTACGCTGGGCGTGGCATTGAACGAGGTGATGGTCGGTTTCGCCGCGTTCACCGTGAAACTGCGTGAGACGGGTGTTGCGGCAGCCCAGGTGGCGTTGCCGGCTTGCGAGGCCAGAATCGTGCAGGTGCCAGGTGTGAGGAACGTGGCCGTTGTTTCGCTGGGTGTCCCGCTCACTGTGCAAACGCCGGTTGTCTCGGAAGCGAACGTTACCGTCAAATCAGAAGTCGCGGTCGCCGATAGCGTCAGGGGCGTACCCACCGTCTGCGTCAATGGAGCATTGAACGTAATCGTCTGCGGTTCCGGGAGCACTATGAAGCTCTGTGAGACGGGTGCTGCGGCGGCCCAAATGTTGTTACCGGCTTGCGAGGCCTGAATCGTGCAAGTGCCCGCCGTGGCAAATGTGGCTGTCGTGCCGTGTACTGTGCACACACTGGTCGTCTCGGAAGCGAAGCTGACCGCCAAGCCTGAACTCGCCGTGGCTTGAAGCGTCAATGGAGCACCTACCGTCTGCGTCCCCGGAAAATTGAACGTGATTGACTGCGGCTTCAAAGGCGCCGCATCCACGGTGAAGCTGCGTGAGACCGGTGTCGCCGCGGCCCAAGTGCCGTTGCCGGCTTGTGAGGCCTGAATCGTACAAGTGCCCGATGCGACGAAGGTGGCCGTCATACCGCTCACTGTGCAAACCCCCGTTGTCTCGGAAGCGAACGTCACTGTCAACCCGGAACTCGCGGATGCCGATAGTGTCAGGGGCGTTCCGACCGTCTGCGTGGCCGGAGAATTGAACGTGATCGTCTGCGGCTCTAGCTGAGTAAGCGTAACTCTTGCGATGCCAGTCCGGCGTGAAGCGGTGGCCTTGATCAGCACGGTTGGCGAGGCAGGCATCGTCGTGGGCGCCGTGAACAAACCGGTCGCGCTGATTGTACCCGCCGAAGCGGACCATGTGACACCAGAGGAAACGCTCGCCGTGAACTGCTGAGTTCCGCCAAGCGCTACGCTGGCGGTGGGCGGCGATACCGATATCGCTTCCCGACGGGCCCTGCGCGCGCCAGCAGCTAGAGTTGGCATAACTATGGACTGACCCGTCAGTGCGCCCGCCAGAAGAATCGGAGCGCAGAATGAAAATCGCAGTAGGCGACGCAAGAGCATTTTGTGGGCCTTCTCTTTAGAAGATCTCTACTCGCGGACTTCCAGTACGCCCATTGTAGAGGCACAGGACCACAAATTATGCCGTTCTAAGTGAAATTTCCCCGTCTCATTTTTCGCCTTAATCAAACCACGAGGGCTCACAGCGCCTCCTCTCGGGTTGGCAGGCGTAAGCGCTTGTGGTCATCTGCCGCGACCCAGCCGTCCCGGGTCGTCGTGGCGATCACAGTAAGGGAGTTACGCCTCGGGAAAAACCGGTCTGGCCGCGCCGGGCGGTATGAGACGTGGTATCAACGACTACACGGATTCGTTCGCCGGTGACCCAAGTGAGTCAGCACGCTCCTCCCGCGGATGACAGCTGCGGCCCGACTAACGTGGACAAGCCCTCCCTCTACTCGAGTGAGAAAACCACCAGGGTTCCTCCGAGGTTCGTGAAGTCGGCGAGCGACGAAGTGAGGCCGACGGCGCCCAAACCTTCGCTTCCTTTGGTCAGGCCTTCGGCGAGTCCGATCGCGGCCCATCCGCCCACTCCGGTGAGCACCGCAACATACTGTTTACCCTTGTGCGTGTACGTGATGGGATTGCCGATGATGCCGGAAGGCGCGTGGAACTGATACAGAATCTTGCCCGTGGCCTGATCGGCGGCTTTGAACCAGCCATCCAGCGTCCCGTAGAAGAGCACGCCGCCATCGGTAGTCAGCGGCCCGCTGTAGACCTGGAACATTTCGTTCACCGACCACTTGGTCTGGCCGGTCACCTGATCAAAAGCGATCAGCCTGCCGCGCACATCGCCGTGATCGGCCGGAAACATGCTCAGCGTAGCGCCCACGTAGGGAAAACCGCTGCGGTACTTGACGCTGAATGCCTGGTAGTCCATGCAGATGTGATTGGTGCCGAGATAGAACAACTTGCTCTTGGGATCGTAGGAAGCCGGCTGATGATTCTTCGCCCCTTGCGCGGCCGGGCAAATATCTTTTACGTTCACGTCTTCCTTCGTCATCTTGGCCTCGTTGAGCACCGGCCGACCCGTTTGCAAGTCGATCTTCTCAGCCCAGTTGGTGGAAGGATCGAATTTGTTGGCTCTGAGAAGTTTGCCATTTCGGCGGTCCAGCACGTAGGCAAAACCGTTGCGATCGAAATGCGTCATGGTCGGGATGGTTTGGCCGTCAATCACGCTGTCAGTAAGCACACTTTCGTTGATGCCGTCATAATCCCAAGCGTCGTGGGGAGTCATCTGATAGACCCACGCCGCCACGCCGGTGTCTGGATTTCGGGCGAACAAACTAGTGGACCATTTGTTGTCACCCGGCCGTTGCCCGGGGTTCCACGTTCCTGGATTGCCGCTGCCGTAGTACACCAGATTGAGCTGAGGATCGTAGGTATACCAGCCCCAAGTTGTGCCTCCGCCCAGCTTCCACGCGTCCTCTTGCCACGTCTGGAGACTGGAATTCTGGCCGACCGGTTTTTGTGTGGCTCCGTCGATGGTCTTGTCGGGATCAAACAATATGTCCGAGTCGGGGCCCACGCTGTGGGCGCGCCACACTAGCTTGCCGGTATTGAGATCGTATGCCGTGAGATGCCCGCGCACACCGTATTCTCCACCCGAGATTCCGACGATCACCTTGTCGTGGACCACCAGAGGAGCAATAGTCATGGTTTGACCTAGCTGCGGATCCCCATTCTGAGCGCTCCAAAGGACCTTGCCGGTCTTGGCGTCGAGCGCGTAAACATGCGTGTCCAGAGTCGAGATCAGAATCTTGCCTTCGGCATAAGCCACGCCCTTGTTCACCAGATCGCAGCAGGCCACCGATGGCGAGAACTTATCCTGCTCGGGCGCGAATTTCCAAACGATCTGTCCAACGTTGTCAAGATCGATCGCATAGACAAAGTTGGGATAGGAGCTCTCGAAGTACATCATGTTGCCCACCACCAGCGGCTGGCCTTCCTGACCCCGCAGCGTGCCGGTGGACATCGTCCAGGCGACTTTCAGTTTTCCGGCATTCTTGCTGTTGATTTGGCTTAGTTTGCTGTGTCGAATTCCGCTATAGCTGCCCAACGGAATGACCCACTGATTGGGGTCCTGGGAATCCTTTTGGAGCGGTTCGTTGGCGACGGAGACCACGGGAGCGAGCACAAAGCAAGCCCCGAATACGATTGCAAGGCGACCAAGCTGCGTCATTGCTTTCATTCCAAAAGCTCCTATTTGGGGGTTCATTCCAAAAGCTCCTTTTTAATCTTGCGCGGACGGCGGCCTGCCTCCAGATACCAGATCGAGGCTGCGTCCTTTTACATATCTGAAAATGTGAACCACATCATCCTCGCTGAGGAAGCCGGCCCACGCGGGCATTCCCTGTTCCTTTCGCCCTTCCATCGCCACCGATAAAAAGTCGCGCTGGTTCATCCCGTTCGCGAGTGAGTGGCGCAGGTCAGGCGCGAGCTGGCTTCCGCTGGCATCGGTGCCGTGGCAGCGGTAACAGTACGAGTTATAGAGCTGATAGCCATGGAAGACTTCCTTAGTCACTTTGGGAGCCTGGCCTTCCAGAAACAACGGAAAATCCAAGCTGACCTTAGTGCCGTCCTTCAGCGTATAGGAATACGCCGCCGATTGACCGGGGGCCGGACCGGCCGCCGATTGGGCTTGCGCGAGGATCCACTTCGCCATGGCGGTGCGCTGCGCCTCCGCCAAATCCGGATGAGGCGTCATGCCATTGCCGCCGTCTTTAATCTTTGCGGCTAGCTTGTCAACCGCATCGCTTTGTCCGGCATGGCTCTTGGCGATATCTGCGTAGGCCGGTCCTACCACCTGCCGATCCACCGCGTGGCATGACGAGCAGTCGCTTTGTTTGATCAGCTTTTCGCCATCCTGCGCGGCGAGCGATATCGCGATGACAAAGAGCATCGTTAGAAAGGCTAGCGCGAGCTTCAACCTCACTGCCCCTCCTTGCGCGGTGCGTACGACATCACGCCACTCTCGGTCAAGATGGCCGTAAGCTCCGCCTGGTGGCCTGCGATCACATCGTCGAGCCTTTTCTTCAACGCGTCGTTGCCCGCGCGAACTCCCATCGACATAGGGAAGGAATATTGCTCTGGCGGCCCCAAAGCACGCTCATTCGGAACCAGCACAACTTCCAGATTGGGAGCGGCCCGCAGAAAGGCCCCGATGGCCGGCTGCCAGGTGATTAAGACGTCGATCTTTCCACTGTTTAGCGCGTCAAGCATGAGTGCCGGCGACTCGCCCTCGTCGGTTGCCACGTCAAAGGCCACCGCGGCCGGAATCATGCCGCGCATTTTGAGACCATCCTCGGCCGGCGTCTCGCGTTCAAAACCGACCTTCACCTGCTTCAGCACCGGTGAATCCATGCTCGCGATGTCGTACTTCTTGCTCTTATCGAAAACAAATACATACGAAGAGATGTA
>JASHQT010000362.1 GCA_030039005.1 Bryobacteraceae bacterium
TGGTGCCACTGGTGTTGTTCATTCCGGCGCTGTGGTTCTTGCGGCGTCGGTGGCGGGAGCTGGCGGGGCTGTTTGCGGCAGCGGGCGTGGTGGCGTTGCCGTGGTATGCGCTGGTGAGCGCGCGAAATCCGGGGTTCCTGGGCGACTTCATCTGGAAGCATCACTTCGGGCGGTTCCTGAATACGGCCTTGCAGCACGGGCAGCCTTTCTGGTTTTACGTTCCGGTATTGCTGGCGGGACTGTTCCCGTGGACGCCGCTGGTTGGCGTGGCGGCGAACGCAGGTTTGTTTCGAGACGTCCGTTTGCGATTTTTGCTGGTGTGGTTCGCGTGGGGATTTGTGTTCTTCTCGGCGTCGCGCAACAAGCTACCCGGATATCTGCTGCCGCTGCTGCCGGCGGTCGCGGTGCTGATGGGGATTGGCCTCGAACGAAGCGCGCATGCGAAGTATTGGCTGGCGGCCTGTGGCGCTTTGTTCTGCCTGGAACCGCCGCTGCTCGAGATACTGCCGCAGGCGCTGGCGAATGGACTGTCGCACACGGCGTTTCATCTCGGGCTGGCGAGCATCGTCGCGGGTGTGGCGCTGGCGGCGATGTGCGTGGTGGGACGGCCGGAGCGGAGTGTGGCGGCGCTGGCGCTTTTTGCCACGGTGACCGTAGTTTGGGTGGTGTGGCGGGTGTATCCGGAGATGGACCGGGAGTTGTCAGGTCGACAGGCAGCGACGGTGACGTGCCTGCCGCAGACGAATCGGTCGCAACGCTACAGTCTGGAGTATTATGCGGGACGGAGGCTCAGCGATTGTAAATGACGCGCAAATCTAGTAATCTCTATAGACATAGGGGTAATTATGGCTGTTGACGTACCCACCAACCTCCTGAACCTGCAAGCCGAGACCGAGGCGGAATACGACGCCACCGTGCGGCGTGACATCGAGCTGTTCCGTTCCTACGCGGAGAAGTACATGGCCGGCGCGCTGAGCGACGACGACTTTCGCGCGCAGCGGCTGCGGCGCGGCGTCTATAGCCAACGTCAAGCCGGCGTGCACATGATTCGCACCAAGATACCGGGCGGATCGATGACGGCGGACCAGATGGATCGGCTGGCCTTGATCGCGGATGAATTCGGCGGGGGCAAGGGACACCTGACCACGCGTCAAAACATTCAGTATCATTTTGTTCCGCTGCCGCGCGTCGCGGATCTGCTGCACAAACTGGCCGATTTCCGGCTGACGACGCGCGAGGCGTGCTACAACACGGTGCGTAACGTGACAGCGTGCCCGCTCGCCGGCCTGCTGGCGGAGGAACCTTTCGATGTTCGTCCGTACGCGCGACAGGTGGCATTCGCGTTCCTGCACAAGGAACTGACCGACGCTATGCCGCGGAAGTTCAAGATCGCGTTTTCTGGCTGCCACGAAGATTGCATGGTGGGTTCGATCCACGATATCGGACTACGCGCGGTGATTCGCGACGGGCGGCGCGGGTTCCGGATGGTGGTGGGCGGCGGGTTGGGTCCGCTGCCGGTGGAAGCGCACCTTTTGGATGAATTCGTCCCAGTAGAGAATCTGGTGCATCGGTGCGAGGCGGTGCTGCGGCTGTTCAACACTTACGGCAATCGCAAGAACAAAAACATGGCGCGATTGAAGTTCGTAGTGCGAGGTCGCGGCTGGGAGTGGGTGAAAGAAGAGATTGAGAAAAACTACCAGGACATCCTGGCTAATGGCGGAATAGCGACACCCGAAGTCGTACCGGACGGTTTTGGTGGTTTTCAAGCAGTGCCACCACCACTGGGGACAGGCGCCGAGCTGCCGCCGGTGCTGACAGGGAATGGACGCTCGGATCCGGCATACGAACGATGGCTGGAGACTAACATCCGCGAGCAGAAGCAGACCGGGTATGCGATGGTGACGGTGAACGTCCCCCAAGGGAATTTATCTGGGAAGCAAATGCATGGTTTGGCGGAGATTTCCCGTACCACCGGCGATAGCCTGCTGCGGGTAACGGTGGACCAGAACCTTGTGCTAGCTTACATACCCCTGAGGACGCTTCCGCAGGTTTATTATGCACTGGAGCGGCTGGGGCTGGCGGAAGCAGGAGCGTACGAGATCGGCGATGTCACGACATGTCCGGGAGCTTACAGTTGCAACCTGGCGCTGACGAAGTCAATGAATTTAGGCGCAGCCTTGGCCGAAGTGGCCAAGAGCTATGCGGATGCGCGGGTACGGGAGCTGCGGATCAAGATTAGCGGGTGCCCGAATTCGTGTGGACAGCATTGGATCGGCGACATTGGGTTTTACGGAAACGCGCGGAAGATCGACGGCCGGGAAGTCCCGTATTATTTGATGCTGCTGGGGGGCGGGTACGACGGCGAAGGCATTATGCGGTTCGGCGTGGCGGTCCAGAGCATTCCCGCGCGGCTGGCGCCCGAAGCGGTGCGGCGCGTGCTGGATCACTATATCGCGAAACGGCAGGACGGGGAAAGCTTCCGGGAGTATGTGCTGCGGCACAAAGTGGAGACGTTCCGCGGGCTGACGAATGATCTGGTGAAGCCGCCCGAGTTAGCGCCGGAGATGTACCGGGATTGGGGCGATGAGGTGGAGTACTCGCTGCAGTTGGGGCGCGGGGAGTGCGCCAGTTAGGTCTGTAGCCCACGCACTCTTGCGTGGGGCGCGCGTTCACATGGGCCCTGGGGGCGCCCCTGAACGCCACAGGGTTTGTAGCCCACGCACTCTAGCGTGGGGATGGCACGCAGGAGTGCGTGCCCCACAATTCGGTTAAGCGCGTTTTGACGAGCGGGCGCTCTGGGTTTTAGCGGCTTCGATGAAGGCGCCGTTGGCCAGGGCGAAAGCTGGGATCGAGATGGAGCGATCTACCAGATCCGCCATGGCGTGAACGGCCAGGCCTTCGGCTTCCTTGATAAAGGTCAAGCCGCAGGCGTCCGAATCGTAGTCGACATTGACGCAATCGCCGCCGCGCACCTGATCGGTAGCGATGAGGTTCGACATGGGCTGCACCAGCAGGCGTTCGATGGCGCGCTTCAGGTGGCGTGCGCCGTATTTCAAATCCGTGCCTTCGCGCAGCAGGAAATCGCGGGCATCGTCGGTCATCTTGAACACGAAGGAGCGTTCTGGGGAGGTGTTGAAGATGCGCTGCTGGACCATGTTGAGCTCGATGTCCAGGATCTTGCGCAGCTCGCCGGTACCGAGCGGCTTGAAAGTGACGATCTTATCCAGACGATTGATGAACTCGGGAGTGAACTTGCGCCGCGCGGCTTCGATGCCGCTGCGCACGATCTTACCGTTCAGCTTTTCGTCCACGACACCATTCTGGGACTGACGCGAACACTCCGGGGCGTTGAAACCCAGGCGCGGGTTCATGAGGGCGCTCATTTCGCTGGCGCCCAGGTTGCTGGTCATGAAGATAAGGGCGCGGGAGAAATCGACCTTGCGATTGTCGCCCAAGGTGAGGGTGCCTTTGTCGAGAATGCCCAACAATAAATTCCACAGCGCGTCACTGGCTTTTTCGATTTCGTCGAAAAGGACAAAGCTGAGCTTGCAGGCATCGGTGTGATACTGGTTCAGAACTTCCTGGCTCAGCAGCGGATGAGTCTCGCGATGACCCAGGTAACCGGGAGGCGAGCCGATCAGCTTGGCGATCTCGTGGCTGTGCTGGAATTCCGCGCAGTCGATTTTGATGACTGCGCGAGGATTGCGCACCAGCGCTTCGGCGGTAGCCTCGACGATGCGCGTCTTGCCCGATCCTGTTGGCCCGAGAAAAAGGAAGTTTCCGATGGGACGGCCGGCGGGCGACATCCCGGTGAGGTTCATCTGGTAAATATTGACAATCTGCTGGATGGCTTCGTCTTGGCCTACGATCATGCGCCGTAAGCTAGCTTCCAAAGCCTCCGCATCCCGCCCGGTTTTCGTCGGATCTAAAGGAACATTAACCCGTAACATTTTCTTCTGGGCCCCTTTCACAACCAATCCACACTTTCTAACAGCAAATCGCATGCCATACTTTGGGACCCCGGTAAAAGCCTTACTTACGTGGTTTTGCTGGCCGGACTTCCACCTGACTTACCAGAGTCCTTTCTGGCATTCTCAACATCATGAGTACAATCTCCCCAATGTCTTCGGGCGCGATCTTCCAATCCGATTTGTTCTCTGCGCCACTGAATGATGTATCGACGCTTCCGGGCATAATGTGAGAGACCCGCACGTTCTGATAGCGCTCATCCATCATCATGGCCTCGGTGAACCCGTGGAGGCCAAACTTGGACGCGTTGTAAGCCGCGCCGCCGGCGAAGGCATTTTTGCCAGCCAGGCTACCTATATTGATGATGTACCCGGCGCCACGATTCCGCATGCGGGCGAGCGCCTGGCGCGAGCAATAAAACACTCCCGACAGATTTGTTTCCAGGGTTTCCCGCCACTGTTCCACGGTCAGCTCCGCCACCTGGCGCATGATTCCCACACCCGCATTGTTCACCAGGATGTCGGGACCTCCCAACTCGCCATCGATCCATTCAAACAACGCCTCAACCTCCGCGCTTCCTCTTACATCGGCAGCTTTGCCAAGCACTTTACGCCCCGGGGGCGGTTGCCCTACTCCGTGCTCCGACTCAGCGGCGAGGCGGCGGAGGGCGTCGTCCACGCGGGCCTGGTCGCGTCCACAGATCGCGACCGATGCCCCAGCGGCTGAGAGAGCTCGCGCAATCGCGAATCCGATGCCGTGGGTGGCGCCGGTGATGAGGGCGGTGCGGCCATGCAAGAAAGTTTCGTTCATGAATCCATGGTATTGGGCCGCACGGGGGCGGCGGGCTACGCGCTGCGGCGGGGGTGCGGCGGCTGCCGGGCCGGGCTCGGCGGCGCTACCGTGAGACCTGAGCTGGCTGTACTGGTCGCAGATGAGCGGAAATGACGGCCGAGTGGTAGGCGGTGGGCAAGCAGCTCTCGACTAAAATCCTGCGAATGCGGCCCACGAGTAGATGGCCGTGAAGGCTGCGAACAACAGCGTTATTCCAAAATATCCCGCCTTGACCCACCAGACGGTCAAGTACTCCCTGACGTCGAAGATCCCCTGCAGGGCCAGGCGGATGCCCCAGAACACAGCGATGTAGGCGCAGAAGCCACGAGCCAGGTTGCTTCCGCCGGCGAGTTCGCGGGCGTTCAGAATGCTGAGCGTGGCGAAGGCGAGGATGGAGAGAACGATATATCCGCCGTACACCCAATACATCTGGCGATGGAGGCGCGAGAGGCCGCGCAGTTGGTCTCGCCAATTCAGGCGCAATGGAACGAGCGCAGAGGCAATCAAAACTCCTAGTTGCCCGATTCCGGCGTAGGTGATCCAACGTGTGATCGACGCGCCGGTCACAAGGCACCTATCTCGCGCATAAACGGGACAACCACGCCCACGACAAAGCGAGGATGGAATAGCAGCAAAATGGGGCCGATCAACACCACCATCGCGAAGGTTCGTCCCGGCCAACTGCGACCCAAGCCAAGCCGGCGGCCGAAGGCGCTGCGCTCGATGATGATTGCCGTCCCCTGAATCGCAAAGTAGAGAGTTGGACCTCCATATCCGCCGCGCGCGGGAACGGAGATGACCAGCTCGTGTATCGCGCCGCTGAATAGGAATCCGGCGAGCAGGCCCAGGCTCGGGCCGAGCCGCGAGGTGAGTGGACGGAAGAGGAAGCGGTGTGTCAAATCGCGAAACGCCGTATTCCAACGGCGGCCCCAAAACTCGGTCAGGCTGGTAGACGCCATGGGACGGTTCATCAGAGGCCGGGCATCGAAGCCAAGACCGCGCCAAAAACAGGAGAGCAGATGGAAGACGCCGAAGTGAAGGATCAGAACGATTCCGATCATTCCTGTCCACCCGGTGAGGTACTCGTGCTGCGGAGGAATGGTTCGAGCCATGCTGAACAGCACAATCGCGCCGAGCGCGGCCTTGCCGGCCGCGGTTAGCCATTCGATCGACAGGGGGTTCGAA
>JASHQT010000032.1 GCA_030039005.1 Bryobacteraceae bacterium
TCGAAGACGCATTCCGCGAGGCTGTGCGCGAGCCGAAGCGATCCCGTTCCGCCGACGCGCGCCTGCGCCGCGATCTGCGCAGCATTGAACTCGCCGAGCGCGAAGCCGCGCAAGCCAAGCGCGCGCTCGTGGAGGCCAACCTCCGCCTGGTGGTTTCGATCGCCAAGAAATACATCAATCGGGGGCTGCATCTGCTGGACCTGATCCAGGAAGGCAACATCGGCCTGATGCGCGCCGCCGATAAGTTCAACTATCATCTCGGCTATAAGTTTTCGACTTACGCGACGTGGTGGATCCGCCAGTCGATCAATCGCGCGATTGACGACCAGTCGCGTACCATCCGCATCCCGGTTCACATGAACGAGAGCCTGGGCAAATTCCTCAAGGCCGCAAACGAGCTGGAAAAGGAGCTTGGCCGCACGCCCTCCAACGAAGAAATCGCCCAGCGCCTGGCGACTACCGCAATCCGCGTGCAGGAGCTACGCGCGATGCTGAAGGATCCGGTGTCGCTCGATCTTCCCGTCGGCAAAGACGGCGAGTCCGCGCTGCGCGATTTGCTGGAGGACCGCATGGTCCGCCCGCTGAACGAAACCATGTTCGAGCACGACGTGCGCGATGAAACCGCGAGCGTGCTAGAGACCCTCGGCCCGGACGAAGAGAAAGTGATCCGCATGCGCTTCGGGATAGGCTACTCTCGCGAGCACAAGCTCGAAGAAATCGCCCAGCAATTCAACCTGAGCCGCGAGCGCATCCGCCAGATCGAAGCCCGCGCGCTGCAACGCCTGCGAGCGGAAAATTCTCATCGTCTTCGGCCGTTGATGACGCTCATGAGCGTGCAATAGCACCGCATCGAATTAAGGACTTCTTCACGACTTGTTTAGGACTTCTTCGCCCGCCTCGGCCTACCCTGACCTTGGCGGTGCCCCATGTCGTGTAGCGCTAACGCAGTCGTTCGCATTTCTTTCCTGGTAATTTTCCCGGTCCTTCTTCGAGGCCAAGCCCCTGTTGCTCCGCCAACCAACGCTGAGCTGGCGAAGCAAGTAGCGGATTTGACGGCGCTGACGCAGAAGCTGCAGCAGCAAGTCAACGAACTGGAAGCGCGGCTTGGGCCCGCGGCCGCCGCCGAACGCGCCGGGAAACCGGAGATCGCGCAAGGGAATCAACCGGCGCTGCCGCCGGCCGAACAGACCGCACCATCAGAGCCGGCGATCAGCAATTTTCTGCGAGGCACTTCGATCAACACGTTGATCGATACGTACTACGGCTACAACTTTAATGATCCGATCGGCCGAGTCAACCGCCTCCGCGCCTACGATGTATTGAGCAATGCCGTCAGCCTGAACCAGGCGGACATCATCGTCGAAAATGCGCCCGATGTCGATGCGGGCAAGCGCTGGGGCGCCAGATTCGACGTGCAATTCGGCCAAGCCACGGAGACGCTGCAGGGCAACGCCGCCAACGAGCTTCGACCCGAAGTGTATCGGAACATTTTTCAGGCGTACGGGATCTACGTCATCCCGATCGGCAAAGGATTGACCATCAATTTCGGCAAGTGGGCGAGCTCTCTCGGCATCGAAGGCAATTTCACGCAGGACCAGATGAATTATTCACGATCCTACTGGTTCAATTACCTGCCGTTTTACCACATGGGTGCGCGCATGAATTACCCGCTCAGCAAAACGGTCACGTTGAACTATTGGATCACCAACGGCACCCAGCAAACCGAGCCGTTCAACAACTTCAAGGATCAATTGGTGGGGTTCGCGTTTCAACCGAATCAAAACTTCTCTTGGAGCATCAATTACTATCTCGGCCAGGAGCATCCTGACGTCGAGTTCCTGCCCAATTCCACCGATCCCTCTTTGCCCAACCTACAGGGGGAGCCGTTCCTTCCCATCCCCAATTCGCCGAAAGGCAAACTGGACATCTTCGACACCTACGGAACCTGGCAGGCCAGCAAGAATTGGACGCTCGCGCTCGAAGCCGACTACGTGATCGAGCGGCTATATACCAATTCCTACCCGCAAGTGAATTGGGGCGCAGCAGGCTACGCGCGTTATCAGATTTCGCCGCGCCTAGCAGTGGCTGCTCGAGCGGAATACATGGCCGACAGCGGTCTCTTCAGCGGAAGCTCGCAGGCGTTGAAAGATACCACGCTCACTTTGGAGCAGCGTCTGGTGGACGGTTTCCTGCTGCGCGAAGAATACCGCCGCGATTTTTCGAATCAGCCCTATTTCTATACCGGCATGCTCGGGATCCTGAAGCGCGAACAAAACACCGCCGAGCTGGGCATCGTGTGGTGGTTCGGGCCGAAGAAATCGCCGTGGTGATCTCCAGCCACCGCTCCAGCCTAGTTGTTTTCGCCACTCCCTTAACAATTTCCGTCAAATCCCCCCGGCGCGCCCCGCGACAGATGCTAAGTTCGAATCGAATGCCTCGCGCGCCACAGCTCCGCATTTTGGTAGTGTCCTAAGAGCAGTTTCAGGACACTACCCGCATTTTCGCCGGCGCTTCGCCCTTGGCGAAAAAATGTCGCCGCACCCCATACCTCCCCTCCCACCCCCATCCCCGGCCCCCAATCCCGCATTTACCGTTGGTACAACGGTACATGGCCATGGTCTCCCTCTCCGGCTCCCGCCTCACCTTCGACCAACTCCGCCGCGTCGCGCAGTTGAATGAACCCGTCCAGATCGACCCCGCCGCCCTGCCCGGGATGCTTCGCTCGCGCGCGGTCGTCGAACAGCTCGCCTCGGGCGACGCGCCGGTCTACGCCGTCAACACCGGTGTCGGATTGCTGGCCGATGTCCGAGTCGCGCCGGACGAGCTCGAACAGCTCCAGCGCAACGTGGTCCGCTCTCACGCTTGCGGGGTCGGTCCACCGCTCGCCCGCGACGAGGTCCGCGGCATGATGCTCGTCCGCGCCAACGTCCTCGCCAAAGGATTTTCCGGCATCAGACCGGCAGTCGCGGAAGGCTTATGCGAATTGCTCAACCGCGGCGTAACGCCCGTGGTTCCTTCGCAAGGCAGCGTCGGCGCCTCAGGCGATCTTGCGCCGCTCGCCCACATCGCGCTCGTGCTCATCGGCGAGGGCGAAGCGGAATTCGATGGCGTCCGGCTCCCCGGCGGCGACGCGCTGCGCCGCGTGGGTCTGCAGCCCATCGTGCTCGCATCCAAAGAAGGAATTTCGCTGGTCAATGGCACGCAGGCGATGCTTTCCGTAGGCGGTCTTCAGCTTCTCGAAGCCGAGACATTGGCCGAATCGGCCGACCTGATCTGCGCTATGACCATCGACGGACTGCGCGGCACCCCGCGCGCGTTCGATCCGCGCATTCACGAGCTGCGGCCGTTCGCCGGCCAAGTCCGAAGCGCGGCGAACCTCGCACGGTACCTGGAAGGCAGCGAAATCCGTGAATCGCACATCACTTGCCGCCGCGTGCAGGATGCCTATTCGCTGCGCTGCGCCCCCCAAATCCACGGCGCGGTTCGCGACGCACTGGTCACCGCCCGCCGCGCGTTCGAAATCGAGCTCAACTCGGTGACCGACAATCCGCTGGTCATCGACGGTGAAATCTTCTCCGGAGGGAATTTTCATGGCGAGCCTCTCGCGCTGCAGCTCGACGCGCTGGCCGTCGCGCTCACCGTGCTTTCCGGCATCTCCGAGCGCCGCATCGACCGCCTGGTGAATCCTTCGCTGAACGAGGAGCTGCCGCCCTTTCTCGCCACGCACGCCGGTCTCGAATCCGGATTCATGATGCTGCAGGTGACGGCCGCGGCGCTGGTGGCCGAAAATCGCGTACTCGCGCATCCAGCTTCCACCGGCTCCATCACCACCAGTGGCAACAAGGAAGATTTCGTCAGCATGGGCATGACGTCAGCTATGAAGCTCAAGCAGGTGGTGCGCAATACACGCCATGTTCTGGCTATTGAGCTGCTAGCCGCCACGCGCGCGCTCGATTGCCTGCGTCCGCTCAAATCCAGCGTGATCATCGAACAGGCGCGCACCGCGCTAGCATCCATCAGCGCGCCATGGACGGCCGACCGCGCGCTCAGCGCCGACATCGAAGCCGTCAGCGCCTGGATCGCCTCAGGGAGTCTTAATCCGCAATAAATACGTTGAACCCGGTCACAATGCGATAGCCCATGGCCTCATACAACGCCAATCCGGATGAAGTGGATTGCAGCACCGTGCGCGAAACGCCGCGCGTTTCCTGCGCCTCCCGTATCACGCGCCGCATGATGGCCTCGGCAAATCCCAGCCGCCGATGCTGCGGCAATGTCGCCACCGAATACAGCCCGATCACGTCGCCCGTGAGCACGGCCGCGGCGGTGGTCACCGCGCGCCCGTTCGAGTAGCCGACGTAGCCTTGAAACGTCCCCCTCCAGGCTCGCTCGGCCCCGTACACGGACATGCTCACCGAATGGGGAATCTCGAACGCCACCGACATCACTTCGGAGAACGCCGCGCGCGTGGCCTCATCGCCCACCGGCCGCACGTCGAGAGCAGGGAGAAAGCGAGTCGCCGGCTTCAGGCGCTCAGCATACATCCCCGGCGCTTCGGTCAGGTGGCGCAGCCCGTGACGCTTGAAGACGCGCGGCGCTTCGCGGCGCAGCGGCTGGCTCAAAAAGTCGTCGCATAGCCAGTAGGTCCAGCGCAGGCTGCGGGCCTCGTATTGATCGGCCGATAGCTCGATCAGCCGCGAGAGCTCTTGCGCATCGCCATCGATCGGCGCGGCCTGGAGCGCCGCATTGAACGCCGCATAATTCAGCCCGCAAAAAATCAACGAAAGGCCCGGCAGATCGCGGATCTCGGCGTCGGCGCGCGCCTGCCCGAAAAATCGCAGCGCTTCGAGCAGATTTCGCGCCACTGCGTCCGCTTCGTCCTTGGGCATTTGGCGATTAGAGCAGAATCGGCAGTCCTTCGTCAAACACGGGCCCGCTTAGGGCGGATGCTCGGCGCATGCGGCGAAGGCGTCAAGATCTCATCACGGTGACGAGAAAATGACACAGCGATCCATAGCGCTGTCAATGTGTTTTCAATGTCTTCCCAAGCTACAACAAAGATCGAACCGCTGGCCCCGCAATTGCTACCGCTATCATCGGGTAAACCGGATGGCGACGGTCCCCACGGAGCCAGCTTCCCCATGTTGACGGCACTCATCTTCGGCACAGACGGCGAAACCACTTTGCAATTGCAGCAATTGTGCTCACTGACGCAGGATGTGTGTGTCTACCGCACCTTGGAGCGCTACCCGCAGTCGCATGAAAGCCTGCGCTTGCTGAACTCGTTCTCGCCCCAGTTAGTCTTCTTGGGGGCCGACGACGAAGCGGCCGCGCACGCCGTGGAGCACGATATCCGCAGCATCCAGCCTTCCACTGCCATCCTGGGCGTGTCGGCACACTCGAAACGTCTGGATATATTCGAATCCACCTTTGGCGGTTTTACGGTATGCCCCGTTCCATGCAGCCCGGACGACTTTCGCGCGGCCGTTTTTCAGGCGCTGGAATCGGTGGGCGGCAAGAAGAACGGCTCTGTATTTGCTTTTCAGCCGGCCAAAGCGGGCAGCGGCGCTACCACCACCGCCTTGTTTGTCTCGCACATTCTCTCCACGCTGGCCGAGAAGAGGGTCCTGGTTCTGGAATGCGACCTGCACGCCGGACCCATTTCGATGCTCTACAATCTCCGTCCTACGTACTCCATCATGGACGCGCTCGAAGACTCGCACCGGCTCACTGATGAGACGTGGAGCGAGATGGTGACGCACACCGGCGGCATTGACGTACTCTCCTCCGTCAGCCGCCTCGGTGTGCGTGAGGTTTCTCCGTGGGGCTACCAGCGGTTGCTGTCGTTCGTTCGCAGCCGCTACGACGTCATCATCGCGGACCTGCCGGAGGTGGTGGATAATGCCACCGAAGTGGTGGCCCGCGCGGCCCAGGCGGTCTTCATCGTCACTGCGCCGTCTGCTCCATCCTTATTCCTGGCCGCCCGCCGCCGCTATGATCTGGAAGCGCGCGGCGTCGGGACCGTCAAGGTCAAGTACGTCATCAATCGCAAAAGGGCGGACCAAGGCATTCCGCGCGAGGCTGGTTGGGTGATTGAGGCCGAAAAAATCGCCGCCATCCCAACGGAACCGGCTTTAGTCGACGCCTCCGAATTGAAAATGGAATCGGTCGATTCGGCCACCCTCGCTGAATATACGAAAATCGCTGAGTTCTGCTGTGGCCGCGCGCTGCTTCCGAAACGCTCCGGCTTCCGCCGGTTCTGGCTGGAAGGCTGGCTGCGCGGGTCCCGCTCGCCCGAGCTCTATTCCACCGCCGCGCGCTGACGCGCCGCGAAATCGATGAGTCACCCCAATCAAGACTGGTGCGAACGGGGAGGGTCGAACTCCCATGGCCTTTCGGCCGCTAGATCCTAAGTCTAGTGCGTCTGCCAGTTCCGCCACGTTCGCACGTTTTGTCAGAGCGCTCAAACTCAGGATAACAGTGACGCGGGCGCTCAGGCCAGAAGCCCAGCCAGCTCTTCGATCCGCGAGCCGCGCATCAGCCGCGGCGCCGGGTTGCCACAGGCGCACACCTCATGGTCCAGTTGGAAGCCTTCACAGCCCGTTACCACGTGCAAACCCGCATGGGCATCGCACTCGGTAGCCAGCAGCCGGTTCCTGGGGCTCAGATACTGCTCAAACACCGGCACGCCGAAGGCCTTCCACAACCGCTCGCGGTCCAGCGGCGAAAGCGCCGCGCCGCCCGCATACGTGAACACCACCAGCGCCTGATCGAACGACCAGGTATCGCGCGCCAGCCTGCGCAACAACTCGAGCGGGCCGGCGATGGAAGCCGGATTGAACCTCCGGGCCCGTTCGGTCCAGCCCTCAGGAAACGTTCGCACCGAGCGGTTCTCACGAAAGCCCCGCGCCAGTATCGCTGTACGCGGCGCGGGGTCGATCGGATGAATGAAGTGTGCGCCCGGGGAGGGGCGCCGGATTCGCACGACCATGTTGTGTACCGGATGTTTTGTACTAGAGTGATCAGCGGAAAAGTGGCGCGCGGTGAAATTTCGTCTCACGAAAACAGACGAACCAGGTTGTCGTGAAAAATCAGCCGCGCGGTTTCCTCCCTGACGCCGATTTCATACAGCGCTTTGGATTGCGCTTCGAACACCGCGGTATTCCATCCGCGCGGAAAGAAAGACGAATCCGTTCCGAAAAGCAAGCGCTCGGGCCCCAACACATCCAGCGCGCGACGAAAGACGGCGCGTAGATCGAGATGCCCCTCCTCGTACCGCATCCAGTTATTACTGCTCGAAGTATCCAGGTATACGTTCGGGCATAGATCGCAGAGCATTAGCGCCTCGCGGAAATAGCCCGCGCCAAAATGAGGGACGATGAAGCGGATTTGCGGATAGCGCAGTGCGACCGCATGCAGATCGATCGGATTAGAGAATTTCATGTCGAATGGCGAGGGCAGCCCGAGTGCTTTTCGCACGCCGACACTCAGCACGCCGCAATGCACGAACGCCGCCGCGCGCGGGCGCGCCGCCAGCAACTCCAACAGCGCCGCTACGCGCTCGTCCTGGATCGAGTAGCGATGCATGGCGGGGAAGAAACACAGCGCGTGGACATGTCCGCTGGCCAGCGCTGCTTCGGTTTGCGCGACGGCGTCCGGCGACAGCGGATTCACCATCATGTAGCCGTAAAGTCGTTCGGGATGCCCGCCGACGGCGGCGATGACGGATTCTCCATCACCTGGGACGCTGGCGATTAGAACGGATTTCTCGACGCCGTGCTTGGCGAACTCTGCGACCCAGGCTTCGGCCAGATGCGCGGGATCTTCGGACGGTATGTGCCAGTGCAGCAGAGGCCCGAGCTGATCCACCGCGACATTCTTTTGCCCGGCGAGCGAAGCGAAAAACCGATGCGAGAAGAAGTGAACGTGGGCATCGGCGAGGGGCAGCAGCCCCCAAGGCGTATCGATCATGATGGAAATCCGTTTAGGGCGCCTGCTGGCCGTTCGCTCCGGCGGTCGACACCGGGAAGCGCGTCACGCCGGCGGCCAGGGCCACCTGCGTCAATCCCGCGACGTTGTTCACACCCAGCTTCTTCATCATGGTTTTGCGATAGCTGCGCACGGTTTGCAATCCGAGGTCCAGCATCACGGCGATTTCCTTGCTGGTTTTCCCTTCGGCCACCAGCCGCAACACCTGCAGCTCGCGAGGCGACAGGTCGCCGAGCGCCGACGCAGCGGGCTTCGATTCCAGATCGCCGCGCTGGATACGATTCAGCAGCCGGTCGGAAACCTGCGGGCTCAAGTACGAACCGCCCTTGGCCACCGCGCGCAGGGCGTCCAGCAGGTCGTTATCCGAGGCCTTCTTGAGCACGAACGCGCGGGCGCCGGAGCGGATCGCACTTACCACGGAATGCTCGTCGTCGTACATCGACAAAATGATGATCTTGACGTCCGGAAAATGACGCAGAATTTCGGTGGTGGTCTCGATGCCGTTCAAACCAGGCAGTCCGATATCCATCAGAATAATGTCGGGCCGTTTTTGCTTGCAGAGCTGCACGGCTTCGGTTCCGCTCTCCGCTTCTCCCGAAACAGCGAACTCGTCGCTGTGCCGCAGGATGGCCTTAATGCCATCCCGCATGATTTTGTGGTCATCCACCAGCAGCACTTGAGACGGCATCATGTCGCTAACTCCCACCCTCGGCCGGCAGCGGGAAACTAGCGATCACGATGCTGCCCCGGCCCGGCGCGCGTTCTGTCTTGAGCGTCACGTGGTTCTTAGAAGCATAATAATCCATCAGCAATTGCCCCAATGGCGCCGCGCTGGATTCGCCGACGGTTCCGTTATGGGAGATTTCCAGGACGTACTCGCGTTGCGCGCGCTTAATGTGAATATCGATCAGCGAGCATTCCTGGGTGGCCTTGGCGATATCCAGCGCGCATTCGGTGATCTTGTAAAACGTTTTCGCGAGTACGGTCGGCACGCGGAGGGAGGAGTCGAAGTGCAACCGCACGGTGCCGGGGAACGTGGCGCGCGCTTTGCCGATCAAACGGTCGAGGGCGAACTGCAACCCGGCGCGCTCCACGATGGAAGGATTCAACTCGTTGGTGATATCGCGCAACTGTTCAATGGCCTGTTCGAGCAGTTCCTGAATTTCAGCGGCGCGCTGCTCCATGCCGGGCGCCTGCTCGCGAAAGTCCATGCGCATGGCGTCCAGTTGCAAGCCCACCGCGCTCAGAACCTGGCTCACGTCGTCGTGCAGCAGCCGCGAAACGCGGGCCAACACCGCCTCGTGGTCGTTCATCGCGGCGAACAGCATCTGTGCCAGAGCTGGTTGAGGCGCGGGGGTCACGCGTGGATCCTTGGTTTGACCGCCTATGGGACGCTTATCGCTCATGATGCATGATTTTCGACCTAAACGCAACAGCAGCGAATTGTTTTATCAGAATCTATCGGCCATTCGCCGTCCTCGCGATACGTTACTCCGGCGTTAGCGGAAGATGGAAGCGCCGCCGAATCTCGAGCCCGGCGGCCGAGGCATTCCTAAACCAGATCGCATGCAGGCCTAAGGCCTCCGCGGCGCGGATGTTGGGTTCGCGGTCATCGAGAAACAGAACTTCGCCGGGCTGGACGCCCAGCCGCTTCAGGCAATCGGCATAGATTTCGGGCGCCGGCTTGCAAATGCCCGCTTCGCATGAAAACACGCGCACATCGAAGGCGGGCAGCCAGGAGCACCCCAGCACATAATCGCGCACCGTGGCCGGCATGTTGGAGAGCAGAGCGGTACGCAATCCGGCCGCGCGCAGCTCGCGCGCCCATCCCGGAGTGGCCGGCGCGGGATGGGACCAGCTTCGGCTGTCGATCTCCACGAGGCCCGCAATTTGTTCGTTGGTCAGGGTGCGCTCCGCCGCATCCGCCACGGTGTTCCAGTATTCTTCAGTCGAGAGCGCCGCGGCATCATAGGGAATGCGGAAGCGCCAATAGAGCTCCGTGAAACGCGCCACGGGCACGTCCAAAATGTCCGCCATGGCCGCGGTGTCGGAGGCCGGCTGGGGTTGGGAGAGAACATTGCCGTAGTCGAAAATGACCGCGGAAGGTAGAACGCTCACTCTTCTTATATTAGCTTTGCCCTAATAAAGCTTGGGGCGAAATAGCAGCAGGTCCAGGCTGAAGGTGACGCGCATGGCTTCCACCGGACGCGAGCGCAGGGGCCGGTAAATCGAAACCAAAACATCCTGGACAGCTCCGGCGTCCAGATCGGCCGTCGTCGTGGCGCGCCGTTGACGTTCCAGCGTGAAATTGCGCGCGAAGCTTTGGATGGTTCGCGCGCTGCGATCGCGCCCCGCGCCGCGCAGTTCGATGAGATCGTCGGGCGCCGGAAGCCCCACCAAGAGACGCCCTTCGTGGCGCAGGACGCGCCGGAATTCGCCCGGATTCATGCGCGCGGTGATGGATATCAGCGCGGAAAAGGAGCGATCGGCGTAAGGCACGAAGCGGTCGGCATTGGCGACAATCCATTCGCATCCGGGATACCGGCGCGCCGCGGCCTCGATGGCCGGGGCCGAAATGTCCACACCATGGCCACTGAAGCCGGCGTCGCGCGCGAGCGCGCCGAGGTAAAACCCGTCCCCGCAGCCCGCATCCAAAACAATGTCACTCGAGGATAGGGCGAGTGTTTCGGCGACTGCATCTAGTAGCGGCTTGGTGACGCCCAGATCGTGCAAGCGGCGCCGCGCCGCCACCGCCGCAACGCTATCGCCCGGCCGGCTCGACCGCCGGTCCTGCGGCTGGAGCAGATTGATGTATCCGCTGCGTGCGACGTCGAAGCAGTGCCCACGCTCGCAGGCCACGCACCGCTCGTCGCGGATCAGAGGCAGACGGCAATTGCGGACGGGACACAGAAGAATCTCAGTCACAAAAGACTTCAGTAGTGAAATTTCCAGCGGAATTCGACGTAGATTTGCCGCGGATCATTATAGTGGAATCCACCGAAGGTGAGGCTGTTGTCCAGCAGCACGCGGCGATTCGCCACGTTCAGCCCCGTCACCGAGAGCCGGTACTTGTCGCCCTCACCGAAGCTTTTACCGAGCGAAATATCGAACGTCGTGTGCTGCGGCAGGTAAGGGCCCGGATATTCGGCGTTCGGCATGCCGTTGGTGAATCCCGAGCCGTAATAGACGTTTGTCGAAGCGAAGGCCTGCCAGGGAAGACTTCCATTGGCGCCGATGTTCAACGTATTTCTCTGATCGTGGTCCACCGGCGCATATCCCGGCGGAACGTACACGGGACAAGCGGGTGTCACCGGAACCGGACAGATCACACCCCCGGTGATCGGCGACGTTGCCTGCGCGATCTGGTTGGAATAGGCCAAGTGGATCTGAGCGCGGCGCCAAATGCGCGGAGAACGCAGTGTGGTTTCCCAACCCTGAATCAGCGCTGCGGTCCAGGTGATAGGCCAGAAGATGTTCGATTCGCCGATATTGTTGTGGTCCAGCCAATTGGTCGCGCGGGTTTGAAAGCTGTCTTCCGCCAGCACCCACCCGAAGAACGGAATCGTGACCCCAAACTGGTATTCGTGATCGCGTTCTCCCTTCAGAGGCGCAAACATCAGAGTCTGGCTGGTGGCTAGATCGAGCAGTGGGCCGGTAGCCGTCAACAGCGGAGGCGCTTGATAATAGTCGCCGTAAAAGGCATCGAAAACCCAATTGATCTTCGGAATGCGGATGGCGATTCCGTAGCGTGGATCGGTGGCATTTTCGATGACGGCCCGTTGGGTTCCTCCGGGTACCGAGCCTGAATCGAAGTGCGAATCGCGCAGACCCGCGATCAGCGTCAGCCAGGAGGTGGGCTTAAAGCGGTCGTTGATGAATTCTTCGATCAGACCGCCGGTCACCGCGGCGGTCGACGGGCCGTAGTTCTCACAGTCCGGCGCACAGTCGGTAAAGATGTTGTTGAAGTAGTTGCTCTGGTGCTGAACGAAGCCGTAGGCGCCCACTTGGATGTCGTTGTATTTGAGTGATGTGATCGTGGCGGTAGCCTGCGCACCCGCATAGTTCGCGGTTTGAGTGATATCGCTGATGACCGGGTAATCGGTGGGGGAGGCGTTGTAGGCGGCTTCGTTGTAATGATAAAAGGGCGAGACGGTCATCACAATATTCGGAGTGAAGGTGTGAACCCAGGAGAACGTGATATATCCGTCCGGCTCGCGCTCGCTATCGCGCAGACCCCAGCTCGGATAGACCTGATTTCCGGCCGAATTGGGATTGGGATCGATGGGAATCTGATAATAATCCTGGCGTAACGACGCGACCAATCGAAATTGGTTGGAGGGGCTGGCGTTGAGGATCAGCGACGCAAACCCGCCATAGCCATTGTCGGCGTCGTGAACCACCTGTCCGATGGGCGCCTGCAGGCCGTAATCGCTGCGGTTGCCGTTGAGGCTCACGTAATAGGCGAAGGTCTGGCTGTGGCTGGCGAAGCTGAGTTGATCGTTGGTTTGATACCAGTTGCCGAAGGACGTGATGAGCTCGCCCTCATCGTTGCTCTCGAAACCGCTGCGCGGAACGATGTTGAAAATTCCATAGGTGCGATCCCCGTATTCGGCATCGTAACTGCCGCGCTGGACCTCCAGATAATCGATGTCCTTGGGATCGATCTGCGGGCCCAGGTTGGTGGCGATGTTGGTGTTGGGGATCGGAACGCCGTCAATCAGCCAATCCACCTGATGGCCGCCCCGCATGTGGAGCATGTCATGAGTCACGTAAGCAGCCGGCACATAGTCGGTGATCATGGCCATGCTGTTGGTGCGGTCTGCGCCGGGAGTGAGCGCGATGTCCTGGCGGTCCACCAGCGTGGTCGGCGTCACTGAGTCCATGTTAATAGCTTCAGCCTGGCCGACGACTTCGGTTGACTGGCTCACCGGCGCAATTGCCAACTGGAAATGCAAGATCGGCGAAGAGCTCGACTCGACCGTTAGGTTCTGTTCCTCATTTGCAAAATTAGCTTGACTGACCGTGATCCTGTAATCGCCCACCGGCACGGCGGGGAAGGTGAATTCGCCGTTGTCGTCGGACTGCGCGGTTTGCGTGTAATCCGAATTCACGGCTTTCAAAGTTACGGTGGCTCCGGCCAGGGGCCTGTGCTGCGGATCGTGTACAACGCCTTGCACCCTGCCAAAAATAGCCGCTTGGAGCAGTGAACAACAGATGAGAAGATTCGCCACACACAAATAAAGCATAAATTTTCGCATAAAGTCTCCCTTTTGTCGTCGTAGATGCATCGGCCGCACCAAGCCGGTTCCCCCGCGCCGAAGCCCGGAGTTCACCCACCTTAAGCCGAGCCGCGATCGGCCGGCTATGATTCACGCGTCAGTGAAGGGAGCGGGGGCGGGCGCTGATAGCGCCACGCGAAAAGGGAGGCGTGGGCGCGGCGCGGCGGAAGTTCCGTGGTGAGTTGGAAGGCCGCTGAACGCATCCCGGCAACGCTGGAGGCTTTCGGAACCACGGAGGGGGAAGACGAGAGGAAGGTGAGAAGCTGCTGGCAGCCGCACGGGCACCGCGGCGTGGCGTCCCACGCCGGACCGTCCGCTGGCATCGCTTGCGACAGTCCGTAGCTTCGATGATCCTTGCGCCGGCAGCAGGCACAGACGCGCGCGGAGCAATCTTTGGACCGCGCCGAGAACAGCGGGGCAAGCGGAATCAGCAGCCATGAGACGAGCAACAGAGCCGCGGTGACATTTCGTGGCAACCGCTGCCCCAGCGCTAGGCTCGCCGCTCGTCTCATTAGCAGAAGAATCCCCTACTTGCCGCCGGCGCCCATTACCTTCACGTCGTGGAGCGAATAATCGCCGTCATAGACGGTAGCCATGATGCGGTCGCCGGGTTTCACTTTGTCGATGATGGAGGGATTGTCCACCTTATAATCCATGGTCATGGCATTCATCCATCCCTCTACTTTTTCGCCGGCCACTCTCATGCTTTTGTCATTCTTGTCAACGGACACCACCTTGCCGTGGAACGTGTATTGCTTCTTGCCCGCGGAAGACTGGCCGAACGCGAGCGCGGCCAACAGCAAAGCGGCGCCCAAAAGGGAAATGAATCGAGACATTGCTTTCATAAACACTCCTATGCTGAACGTAAAATTCCTGGAATAACGCTGCGCGCTCGCATGCCGGCAGGGTGCACCACGAGGCCGCGCGACCATCCAAACGGCAGAGAGAGAACGATTAGCCGAGGGGGCTGGGAGGGCCGCGTTTTTCGCCCGGGCGGCTATAAGAGGCACGGGCTATCGACGCCAGCCCGACGCTGTGGGCGGGATGGCCAATCAAACCGAAGAGGATCGGCGGCCGTGATCCAAGACCAGTGACGAGGCGATTGGCCGGAAAATTCGGCACGCTGGGGAACAGCGGGCACGGCAAGCTTCGCAGAGACGGTCCGGCCGGGGAGTCCGCGCCGGGCATCGAGCGGCTTTGTATCGAACAATGGTGTTTTCCCGCACGCCGGCAGCAGGCCGGAAGGTTCGAATCGCCGCCGGAGGCGAACACCGCCGGGCTCACCAGCGAAAAGCCGAAGAGCGCGATCAGCAAACCTGCTGAGATGCGGTGCATTGCCATGAGTGTACACCCGTGGTGAGGGCCTTGCCAATCTCAATGCGGGTCGTGCCGGTGCAAGTGCGGATGCGGATGCGGGACCTCGCTGCCCTCGTGCACGTGATCGTGCACCCGCACCAATCCCGTTCGCTCCAGCAGCGCGACGTCGTGCAGCACTTCGAGCGGCGAGCCTTCGCCCGCTACACGGCCGCTCTGCAACACATAGCAACGGTCGGCAATGTCTTCCAAGGTGTCCATATCGTGCGTGGCCGTAATCACGGTCTTGGCACCGTCTTTCCAAGAAGCCAGCAACGCGACAATCTCGCCTTGGCTCAGAGGATCGAGCGCGGCGGCAGGCTCGTCCAGCAGCAATACGTCGGGGTCGCTCACCAGCACCGACGCCAGCGCCACGCGCTTCTTTTCCCCGCCGGATAACCGGTGCGGCGCGCGATCCCGCAAATGAGCGATGCCCATGGATTCGAGCGCCGCCTCCACGCGGTCGCGAACCCTGCCTTTCGGCCAGCGGAGCTGGAGCGGGCCGAAAGCCACTTCGTCGAAAACACTGGGGTTGAAGAGCTGCACGTCGGGATTCTGGAAAACCAGACCCACGCGCCGCCGAAAACTGAAGAAAAACGCTTCGTCCTCGAAAACGCGGTCGGTCAAACTCTGTCCGAAGAATGAGATTTCGCCGCGTTCCGGAAATGCGAGGCCCGCCAGCAAGCGCAGCAGCGTGGACTTGCCCGATCCGTTGGCGCCCAGCAGGGCCACGCGCTCGCCCGCGGCCACCTGCATGGAAAGGCCGTTGAGAGCCGCAACCTGGTGATAGCGGTACGTGACGTCGCACGCCCGAAATGCTGGAACCGTTTCGCTCACCGGCCCAACCAGATTGTCGCGGCGGCCGCGGCGGCGAACGCGGCCAGGGCCAGCCAGTCCTTCGCTTGGAGAGCGGGATCGTCCAGCAGGCGGACGTCACCGCGAAACCCGCGCGCTTGCATCGCCAGATGAACCT
The DNA here is from genome assembly GCA_030039005.1 of Bryobacteraceae bacterium. Next base: position 15,595 of record JASHQT010000032.1, read on the forward strand.
CGCCGCTCAACTGAATGCTTTTGTCGAGCAGCAGGCCGGCGCTGGCGGCGGCCAGGCGGCGGCGGTCGGCAGGTTCCAGGACTCCGATCCAGCGCGCCTCGCGGGCTTCAAACATTTCTTCCGCCGTTTGTGCGAGCAGGAAAATATAGCGCCACGTCATCCCCACGATCGCCACCAGGACCGCGGGAACGCGAAACCAGCGCAGCGCGCGCAGCAGTTGCGGCCAAAGCGTGCACAGGATCAGCAGGGCGGCCAGCGTGGCGGCCGTCTCGGCGCGCAGAATGAGGAAGGCCGCGGCCCGCAGCCCCTGTACCGACGCCACCCAGCTCAGCGCGGGAACGCGGAAGACCGCCTCGCCCGAGACGAGAAAAACGGCCGGCAGCGCGAGGACGCCCGTAAACGCCAGCACGGCGATCCACACTCGGGCGGCGAGCGCGCCGATGGAAATACGGCAGGCCATGGCGAGCAGCGCGCAGCCCGCCAGCAATCCGGCCAGCGCCGATAGACGATGCACGGAAATCGCCGCGCAAACCAGCAACACCGTTCCGGCCAGCTTCACTCGCGCGTCCAACGGTTGCAACAGGCCGGCGCGTTGGGCGGCTTCCTCGGCAAAAAGCGCGTCGCGGAACACGTGCAGCAGGCTGCGGATCGTTTTATCTACGAAATTCCGGCGCCGCCGGCGCCCTGCTTGCAGCGCTTCGCCCGAGCGCACGGCCATGCGGCGCTCGGTGAACCACCACACCGCCAGGGCGAGCAGAACGATTAAGCCGACGCCAATCATCGCGGACAGCAAATAACCCAGCGGCGCGCCACGGATAAATTTCGGCGCGTAATCCGGCAACGGCGCTGTCCATAAGTGGTACAGCCGCGCCAAACCAGGCGGCACGCGATTTGTTCCCAGCTGGGCCGGGCTCCATTCGCCCCACGCGCTTCCCACGGCTAGAATTCCCAAGGGCGTCAGAACCAGCAGGCCGCCGAGCGCGAGCCAAAGTCTCCACGCCGCCGGCCAACCGTTTTCACGCGGTGCGGCGGGAGCAGCGCGATCGGGGGCGTCAGGCGCTGTCAAAAGCAACAAGGCTGGTTCCACGCGTTGCAGCCACGCTACGAGGCCGGAGGAAATGATCAATTCGGCGAGCCCGGCGAAGCTGAGATGCCCGACGAGCATCGCCGGAATCGCGATGCCGAGGCCGTACGGCGCATACAGCGGCGCTCCGGAAGCGTCGTGGAAGAACATGGGCTGGATCCCGAACTCCACCGCCGCGCACAGCGCCGCCAGATTGATCGCGATGTATCCGGCCAAGCCTGCCGCAAATACTCGCCTGCGCGAACCGAGGGGCGCCCCGCGCGAGGCGAGCCGGTAAACCGCGTACGCCACGAGCGATCCCACAATCGCCATGTTGAAGCAGTTCGCTCCGATGGCCGTAATTCCGCCGTCGCCAAAGAACACGGCTTGAATCACGAGCGCCACCGAGATGGCGATCATCGACGCCCACGGCCCGAGCACGATCGCCGCCACGCCCATACCCACTGCATGGCCGGTGGTCCCGCCCGGCAGCGGCAGGTTGAACATCATAATGACGAACGCGAACGCGGCGAAAACCGCAAGCAGCGGAATCATCCGCGTGTGCAGCATGCGCTTGACGCGGCCGAGAGCAAGGAACCAAAAAGGCGTGGCCGCGCCGAACAGTCCGGCGCAGGTGGATGGACTCAGGTAGCCGTCGGGAATGTGCATAACGCACGAGGGGACGCAATCTCGGGATCATCCCACCGGCAGCTTAGCACGATTATCCAGCCCTCGCCCTCAGGCCGGAATCACCTGGCTACGGCGAGCTGCGGCTGCCGCTGCTGGTGAGTCAGAAACCACTGGTAGGTGGCGGCGATTCCCTCTTCCAGACCGATCTTCGCCCGCCAGCCGCGCGCGCTCAGCCGCGACACATCCAGCAGCTTTTGCGGGGTGCCATCGGCTTTCGACGCGTCGAAGACCAGCCGCCCCTCGAAGCCCACGATGCGGCAAATCAACTCGGCGAGCTGCCGGATGGTGACGTCCGACCCGACCCCGACGTTGATCATCTCCGGCTCGTCGTAGTGCAGCATCAAGAACACGGCGGCATCCGCCATATCGTCTACGTGCATGAATTCGCGCCGGGGCGTGCCGCTGCCCCAAACCACCATCTCGCTAGCCTGCGCGAGGCGAGCTTCGTGCGCCTTGCGCATCAACGCGGGCAGCACGTGCGAGGATTGGAGATCGAAATTATCCTCGGGCCCGTACAGATTGGTCGGCATCAGGCTGATGGCGTGGAAGCCATGCTGTTTTCGATACGCCTGCGCCAGCTTGATACCGGCGATCTTCGCCACCGCGTACCATTCGTTGGTCGGCTCCAGCGGGCCGGTGAGCAAATATTCCTCCCGCATGGGCTGCGGCGCGAGCCGCGGGTAAATGCACGACGATCCCAGGGCTTCCAGCTTTTTCACCCCGTGGCGGTACGCCGCATCGATCACGTTTAGCTCGATCGCCAGATTGTCGCGCAGGAACTCGACCGGGCGCGTGCTGTTGGCGAGAATGCCTCCCACGATGGCGGCAGCCAGGAACACGTATTCCGGTTTTTCCGCGGCGAAGAAATCTTCCACCGCCGCGCGATCGGTGAGGTCCAACTGCGCGCGGTCGCGGACGATCAGGTTGGAATAGCCGGCGCGGCGCAAACGCCGGCAAATGGCGGATCCGACCAGGCCGCGATGCCCCGCCACGTAAATGCGGCTGCCCGTCGCCATCCGGTCCGGGGCAGGCGTGCTGGCCGAACTATCCATGCGACGCTCCGCGCACCACCACGCGATGCCCCGCCTGGGCCAGCGTCAGTTCCTGGCGCGCCAATTCGAGATCGTGCGCCATCATCAGGCTCACCAGGCTTTCGAAATCGTGTTTGGGGCGCCAGCCCAGGGTGCGCTCGATTTTGGACGGATCACCGCGCAGCTCATTGGTCTCGGTCGGCCGGAAATAACGATCGTCGATTTGCACGAATTCAGTCCAATCCAGGCCGGCCAAGCGGCCCGCGACGTCCAGGAACTCGCGCACCGCGTGCGATTCGCGCGTGGCCACCACGTAATCGTCCGGCTCGGCTGCGTTCAGCATCATCCACATCGCCTCGACGTAATCGCCCGCGTAACCCCAATCCCGGCGCGCTTCCAGGTTTCCGAGGAAGAGCTTCTTCTGAAGGCCGAGCTGGATACGGCCCAGCGCGCGGGTGATCTTGCGCGTCACAAACGTCTCACCGCGGCGCTCGGATTCATGGTTGAACAGAATGCCGTTCGCAATAAAAAGGCCATAGGCTTCGCGATAGTTTACCGCGTACCAATGCGCGGCCACCTTGGCCACCGCGTACGGGCTGCGCGGATAAAATGGCGTAGCTTCGCTTTGCGGGGGCGGCGCGGCTCCGAACATTTCCGACGAACCGGCCTGGTAGTAGCGTACCTGGCGGCCGGTATTCGCCACGTAATCGCGCAGGCTGTCGAGCAGGCGCAGCGTTCCGGTGGCCACCACGTCGGCGGTGTATTCCGGCTGATCGAAGCTTACGCGCACGTGCGATTGCGCGGCCAGGTTGTAGATCTCGTCCGGCTGCACCTTCTCGATCAGGCGCCGCAGCCCGGAGGCGTCCGTCACATCGCCGTAGTGCAGGAACAGATTCGTCTGCTCGTGAGGGTCGGCGTAAATTCCATCCAGCCGTTCGGTGTTGAAGGTGGAAGCGCGGCGCACCACCCCATGGACTTCATAGTTTTTCGCCAACAGAAATTCCGCCAGAAACGAGCCATCCTGGCCGGTAATTCCGAAAATAAGCGCCTTTTTAGGCACGCCGATTTCTTCCTCCAAAACACGTTCGCAGCGCTTCGTACAAACGGAAAGTTTTCTGGCCCCGAATTCACGGGAAGCCGTTGCTGGGGTGGCCGTAACTGCGCTTCACCCCAAACCTGTCCGGAACCATTCCAGTTCGATGAGCGGCGCTCGCGAACCATTTTAGCAGCAAAACGTGAGAACTCAGATGCGGCGCGCCGGCGCGTTCTTGTCTCCTCTATGAAGCCACAGGCGATACGCGCCAAAGGCCAGCTTCTTCAGCAGGGCGGGAAAAGGCACGGCGTGCGCCAGCCGGACGGCGAGTTGCTCCAGATCGTGCTGTGAGAGTTCGGCCGGCTGCGCTTGGGGGGGCTCCGCTTGGAACGCCATCTGCGGCAGCATGTCGATCAAGATCTCGCGTTCCAGTTCGGCAGGGATGATCGTCTCGCTAACCTCGACGTTCCCGGCGGCCAGGGTGCAGCGGCGAGTGGGCGCAGCTTTGCTGAATCCAAACAACAGAGGCATCGCCAGCGCGTCCAGGTAAGGGAGTCCGCTGTACAGCCGTTCCTCAAAAGCGGAGGTCCGGAATAGAAACCGTCCGAACCCGATCGGGGCGCCGCTGGCTGATGCACCCAAATCGGGATCGCCGCAAAGCGCAGTGCTGGGGTGATCGTTTTCGACGCGCTCTTGGACCATGTCACACCAGGCGCAGCCCGATTCCGGGAAATCCTCGAGTGTCCGCAGAAGCGAGCTCAAATGATCGGAGAACAGCCGCTCGTTAGGCGCCACCACACAGACATAATCTTCGTCTTCCTGGACCAAAGTACGGATGGCTTCCGCCAGCACACGGCCCATTGGTTTGCGCCTCCGCAGCGAGCCATCGGGACGGCGCTCGGTAAATTCAAGCGGCGCAATTTCCAGGGGCGACGAGGTCTCGGAGATCCGCGATCGCAGGCTACGCGGCCCCAGAACCTGCGCCTGCCTGGCGTCCAAGGCGAGGACGCCGCGCGCGGTGACATTCCTCTGCACCTCAAAACTCGCGATATGCTGTTCCACAACCTCGGTACGAAAATCGGGCACCAGGAAAATAACGCAGATTTTCTCCTGGCGCTGCTTCGGCGTATAGGCACATTCCAACTTCGCCTTCCTTGCCTCCAATCCCTGATAAATGCGCTCCAGGCAGGTATCCAGGCGGAAATGCTCCCGAAAGATTTGCTGCGACCGCCGGGCCAGATCCAGCGCGTTGTCCGGCTCGGACTTGATCCACTCCAGATGCGATCGCACCTGGCGGCAGGTCTCCCGGGCCGGAAGAGTGGTATCGATATATAACAAAGAATCGCCGAAATGGCGCCGCGCGAACGGATTTTCGTTGCTAATAATCACCGCACCTGCGGCTGCACTTTCGAAAATTCTGCTCGACATCATTTCCGATTCGCAGTGCGCCTTCGAGGAAAGCACCAGCGAAATACCCGCTTCGTGGATCCGGCGGACTACGGATACGCCGTCGAACGGAATGGGGCCTAGGTAACTCTTGAAGCCGCTCCAGACCTTTACGCCGTTATAAACCCGCGGCCCGTAGATTCTTAAATCGCCGCTTTCATCGAGCAGGCCCAACAAGCCGTCATGACGTCCGGGACGCTGGCTGAGCTTTTCCCAATTGATCCCGACGTAGAACAAGCGCCGCTCCCCGAGCGTGGGCTCTAGAATCGGTTCCGACAGAGTGGGATAGAAACGAAACAAGGGACCCTCACGGTTCCCGCACCGGGAAATCGAACGCAGGATGTGATCGTCACCGGAGATTGAGTCGCAGCTGAGGAAATCGTCGTGCGTGAGAAGGTGTCGCGTGAATTTGCGATAACCCCACTCATGATAGAACTCCAAAGGATTCCAAAGCGTGACGAAAGAGAAAATATCGAATTGTTTCGGTGTTTCAAAATGCAGGCTCAGGACGAAATCGACGTCCTCGCGGGTGAGTTGCCGGTGCGGAGGGTCGATTATGCGGGCGTGCGAATCCACCACCAGGCATTCCAAATCGAGCGCGCGCGCCGCGATTTTCAACCGGGCGATAACTTCGTCTTCAGCCGCTTTTACGCCTGGCCACAGCTTAATGGCGGCGAATTGGCGGCGCAGCATTGGCGTATCCTCCCAAATAGGTGATGTCCCCGGTTAAGCACCCGTTGAGGGCAGCAGAATACGTGATTATAACCCGAGGTGGGGACTGGCTTGAAATCGCGTTAGCAGCCAACGATCTGGCTTCTCCGTTCCAGCAGCACGACGTCGCGCCAGCGTCCGTTCATCTGGCCCAGGCGTTCGCGCCGGCCGACCACGCGGAATCCCGCGCGCTGATGCAGCGCGATGCTCGCCGCGTTCTCCGGGAAAATCCCCGCCTGCAAGGTCCAAATCCCGGCCGCTTCCGATTCGGTGACCAGCCGCTCCAGCAGTTGCCGGCCGACGCCTTGGCCGCGCGCCCGCTCAGCGACGTAGATGCTGACTTCCACGACGCCCGCATACACGCAGCGGCCCGAGACGCGGCTCAACGCTGTCCAGCCCACGATTTGCGCCCCGGCATGGGCCGATAATCGCGCGGCCGGCAAATGTTCCGCGTCCCAGGTTTCCCATTCCGGCGCTGTCCGCGCGAACGTGGCGTTGCCGGTCGCGATGCCTTCCAGGTAGATCGCGCGCACCTGCGGCCAATCCCGCGGCAGCATTGCCTCAATGGAAAGGGGCGCGATCGACAGGTTCATGGGTTCAGTTTAGCTTCGATCTGGGCCAGCCGCCGCTCGAGGAACCGCCGCTCGGAATCGTTGGATACAAGCTCGATCGCCAGGCGATAGGCGCTCGCCGCCTCGCTCCAGCACCCCTGGCGCCGCAGCAGGTCCCCTCGAGCGGCCGGCAACAAATGATAACCGGACAGGTCGCCCTTGGCCTCAATCGCTGCGATTAACTCCAGCCCCTTTGCTGGCCCCTCCGCCATGGCCACCGCCGCGGCCCGGTTCAGCTCCACCACTGGCGATGGATTTTTCTGGAGCAGAGCGCCGTACAGCCGGGCGATCTGCGCCCAATCGGTATTTTCGGCGTGCTCTGCTCGCGCGTGCAATGCCGCGATCGCCGCCTGGATCGCATATTCTCCGCTTGCTCCGTTCCGCAGCGCCATTTCCACCAGCAGCAGGCCTTCGGCGATCTCGCGCCGGTCCCATAACGAGCGGTCCTGCTCTTCGAGCGTCACGATCTCATCGTCGGGACCGCTCCGCGCCATCCGGCGCGAATCGTGCAGCAACATCAGCGCGAGCAACGCGCGTAGGTCCGGATTGCGCGGCAGCAGCTCGCACAGAAGCCTGCTCAGCCGGATGGCCTCCTCGCAAAGTTGGCGGCGGATCCATAGCTTCCCCGAGGTCGCCGCGTAGCCTTCGGTGAAGACCAGGTACACCACCAGCATCACGCCATCCAACCGCTCGGACAGGCGGTCGCGTGGCGGCATCGCGAACGGCAACTTCGCTTCGCGGATCTTGCGCTTTACCCGCACCAGGCGTTGCGCCATGGTGGCCACCGGAGTCAGGAAACAACGCGCGATCTCTTCGGTGGTCAGTCCGGAAACCGTGCGCAGCGTAAGCGCCACCTGGGCCTCGACTGCCAGCGCCGGATGGCAGCAGGTGAAGATCAAGCGCAATTGATCGTCCATCATAGCGGTTTCGGAAAGATCGATTTCGCGCCCTTCGAGGTCCGCCAGGCGCTCGACGTCCAGTGGCGTGGACACAATGCGGGCGCGCCGCCGAAGCTGGTCCAGCACGCGATGTCGCGCGGTGGAAACCAGCCAGGGGTAAGGATTGGCCGGCGCGCCCTCGCGCGGCCATTGCTCCAGCGCCGCGAGGAAGGCGTCCTGCACCGCCTCCTCGGACAGATCGAAATCGCCGGTCAACCGTACGGTGGTCGCCAGCACGCGCCCCCACTGCTCGCGATAGAGCGCCTCCCAATTCATTGGCTCGCGAGATTCATCGGCTCGGGTTCATCGGCCGACTGGCGCCAGCGGCCTCACCTCCACCGAGCCCCAGCGCGCCGCCGGGATGCGCTCCGCAATCCCCAGCGCTTCGTCCAGATCCTTGGCTTCGATCAGGTAATACCCGCCCAGTTGCTCCCGCGTTTCAGCGAACGGCCCGTCGGTGACCGTGCGTTTCCCATCGCGCATGCGCACCGTCGTCGCCGTCGCCACCGGCTGCAAGCGCGAGCCGGCGCGAAAATTCCCGGACCTCTGGATGCTCTGGTTGAACTCGATGAACTCCTGCATCATCGCGGCGTGATCGCTCTCGCGCAGTTGCGCCAAGTCGCCTTCATTGCCGTAGATCAGTAATAGGTATTCCATATGCTTTTCAGCACCTCCGATGCATAGTCGAACCGCGGAGAGCGAAATCGACAGCTACCAGGAAAATTTCTTGGAGCGCGACCGCACGCGCACCGCCAGATACAAGACGATCAGCACGTTGACCGCCATCACCGCGAGCTTCACTAACGTGAAATGCCGCGCAAGTTCATATACTTCGAGCGGGATCAACAAACCGGTGGTCACGATCACGAAGTATTCCGCCCAGCTCTTGCGCAGCAGCAGCCCCATCCCTTCAGTCGCGAAGAGCCCCGCGTAAATAAACGTCCCCACGCTGAGCTCCCGCAACTGCTTGGGCGTGACACGAAAAATTCTCACCAGGATGCCGTGTACGAACCGGTTGCCGGGGTCGACGCGCAGTACGTCCGCCCAGTGCAGCACGCTCGCGGCGAGATCCCGGTGCAGGTACCGCAGCGCCCCGATCCCCACCGCAACCAGCAGCAGCGCCTTCACCAGCTTGAAGATGCCGATCAGCCAAAGCACGAACGAGAACGGTTCCCTCGCGGATGCCCTGGATGCTTTTCGGGGTACGGTTGCGCGCGCCACCAGCCGCTATTTTCGCACGCGTTTCTCAGTTGGGTTTTGTTGTGGCTTCTTTTGTGTGTGTGCGTTCTTGTCCACCCGAAGCTTCCACGCAGCGCGCAGAGCGCCTTCGAGAAGTTCCTCGTTGGCTTTAGCCAGGCGGATATGGGTCGCGCCATTGCGTCCCCAGCCGCCGGCGACGGGCAGAAAGATCTCGGGAGCCTCGGCGACGAACCCCGCTTGCAACTCGGGACTGAGCATCAGGTTGCCGTAGCCCTGGCTTTGTGCCGCGAGCGTCGCGAAAATCCGCCCACCCACGCGAAAATCGGCCGAACCCATATGCGAACCCTCCTCGGCTCCCGGTAGGCTCAGCGCCAGCCGGCGGAAATCGGCAACCGTCATCAGTCAGCAACCATGGCCGCGAGTATGACACACCTGCTACAGTACGTGTTGCGAAACATCATTCCCTCCCTGCTCGCCGGTTGGGGTGTGCTCTTCGCTCTCACGGTTCTGATCGAGCGTCCACTGATTCGCCTGGCCGTGCGCGTCCTCGGACCCTCTTGGCCGCCCACCGTGCGCCTGGCCCTTACCTGCGTCGCTCTTTGCGCGGTCGGCTGGTTGATCGGCCACTGGGGCAGCGCAGGAGTCTGGATCTTCGCGGCCACCCTTGCGATACGCAACTTCGGCCTCGCGCCTGGCGCCGACGTGCTGTGGCTGTTGCGCCTGCTATTCGATTGCTTCCACAACGCGCGCTACCTGGGTGCGTTCTTCACATCCCTCATCACTCACGTCTTCCTGTTCGGCAGCCTCTTCTACGGCGCGCACCTCGCTACTGCCCTTGCGCGCGGAACCCGCCGTCCCAGCTTGACGTGGTGAACCATCCCTTGGGTTAAAATCGATCTTCAGCCTCATGCCACTCGCTCCCGGCAGCCAGTTGGGCCCCTATGAAATCCTTGCGCCTCTTGGAGCCGGCGGAATGGGCGAAGTGTGGAAGGCTCGCGACACGCGCCTCAACCGCGTGGTGGCCATCAAGCAGCTCAAAGGCGACCAGAGCGAACGATTTGAGCTGGAAGCACGGGCGATTGCGGCGCTGAATCATCCGCATATTTGCCAGATTTACGACGTTGGTCCGGATTACCTGGTGCTGGAGTTCGTCGCAGGGGCGCCGCTTCAGGGCCCCCTGTCCAGCGAACAAGCTTTGCCGCTTGCGCTGCAGATTGCGAGTGCGCTCGAAGCCGCTCACAAGCGGGGCATTCTGCATCGCGATTTGAAACCGGCCAACGTGATGGTGACGGAGAGCGGCGCGAAATTGCTGGACTTCGGGCTGGCGAAGCTGACGGCGGATACCGATACCGACGCCACTCGCACGGTCCAAGGGACGTTGCTCGGGACGGCTGCGTACATGTCCCCGGAGCAGGCGCAGGGCAAGGCCGCAGACGTGCGCTCCGATGTCTTCAGCTTTGGCGCTATCCTTTATGAGCTCCTCTCGGGCCGGCGTGCGTTTCCATGCGATTCCATTGTCGACGTGCTGAGCGCGGTGACGCGTGACGAGCCGGCCCCACTGCCTGCCTCGGGCCTGGCGCGGGTCGCGATGCGCTGCCTGCGAAAGACGCCGGCCGATCGCTACCAAAGCATGCCCGAAGTTCGTGCGGCGCTGGAACAGAGCTCCGCGCGAAATGAAGGCGAACCTGCTTCGATTGCGGTGCTGCCCTTCACCAATATGAGCCGGGACGCCGATGACGAATACTTCAGCGACGGTCTGGCGGAGGAAGTGATTAACGCCCTGGTGAAAGTGCCCGGCCTGAAGGTGACCGCCCGCACCTCCGCCTTCGCGTTCAAAGGGCAGAACACGGACATTCGCAAGATCGCCGAAACTCTCGGCGTCACCAACGTGCTCGAAGGTAGCGTGCGGCGGGCGGGCAACCGGCTGCGCGTCACGGCCCAGTTGATCCAGGCCGCCGATGGCATGCATCTGTGGTCCGAGCGCTATGACCGGCAGATGGAGGACGTGTTCGTGATTCAGGATGAAATCGCGGCCGCCATCGCCGGGGAGCTGAAGCTGCGATTTGTGCGCGACACCCGGCCGCGCCGCCAACCCAATCTGCGAGGGTATGAAGCGTATCTGCGCTACCGCCAGTTCCAGTGGGGTTTCACGCCGGAGTCGCTGCGGCGGAGCCGGGAGTGCCTGGAACAAGCCATCGCACTCGACCCGGAGTACGCACTGCCCTACGTGGGGCTGGCCGATCACCATACAGCCCACTCCTGGGCCGGCCTGCCCTCGGATGAGTGTCTGCGGCGCGCGCGCGATTTCGATCTGCGCGCCCTGGAACTCGATCCCGAGTTACCCGAAGCACACGCCCAACTCGGAATTGTAGCGGGACTATATGAACGCAATTGGGAAGAAGCCAAGCGGCGCTTTCGCATCGCAATGTCCAGCGAGCCCGTCCACTGGCACGTCCGCGCCTGGTACTCCTGCTTTCATTTGCAACCTTTAGGTCTGGTTGCGGAAGCGCGGCGCCAAATGGAACGGGTGTTGGAGGATAATCCGCTCAGTCAGATCTGCTATCTATGTTTTGCCGCGCCATTGGAGGCCCTGGGGCTGGAGGCAGAGGCGGGCGCCGCTTGGAAGCGCTGCGTCGAATTGGATCCGGAATTCTGGTTAGGCTGGATATCCTTGTCCATGCATCACTCGGTCTACAGAAGGCACGCTGAGGGCCGCCAACACGCGGAAAAGGCATTCTCTTTGTTTCCCGACTCCCCCTACGTCATCGGCGCGCTAGCCGGCGCTCTGAAAAACACCGGGGAGACGGCGCGAGCGCGCGAGTTGCTCAGCCGCCCACCCATCGATCCCGCTGGAGTACCCGTAATCCACGCTTACTATCACCTGGCGAGCGGCAATATGGATGAAGCTGTGAGCTGGTTCAGCAAGGCTGCCGAGAGGAACTTCCAGCCCGTCTCGAGCTTCCTGGTCCGTCCGTATGAGAAGTTCCTGTCGAAATCCCCGGCATGGCCGGCGCTGCTCGCGCAGCTCGGCTTGGAGCCGGCGGTCACTGACTGAGTCCATACGGATACAATGAATGGCTGTGCGCGGCGCTTTCATCCTCCTCGCTCTTCTGGCACCTCTGGCTTTTTCGCAGACAAATAACACCACCTCGGGCGAATTTATCGTCGACCCGCCCACGCTGGTCTCTCTCGGCTTCGCCTGGAAAATCACGGGCGACGACAATCGCAACGCGCGCGTCGATGTCAGCTATCGCAAGAAGGGCGAGCGCGAATGGCGCCAGGGTCTGCCGATGCTGCGCCTGCAGGGGGAACATGTGTCCGGCGGCACACCGCGCGACGGCGCGAGAGCGTTTTACACCTTCGTCGCTCCCAACATGTTCGCCGGCAGCATCCTGAACCTCGAGCCGGGCACCGAATACGAATGCCGCTTCGTGCTTTCCGATCCCGACGGCGTGAAAGGCAAAGCGGAGAGAACGGCCACGGTGCGTACGCGCGAGGAGCCCATACCCGCTTCCGGCGGCCACGTCTATCATGTCTATCCGTTCGGTTACCAGGGCGCCAAGCAGCAACCCGCTTTCACCGGACTCCTGGCCGCGTATTACATGGGCTCGGACCAATCCGATCACTCCAACGTCATGCCGCCGCGCGTCCAGCCCGGCGACATCATCCTGGTCCACGCCGGCATCTACAAAGACAGCCGCTTCAACTACGGCGGCTTCGATCGCAACATCCCCGCCTTGGGCACTCCCTTCGACGGCACGTATTATCTGACCCAGAACGGCACGCCGGACAAACCCATCGTCATCAAAGCCGCGGGCGAAGGCGAAGTGGTTTTCGACGGCGACGGCTGCCAGAACCTCTTCAACCTGATGGCCGGGAATTACAACTATTTCGAGGGCATCACCGTTCGCAATACGAATGTCGCGTTCCTGCTCGGCATCAAGAATATCGCTGGTGCGAGCGGATTCACGCTGAAGCATTCGCGCCTGGAAAACATCGGCCGCGGCATCCAGGACGATTGGTCCGGCTCCAAGAATTTCTACATCGCCGACAACATCTTCATTGGCCGCCACGATCCGAACCACTTGCAAAGTTGGACCGACAACGCCATTTGGGCGAAATTTCCCGGTTTTCCGACGCTGATCACGTCCGAATATGCGGTCAAAGTTTACGGGCAAGGCCACGTCGTTGCCTACAACTACGCCGCCAACTGGCACGACGGCATCGATATCGCCACCTACGGTGATCCCGACGGCACGCCCAATCCGATCCCTGAACGCTTCCCGTCCTCCATCGACTTTTATGGCAACGATTTCTCCAACATGGCCGACAACTGCATCGAAGCCGACGGCGGGGCGCGCAACATCCGCGTCTTTGAAAATCGCTGCTTCAATTCAGCGCAGGGCTCGTTCAGCGCGCAGCCCATCTTTGGCGGCCCCGTGTACTTCTACCGCAATCTCGTCTATAACGGCGTCACCGGCGGACCGCTGAAGTTCATCGACACGCCCGCGGGTGTGCTGGTTTATCAGAACACGTTCATCGGCCAGGGCCGGCTGATGCGTCCCGCCTCGAATGTACATTTCGTGAACAATTTGTTTTTGGGCGACGGCTGGCTGGACCCGGTCCTCAACCTGACCACCTACACGAATTATTCGACCTCGGATTACAACGGCTTTCGCCCCAATCCCAACGTCGCGGACGCGTTCGAATGGAATTCCCCGCCCTTCGATGTCACCGCCGATTACGAGCACAATCCTGTCACGCGCCACTTCAAAACGCTGGAGGAATATCGCGCGGCCACGCACCAGGAGCAGCACAGCGTCCTCGTGGATTACGACACGTTCGTCAACGTCCGCATCCCCGACAAATCCGACCCGCAGCATCTTTACAACCCCGCGGATTTCGATTTTCGTCTGAAGCCTGGCTCGCCCGCCGTCGATGCGGGCACGGTCCTTCCTTCCATCACGGATAACTTTACCGGGCGCGCGCCCGATCTCGGCGCTTACGAACTGGACCGTCCGTTACCGCACTACGGTCCGCGTCAATAGGTCCCAGTCACCTTATCCCAATCAGCGGCACCCATCCGCCGGAAAAATTCCTTGGGTGCGACGTCCGCCACCGGCATCGGATGGCGCCGCGTCGTTTTCAACTCACCCAACATCCGGTCGCACACGCCGACAACGGCATTGAACAGCAGCGTGGGCAGAATCGCGAGCTTGTAGCCCATGGTCTGCGCTTCGTCCAGCGTGATGCCGGGCGTCTTCCCGCGCCACACCATGTTGAGCAGACACGCGCCGCGCACCAATCGCGGTACCGCCGCGGCTTCCTCCATGGACTGCGGCGCTTCCACGAACGCCACGTCCGCGCCCGCATCGAACGACGCATTCGCCCTCCGCACCGCCTCCTCGAGGCCTAACACAGCGCGCGCATCCGTGCGCGCAATAATCACGAAATCACGATCGCGCTTGGCCGCAACCGCCGCGCGAATTTTCGTGATGTATTCCTCCAGCGGCAGAATGGTCTTGTTGTCCAGGTGCCCGCACTTCTTCGGAAATCCCTGATCCTCGATGTGAATCCCCGCCACGCCGCGCTGCTCGTACTCGCGCACCGTCCGCGTCACGTTCAGCTCGTTGCCGTAGCCGGTGTCGGCATCGGCGATCACAGGCACTTTCACCGCCGCGGCGATTCGCCCCGCGTTCTCCACCATTTCGGTCATTGTCACCAGCCCATAATCTGGATATCCCAACGAAGCCGCCGTTCCCGCGCCCGTCATGTACACCGCGCTGAACCCGGCTTGCTCGATCATGCGCGCCGTGATGCAGTCATACCCTCCGGGCGCTGCAAGGATGCCGTCCGCGCGCAGCAACGCCCGCAGTTCGCTTGCTCTCGTCATTTCCATATTCTCGCGCGGACCAGCACGGACTGCGATACAGTAGCCAACAATGCTTCCGCGCCTGTTGGCCATGGCGGTTTTCCCCGCTCTGCTTTGCGCCCAATGGCCCGCCTTCAAAACGCCCAACGCGCCCCGTTTACCGAACGGCCAAGTAGATTTCAATGCACCCGCTCCCAAAACACCCGACGGCCATCCCGATCTATCCGGCGTCTGGGCCGGCGGCCGGATTCCCGGCGCGCCACCGCCCGCTTCCAACTTCGCGTTCGCCCAAACCGGCAAATCCGCCGGTCCACGACCGTTTCAGGATCTCCCGTCGATCTTTCCCGGCGGCCTGCCGCTCCAGCCCTGGGCCGCCAAGCTCCGCGCCGAGCGCGTGGCCAACAACAGCAAGGATCATCCGGATGCGCACTGCCTGCCGATTCATCCGGTTCAGCTTCACAGCCATCCGCAAGCGCGCAAAATCGTCCAGACGCCGGCCGAGGTGCTGATCATGTACGAAGCCAACAACGGCCTCCGCCAGATCTTCACCGACGGCCGGCCGCTCCCCCATGACGATCCCGACCCGTGGTGGTTCGGTTATTCCATCGGCCACTGGGACGGCGACACACTGGTGGCTGAAACCACCGGCTTCAAGGACAACAGTTGGCTCGACGAACAGGGCACGCCGGGGTCAAGCGCCCTGAAGCTGACCGAGCGCTTCCGCCGCCTGAATTACGGGACGCTCGAGATCGGAATCAACGTCGACGATCCCAAAACATTCACCCGCCCCTGGAGTTTCACGCTCCAGCAGCGCCTGATGCCCGATACAGATTTGATCGAATTTGTTTGTTTGGAAGACAACACCAGCCTGAAGCATTTGGTGGGAAAATAACCGAAACAGAGCCGCGACCGTAAGGGAGCGGTCCAAATTGAGATTGGAAGGAACCCGCATGCGCAACAAGCTCACTTCTCTCGCAGTTTTTGCCGCCGGCATCGCCGTTGGAGCTTTCCTCATGCTGCCCGGCCGCGCCCAGACCCCGCCCGTCTCCGGCCTGCGCCTCAATCACGTCGGAATCTATGTCAAGGATTTCGATGAATCCATGCGCTTCTACACCCAGACCATGGGCTTTCACGAAGCCTTCACCATCCGCAACCCCGAGGGCAAGCCCGTTTTGGCCTATCTGCAAATCACGCGCGACACGTTTCTTGAAATTGCGCCGGCCTCCGCCGAACGCCCCATGGGCCTGAGCCACATCGGGATCTGGCCGCAGGATCTTGCCGCCACCGTCACGGCTTTACGTGGGCACGGCCTCCAGGTCGCCGACCCTCGTACCGGTTCCACCAAAACCAGCATCACCAGCATCACCGATCCGAACGGCGTCCGCCTGGAGCTGGTCGATTTTCTGCCAGGCTCGTTGCCGAAAAAAGCAATGGACGAATGGAAGGAATAGCCGCCCGCGCTGTTGCGGTGGGAATCGCGGCCGTCGCACTCGCCGCAGCCTCGGCCTACGCCGAGCTCGCCCACGCCGAACTGAATGACCGCGTCTCGCCCCCGCTCGAGCACCCCGCCATCGAGTATTTCAATTACCTCAAGCACCCCGCGCAGGACCCCGTCGCGCACCTCAAGCAGCAACTCGAAGACGGCAAAGCCCAGCTTCGGTTCGATGCGGTGAATGGCTATTTGCCATCCGTCCTCGAAGCCCTCCTTGTCCCCGCCGAATCGCAACTCTCCGTCTTCTCCAAAACCAGTTTGCAGATTGACCGCATCGAGCCGTCCAATCCCCGCACCATTTTCTTTAATGACTCCGTCGCCGTGGCTTGGGTCCGCGGCGGTTTCATGGAACTCGCCGCGCTCGACCCTTCCGAGGGCGTCCATTTCTATACGCTCGAGCAGCAGCACGTCGCGCACCCCAGCTTCGTTCGCCGCGACGATTGCCTGCGCTGCCACCGCTCCGACATGAGCCTCGGCGTCCCCGGCTACATTGTACGCAGCTTCTTCACCCTCCCCGACGGCCGTCCCGAGCTCATCCTGGGCG
This sequence comes from Bryobacteraceae bacterium, assembly GCA_030039005.1. The sequence continues at coordinate 32,226 of JASHQT010000032.1, forward strand.
GATTCGCTACCGACGATCGCAGTCCCTTTGAAGAACGCTGGGGCGGATGGTACGTCACCGGCTCCATCGAGCACGCGCATCACATGGGTAATGCCGTGCTCGCCGATCCCGATAATCCGGACTCATTGACCGCTCTTCACGACCCCGGCGCGGCCTCGGACATCGTCGCGCTCCTGGTCTTC
>JASHQT010000033.1 GCA_030039005.1 Bryobacteraceae bacterium
ATTGGCTCCTCAGGTAGGATTCGAACCTACAACCCTTCGGTTAACAGCCGAATGCTCTACCATTGAGCTACTGAGGAGCAAGGCGGGACGTACGTCTCATTCATTACAGCATCCCGATTCCAGGCTGTCAAATTTCGATCCACAAATTTCGATTCCACCATGCTTGTGAAGGTCTCGCGTTGCGTCGCGACAACGCGCTGCGTGCCGAAGATGGCAACCGCGCCTGATTTGCTACCATGGCGATCTGCCAATGCTCCCACGCCCTCTCGCCACCCTCTTTGCGATCGGTCTGATGAGCGCGTCGCCCGCGCCTGCCCAGGATGCGGTATCCTCCCCGCAGAGCTTGCCGCGCACCGCCGAAGGCAAGCCTGACCTGGAAGGCATCTGGCAGGCCGTCAGCACCGCGGACGCCGGTCTCGAGGATCACGCGGCAAGCTGGAACATGCTTGCGGGACGATCGGTCGTGGTGGGCGGCACGATCCCGGATCAAATCGTCCCGTATCAACCCTGGGCGGCCGCGAAAAAAGCCCAAAATTTTAAGAACCGCGCGACGGCCGATCCACTCTCGAAATGCTACATGCCCGGCGTCCCGCGCATCATGTATCTCGATTTTCCGTTCCAAATTCTCCAGACGCCGCAGTTGATCACCTTCGCGTTCGAGTGGTCACTCGATTATCGCCTCGTCTATACCGATGGCTCGCGGCACCCGGAGGAGGTCACTGCCTGGATGGGAGATTCGCGCGGCCGCTGGGAGGGCGATACCTTGGTCGTCGACGTCGCGAACAACAACGATGAAACCTGGTTCGACAGCGCCGGCGATTTTCACAGCGACGCGCTGCACGTGGTGGAGCGCTATCGCATGACGACCCCGGACACCATCCAGTACGAAGCCACTATCGAGGATCCGAAAGTATTCACCAAGCCGTGGACCATCCGCGTGCTGCTGCAACGCCGCGCCGATCGCGACCGGCTTTTTGAATATGTTTGTCAGGACGAGGTGGAAGAGGCGAACGGCGCATTCGAGCGTGAAACGCGAACCTGGTATCCGGGAGATGGCACGCACCCCGCGGCCATGCCCATCACCGCACCACCCGCGCCCTCGGCGCCAGTTGCCGCGAACATCCATCGTAAGCCCGACGGAAAGCCGGATTTCACGGGCTATTTTGTCCCCGACGCCGGAGGCGCGAACTTCGGCCTCGAGCGCCACGCCGACAACGGTCTCACGCCGCCCGGACGAGGCGTGATTATCGATCCACCGGATGGGAAGCTTCCCACGCAGCCGTGGACGGTGCAGGAAAAAGCCGACCGCAATCGCCCGGAGCGCGGCTACGATGATCCCACGGCGCACTGTTTCCCCGCGGGCGTTCCCCGCGCCATGTACGTTCCCACATCGTTTGAACTCGTCCAGACTTCCGATTACCTGGTGATTTTGCACGAGCGCATCGCGTGGCGCATCATCGATCTCCACGCCCGAGAACATTTGCCGGACAACATGCGTCTCTGGCAAGGCGATTCCATCGGGCACTGGGAAGGCGACTCGCTGATCGTGGATACCACGAACTTGAATGGCAAAGAGTGGCTGAATGAAGTCGGCGAAGTGATCAGTTACGCGGCGCACGTCATCGAGCGATTCACCCCCGCCGGTCCCAACACCATCAACTATGAAGCCACCGTCGCCGATCCGGTGGTCTATACGCGCCCCTGGACGATCGCGTTTCCATTCCGGCGCAACAGCACCATGCTGATGGAAGGCGCGTGCCACGAGGAAGACCACGATCTGCCGCACCTGAAGGCCGTCAAAGACGCGGCAGCGAAAAAGAAGCCGTAGGGCTGCTTTTAGTACTACTGGCGGGCGGCTTTGGCCTCCCGCTCGTATTCGGCGAGCGACGCCTCGCTCGATCGCCTCGCGCGGCTGGGAGTCTCGCCGGGCTTCACCGGGGGAAGTTCGCTGATCGCTTTGCGGATAGAATTCACTGCATCGCGATAGCGGTGATTTTCCGCATAGGCCGCCGCGAGGAGCTCGTCCAACTGGAACGGGTCATCGGAGTTTGCTCGGCCACGCTCGGCCAATGCCAGCGCTTCTCTCGGATTCCGAAGATCCTGGACTTCTGTAAAAAGCAAGTATGCCGCGGCCTGGCGAAGCACGGGGAACTTCGCATCCGGAGCGCCGGCGAGCCGGCGTAGATCCGCGAGTCCTGTTTTCGCAGCTGCCTCCGCTTCCGCATGCCGTCCGGCTTCCCAAAGATCGTCCGCCATGCGCATCCGCAGCTCGGCGCGATAGCCTTCATACTGCGCGTTGGGGCCGGTTCGAAGCAAATTATCATAGTCGCCGATGCCGTCGGCGTAATCCTGCGCCGACTCGTTCCAGCGTTTCGCGTACGCCTTGATGTTGCCGGCCACGCGGCGCAGCACGGCAAGCCGATACCGCACGTCGTGATCCTCCGGGTTCGCCGCTACCAGCGGCAGATAGATCTCCTCGGCCAGATGCCCCTGTTCGAGGGCCGCGTCGAACTGGTTCAACTGCCCGTAAGCAAAGAACAGGTCCGTGCGGACGCGGGCGAGCAGAATGCGGTACGAAGCGTAGCCGCGATTGGGCTCGCGCACGGCATTCAAAACGTCGATCGCTTGGAGGTCGTACCGAATGGTCTGCTGCGGTTGGAGCGACGCGTATTGCTGCGCCCGTCGATCCAACAATTCCGCGAGCGAGTAGGCATAATCCGGGTTGGAGGGTGCGAGTTCCACCGCACGCCGCAAATATTTTTCCGCACGGGCGAATTCGTCGCCGCTCGTCCCGGACATCCTGACCCAACCGCCTTGCTGCTGGATGAGCTCGCCCAGCATGCTGTACGCTTGGCCCAATTGATAATTGTCTTCGACCGTGGGCGGGTTGCCCGCCACCTTCTCGTAACGCTCCACTGCCGCGCGAAGACGGTGGAACGCGTCTTTGCCTGCCGACTTTGCATCGGTCGCCTGCGCGCGATGCAGCTCGATCAAGGTGCGCACCCGCACGGCGCCGGGATCGCTGCCGAGCGGATCCAGCAGGTCCAGACCTTTCTGGTAAGTGGCCAGCGCGGCGCGCGTGTCGCCCAGATTGGTGCGAAACATGTTGCCCTGAATGTCGCCCAGCCGTAGGTATCCTTCCGCCAGCTCTAGACGCAGGCCGCGATCGTTCCGCGCCTCTTTCGCCAGCGCGTTCAGGTAGTCGGTGGCGCGATTGGCCATTTCCGCGCGCACCCGCGCCGAGCCGCTCAGATTGCTCACGCCGTCATACAAATCAAAAAGCACGTAGTGCGCCAGATGCCGGACTTCGTCGAACCGCCGCTCGGCCACGCGCTTTTCCGTCACCGTAGAGACTACTCCGATTGTTGCTCCCAGCAGCGCCAACGCCGCCAGCCCCACAGTGACCCGATGCCGTGAGACAAATTTCGCCGCGCGATAGCCCAACGCCTGCGGGCGCGCCTGAATGGGACGATTCGACAAGTACCGCTTCAGGTCATTGGCGAGCCGTTCCGCGGATGGATACCGCCGCGCGGGATCGTACTCGAGACACTTTTCCAGGATGGTGGTCAGGTCGCCTTTCAGCGTCTGCCGCAAACGTCCCGGCGTGGTGGAGCGCTGTTCGGCCGCGGCTTCGGTCACCTGCGAGGGACGTTCGGGCGCGGTTTCGCGCAGCGCGCGCTCCAGTTCAGCGGCGGGAAAAGCGCCGGAGGAGAACGGCCGCCGCCCGGTCAGCAACTGGTAAAGCACGACGCCGAGCGAGTAGACATCGCTCGCCACGGTCGCAGGCTCCCCGCGCAGGATCTCCGGGCTCGCGTAGGTTGGCGTGAGGAACAGGTTCACGGTCGCGGTCCGCTCGCGGCCGGACTCGGCGTCGATCATCTTCGCAATGCCGAAATCGAGCAGCTTCGGCTCGCCGTCTTCCGTCACCAGAATATTGCCCGGCTTCAGGTCCCGATGCACGATCAAGTATTGATGCGCGGAATTAACGGCCGCGCAGACCTTGATCATCAGCTCCAGCCGTGCGCGGATGGACAGGCGATGGTTGTCGCAGTACCGGTCCAGCGCGATGCCGTCCACATACTCCATCACCAGATACGGCTCGCCTTGCGAACTCACGCCGCCGTCCAGGAGGCGCGCAATGTTGGGATGCTCCAGCCGCGCCAACAATTCGCGCTCGCGGCGGAAACGATGGATCGAATCCGTCCCGGCCAGATACGGAGAAAGGATTTTGATGGCGGCTTGCTGGTCGTGCTGGCCGTCCGCGCGCTGGCCGAGCCACACTTCGCCCATGCCGCCGCGGGCAATCAGACTGACTGTCTGCCAAGGGCCAAAACGCCGGCCGCCGGACGATGCGTGAGCTTGCGAATTGGCGGCGCGCTCGTCGTCGAAGGCGCGAACCATGCGCTGCACCTTGTCGCGCAGAGCGTTGTTGCCGTCGCAGCGCTCCTCCAAAACCCGGCGGCGGCCCGCCTCGTCGAGCAGACAGATCTCGTCAAAGAGCTCCTGGACCTGGCCCCAATCGTCCATCATGGCATTTGAGTCGGCGTTTGCCTCAGTCCTTTTCGTCCTCGCCCTTGTGAAGCTGCTGGGCGAGGTAATTCTCCAGCCCCATCTCGGCGATGGCGTGCAGTTGCCCTTCCAGATGGTCGACGTGCTCTTCTTCGTCTTTCAAGATCTCTTCGAACAGCGCGCGCGACGCGTTGTCGCCCACCTCCACCGCCAGCTTGATGGCCGAATTCAAATGATGCACCGCATCCAGTTCCAGCTTCAGGTCGCTTTCATATTGGGCTTTGACGTTCTTGCCGACATGAATCGGGCTCAGGTCCGTCATGTTCGGCGTGCCTTCCAGGAACAGGATGCGATTCATCAGCTTCTCGGCGTGCACCATCTCTTCGATGGATTCCTTGCGGTAATCGCCGGCGAGCCGGAAGTAGCCCCAGTTCTCGCACATCTTCGAATGCAGGAA
>JASHQT010000003.1 GCA_030039005.1 Bryobacteraceae bacterium
CGGGCGAGCAGCCAGCCGGGAGCGGGCGCCGCCAGCGCGCTCCCACAGACCAGGCACGCAATCACCCAGCAGATGAAAGCTCGCCGCATGTCATCAGCTTATACCCAGGCAGATACATCCGGATGCGATGCAGCTCCCGATCACAACCACGCCGTCACAACACTAGCATGGGGTGGTACAGGTTCGGCAGGCGCACCTCGCCGATCGCGATCAAATCGCCCTCCGGGCTGAGCGCCTTTACGTACTTGGAGCCCGCGCGATCGCCAAACGGCGACAGGCGGAAGTCCTTGCCGTGGCGGATTTGGCCGGCGGTGAGTGCATCCACCGTCGCGGTGGGAATTTCAGGCAGCAGACGCCCGAGCGGGATGAGGGCCTGTTCCAAGGCATCCTCACGAGAGAGTTGTTCGAGCGCTTCCAAGGTACGTGACTGGCTTTCGGTAAATTCGCCCGACGCGGTGCGGCGGAGCGAGCTCAAGAATGCGCCACAGCCGAGTGCGCGGCCGAGATCGTGCGCGATGGAGCGGAGATAAGTTCCGGGCGAGCAACGGACGGAGATGCGCGCCGTGCCGGCGGCGAACTCGCGCAGATCCAGCGTAAACACCTGCACCTCCACGGGCTGCAATTCCACCGCCACCTGTTTGCGCGCCAGACGATAGGCCGGCGTGCCGGAAACTTTTTTCGCCGAAAAAGGCGGCGGGGTTTGCAGAAATTTTCCGCGGAAGCGCTCCAGTGCACCTTCTAATTCCGCACCGGTGAAACCCGGTGTAACGGGCTCGGATGCCGGCGAGCCTTCACGATCGTACGTATCGGTGGACCATCCGAACTGGATCGTGGCCTCGTAGGTTTTCTCGCCGGAAGAAAAGAATTGCGCCAAGCGTGTAGCACGGCCGATGACCACGGGAAGGACGCCGGTGGCCATGGGGTCAAGGGTGCCCAAGTGTCCCACTTTGCGCGTGTTCGCAAGACGACGCACGCGATTGACCACATCGTGCGAAGTGAGTCCGGTGGGTTTGTCGATAACGATCAGGCCGTCCAAAGCATCACCTACGGGCACAGTAATAGGATTGCAACCTGCCTCGACGGGGGCACGTCTTTTCAGGTAGAGCGTTACTTGACGACATCGATTTAGTTTAGGCAGCTTGATCCGCATTAAAGCAGTTCAGTTGCCGGCCGGTGAGCATCTTCCTCCGAGTGCTCACCGGCTTCTATTTTGGGGCCAATTCGATTCCAAGGGACATTTCGAGAGCACGACGGGCGGCGCGCGTGATGCTGGCGGGCAACTGATAGCGCTCAAATTCGCCGGCGCCGCACCACGTTACCAGGGGCGCTTCCTCTGTAATTGCGAACTCCTCGGATTCCGCGGTGAAGGCGAAGATGAGATCGTGGTGAAGGTGAAAGGGCTCGCCTTTGCGCGAGGGAATTCCGTGGACGTCCATGCCGGCCAGACGCACGGGCCCCCTAGCCACGCGCACGGCCGTTTCTTCGATGGCTTCGCGGCGCGCGGCATCGCTCAACGTGGCGTCGGAAAGCTCGATGTGGCCGCCCGGGAGCAGCCAGCGTTTATGGCGGTGATGATGCATGAGGAGAATCCGGCGTCCATTGGGATGCAAGACTACCGCGGTGCCGGTGATGTGGCCGGGATGAAACTGATCGCGCGAGAACGGCGCCGGAGTGAATTCAAGAAGCGAGAGAATCAGCTCGCGGCTTTTTTCTTCCTCGGGCGAAGCCTCGAAGGCGTGGACCATCTCTAGGGCTTCTTGGATGGATGCCATGCGCTCAGAACTCGATGGCCGAGAGCACTTCCGAGGGCCGTTTATCGAAGGCGCGGCAGATGGCCAAAAGGCTCTCGATGCTGGGCAGATTGGCGCCGCGCTCGATGGAGCTGATCTGGGAGATGCTGAGCTTGGTGGAAGCGGCGAGATCCTTGAGCGACCAGTCGCGTTCGACGCGCAGCATCTTGATCTGATGGCCCAGGCGCTCGCGGAGGCGGTCCTGCGCGGTGCGGCCGAATCCGTATTTCTCGATGGCGTTGTGCAGGGTCTGGCGAAGCTGCGCGAGTGAAAACGGCTTGGAGATGTAATCGAAGACCTTCATTTTGAAGGTAGCGCGCATGTCTTCGAGCGACGGGTAGCCGGTGACGATGATCACGCAGAGCCCGGGATAGGCCGCCAGCAGTTGCTCGAGCACCTTGTCGCCTTTGAACTCGCCCATTTTCATGTCGAGCAGGACGATATCGGGCAGACGCTGCTCACAGGCGGCGAACAACTCATCCGGGTGAGGGAACGCGCGGATGGAATACAGCCCATCGTCTTTGAGCGCGTCTTCGAGGTAATTACAGAAATCGGGGTCGTCGTCGAGGATCGCGAGATCTACCAAGCCATTTACGGAGGGAAGATCGGGCGCTCGCTCGGAAGGCTTTATCGCCAATTCAGTGCGCTCCTCCATTGGATGCGATGCTCCGGCGCTGCTCGGACGCGGGCAGCGCTACTTCCAGGCAGGCGCCGCCTTCGGTCCGGTTGGAGGCGGCAATGGTGCCGCCATGCTGGTGTACGATGCCTTCGGCCACGGTCAGGCCGAGGCCGGTGCCCTTGGCGTCGAGACGCGTGGAGACAAAGGCTTCGAAAATGTCGGGCAGGACGTCGGCCGGAATGCCGGGGCCGTTGTCTTCGACGGCGATGGAGATCCAGGGCTGCGCGTTGCGCTGGAAGCGGCGGGTGTGGACGGCGATCTGGCCCGAAGCGGGGATGGCGTACAGTGCGTTGCGCAGCAGGTTGACGAACACCTGCACCAAGCGGTCCGAGTTGCCATATACGACGTCCTCGATGTCGACGCCGTTGGTGAAGCGCGAGGCGGAGGCTTTGGCATCGATGGCCACCAGGGTCCAGGCTTCGTCGACCAAATGGCGCAAGGGCACGGGCTCCATGTGCTGCTTGCGGACGCGCGAGAAGTCGACCAGGCTTTCGCTGATGCGGCGGATGCGCTGGGTGACGCGCAGCATGCGGGCCAGGCGTTCGAGCGTCGCGGCGTCCTTGGTGGTTTCCGTGAGTTTCTCGATGGAGCCTTGCAGGACGGTGAGCGGGGTGTTGAGCTCGTGAGCGACGCTGGCGCTCAATAGGCCGAGGCTGACCAGGCGGTCCTGCGCTTCGAGTTTGCGCAGGGCTTCGGCGAGATCCTCCTCGCGCTTGCGAAGCTCGATGACAGTGGCGTTGCGCGAGCGCATGATCTGGCCGATCTCGTCGGCGGGGATGAAGGCTTCGTGGATCAGCTCGCGCTCGTGATCGCCGCGCTGGGTGGCCTGGTCGGCGTCGAGCATGAGCTGCAAGGGCCGGTAGACGTAGAGCGGCATGATGGTGGTTTCGAGCACCAGCACGGCCAGGATGTAGATGGCGCCGAGCACGATAAACAGGTTGGTTTTGGCATGATCGGGCAGGTAAGCATACAGCGCGAAGTAGACGCCCAAGGCCAGGATCAGGAAAAAAACGTTGTGCAGCACCATCAGCTTGAGGCGCACCTTGAGATCGCCGAACAGGCGGCTGACGCGCTTGGGCGAACGCGTGGCCGGACGCAGTGAGGCCGGAATGCTGAGGAATTGGGTGCGGCTCATAGTGGCCGATTCAATTTTACGCTATCGCGCGCGGGAATCGGGGGTGGGGGAGGAGGTGGGAGGTGCGGCGAAATTTTTTCGCAGCGGGCGAAGTTGCGGCGAAGACGGCGGAGCCGATTGGAGCGTGGAGGGTTGAGGCGTTCGGATTCAGAATATCGCGGGAGGGTGGGGCGCGGGACAATGATCCGCGCTAAGTGAAAGGAAGGAGGCGAGGAAGAAGCCGGGGTGATGCGTGATTGGAGCGGGCGAGGGAGTGGGCGGAAATCTCTTGCGCGACCGACTCGTCAAAGTACTGTATG
>JASHQT010000363.1 GCA_030039005.1 Bryobacteraceae bacterium
GGTGTACGTGAACCCGAGCGAAGCGGCATTTGTGAAAGCCAATCTTGCCACGTTACAGAAACAGGCGGATTACTCCAAAACGAAACCCATCAATTTTCCTAAGGACGCGATTGAGCTCAAGGCGGATTGGATTCCGGCCACATCGCTTCAGCCCACCTTCGCCTGCAACAATCCGCCGGCCGGTGTCTATGTTCAGCAGGTGGGGAACGTTTGTTATGCCTTGGCCGGCATACACATTTCGTCCAAATTGCTGACCAACTGGCTGTGGGCGACGTTCGAAGCGCCGAGTCTGGTGACGAATCCGAACCGCTGCAAACCCGCCCTCTACGGGGCTTGCGTGGATGAGTGGGGCGTCACCCCGGCCCGCGTCTCGCAGCCGGCCGCGAAGACTGCGCCGACCAAGAAGCTGGTGGATTTGTTTGGCGGCGCGCGGGGCAGATTTCCGAAGCTGCTGGAGGGGTATCGCCTCACGGGAGTGCAAACCGCTTTTGTGAGCGGCGCCGCGCCGACGCTGCTCGGCAACTCGTTTACCGAATTCAACGCCAACGTGCCGGCCCAAAAGGCTTCGTGCATCACTTGCCATAACGGCGCGCAGGTCTCCACCAAAGCGGCGGCCAGCATCGGTCAGTTCCGGGGCGGTTTCGCGCTCAAGCTGGTGGGAACTCCGCAGGCCTTTCCGCCTCCCACTGGCGGCGGATCGTGGAAAACGGAGGACTTCTCCTGGATGCTCAGCCTGGTGCCTTAAAATAATCCCGCGTCGCCGCGCCCTTCGATCACGCCGTTGCCGGCCTCAACCGGAGTACCGCGCTCAGTGTCATACTTGACAAGACCCTCAGGAGGACGGACCATGTACAAAACCATCGTTGCTGTTGCCGCAGTGCTTCTCACAAGCGCCGGTGTGTGCCTCGCGCAACCGCCCGGCATCACTCGTGAAATGATCGAGCGGTCGCTGCCGCTCGAAGGCGCGCCGCTGGCAATCCCCGGACCTTATAAGGTCACCTCTGAAGCCGCGTTCGGCACGCCGGGCCTCATCGTTTTTCACCCGGCGGACCTTGCTGCGTTTCCGCAGAAAGACACGTTGCCGGTGATGGTGTGGGGCAACGGAGGCTGCGCGATCGATAGCACGCGCTACGCGGGTTTTCTCACCACCATCGCCTCGCATGGCTTCCTGGTGATGGGCACGGTCCCGCAAGAAGGGGCAACGAGGCGCCAGGCGAATGCCGCTGACTTACGCGGCGCGATCGACTGGGCCGACAAGGAAAACGCACGCGCGGGCTCGCCGCTTGAAGGCAAGATCGCCACCGACAAAGTCGCGGTCATGGGCCAATCCTGCGGAGGATTTCTCTCCCTCGCGCTCGGCGCCGACCCACGCGTCAAGACCATCGGCGTGTTCAATTCCGGCGTACAGAAAAAGGGTTCGCCCTTTCCCAGCGCGGATGACCTACCCAAGTTGCATGGGCCCGTTCTGCTCATCAACGGGAGCACGCCCGATTTCATGATGGAGACATCGCTACAGACGTTTGACCTGATCAACAACCTGCCCGCGTTTTACGGTGCCCGTCACAACGCCGGTCACACCGCGACGGTGTTTCATCCCGGCGGCGGCGAGTTCGCCAATGTCGCGTCGAATTGGCTCCTGTGGACTTTTAAAAGCGAGAACACAGCGGGCGCGATGTTCGTGGGTAAAAATTGCGGCCTGTGCACGAATTCGAATTGGGACGTGAAATCGAAAGGGTTCAGCGAATGAGAGCGCCCATCGCTCTGGCGGTGCTCGCGGGCTGCGCGGCAATGATTGCGTCTGCCCAGAATTCATCGTCCTGGTCCCCTTCGTCCTCGTTTCCGCGCGGCTCGAGCCAACAGAACTGGCAAAATCCCGGATTGAAGGCCGAACTGGCCAAGTGCAAGAATCCGCCTGCACCATTCGGGATTCCGATCGCGGCCAACTCGGCGAAAGCGAACGAAGCGCCGCCGCTTCCCACCCTTCCACCCACGAGCGCGATTCCCGGCGTTCTCGCCGCGGGGCAAGCGTGGAAGATCGTCTGGTCGTGGCAGGGCAATAATGTGGACGGCCCCATCGCCGACGGCAACGGCACCGTATTGTTCGCCAACAATGATGCCAGTAACGTGATGCAGATGAATCCGGCGAACGGTCTCGCCAAAGTTGTCTATAGCAACACCAACACCGGAGGCGCGGTCTCGCGTGGAAAGAACGGCGAGCTGTTCGTCGCCGAACGCGGGCTCGGTTCGGCCATAGAAGAACTGGCGCCGCAACGGAAAATGCTGGCCAATTCGTTTAACGGCCAGCCGCTCGATTGCGTGGGCGGCGTGCTGAACGATTTGTCGGCCGATTCGCGCGGCGGCGTGTACTTCTCGGTCACCGGCGTAAAGGACAGCGGCGTGTTTTACGCCGATCCGAAAGGCGTGGTCTCGCAGTACGGGCATAATGTTCCGCTGGCCAACGGCATTATCCTCAGCCCGGATGAGAAGACGCTCTACGTCACCAACGGCGCGACGGTTTACGCGTTCGACGTGCAGCCGGACGGCGCGCTCGCGAATCAGCGCGAGTTTGGCAAATTGCAGGGTGGCGAGGGCGGCGACGGTTCGGCGGTCGATCAGCAGGGCCGCGTCTATGTGGCGACCGGCAAATCCGTGGATGTTTTCTCGGCCGACGGCAAATTCCTCGGCACCATCCCCGGCCCACAGGGCCTGCACGGCACGTTCTTCGGCGGCCGCGATAAGAAGACGCTGTTCGCCATCGTGTTTTACGGCGGATGGGGAACGCCGAGCGCGCGCAACCTGATCATCGCGATTCCGTCGCTGGCGCAGGGTTATACCGGGCGAGCGAAATAGTTTCGGGCACACGCAGAGACCCGCAGGATGAGGCGAACTTTTGATGAGGCGGATGCGACATAAAGTTTTTATGAGTAACATCACGCCTTTCGATTGCGGGTATGAACTCCGGCACGTATACTCCGAGCATGCCCTTCCTGGTCAGTAACCTAGCGGGGATTTTGAGGTCCAGAAACATCAAAATAGGTTGTTTGATTATGTTGAGCGCTCTCGCTTCAGCGTTTGGGCAGACAACCCGGCTCGAAACCCATGCGCCTGCAGCGCAGGAGTTTCCTTCGCAAGTGACCGTCAACGAACAGGCCCCACTTGCGCTACGGTTCCTGGATGACAGGTTGGCTGTTTGGCAGCAGCGTCTGAAGCTGGAGGATTGGCGAATTTCAATCGCTTTGGTCCGTCTGAGTGATCTGCCGCCTAGGACCGTGGGCGGCATACGCTGGGATAAGAAGAAGAAAAGCGCGGTTATTCTGGTGCTAGATCCTTCCGATTACCGGTTGCCGTTTCGGGAAATGCTGGGCGACATGGAGTTGACGGTAGTCCACGAATTGGTTCACCTCGATCTCGCCTCTCTCCCACGCGGCCAAGCCAGCCGCGGGAGCGAGGAGCGTGCGGTCAGTGGAATTGCGGATGCCCTGCTGGAGCTCGATGGCAAGAAACCATAGCTCCGGCCTGAGCGCGAGTTGGGATTGCCAAAATCCGGACGGTCACTTACGAAATGCGCTATCACCAGATGCGGAACGCACAGCCCCTAGTTTATCGATGATGGCGGTGCTCTCTGCTGCCGTTAGCGAACGATAGGCATTCGCGCGAACCCCTTGGTTACGCGTCATCCCGCTGCCTTTTCCCTGCTGGACGGCCCGCGTGACTCCGTCACGATTCTGC
>JASHQT010000364.1 GCA_030039005.1 Bryobacteraceae bacterium
TGTTCGTCGGCGTCTCCCGTCATGCCGCCCTCGGACTCGCGCGCCATTCTCAACATTTGAGCGATCAACAGTGCCTCAAAGTCGCGCGCCGCCTTCTCGATTTTCTCCGGGGTATCTTTCTCCGGTGTATCTTTGGATGGCGACCCGGGGGATTGCAAGGAGAAGGATGGCGACGAGGCGCCTGGCAGAGCAACTCCGCCGAGCATGGCCGAAAACGCTCCGTCCGCCTGCATCGACATGAATCAGCGCACCTCCACATCCGCCTCGATCGCATCCGCAGCCTTCAGATTTTGCAGAATAGCGATAATATCCCGTGGCGTCGATCCAATGGCTGATAATGCCCGCACCAATTCCTCCACGCTGGCTCCCTGCTGGAGCACCACGCTCTTAGCCTTGTCCTCCTTGGCCGTCACACTGGTCTCCGGCGTTACGGTAGTCTGGCCGGCTGCGAGCGGCGCGGGCTGCGAAACGTTCAGCGTCGTTTGAATTTGCACGGTTAAACCGCCGTGCAGAATGGCCACCGGCGCGATCCGGACTTCCTTGCCCATAATGATCGTTCCGGTACGTTCGTCGATCACGATACGCGCCGGCCGGTCGGCTTTCACCGTCACGTTTTCGAGATCGCCCAGGAACTCCACAGATCGGGAGGTATATTCCGGCGGCGTCTCGACGGTAACTAACGCCGAATTGTCGGCTTGAGCCGGATGGAACGTGGCCGTCCCGAACTTTTGGTTAATCGCTTCCATGATTCTGGCCGCGGTCGTAAAATCCTCTTGGTGCAATTGCAGGCGGATGCGGCCCTTGGGGGCCACTGAGGGAGGCGCTTTCTCGATAATGGCCCCGTTCGGAATCCGGCCCGCAGTGGGGTGGTTCAGCCCTCGCGTGTTCGCTCCCCCTCCGGCGAGAAATCCGCCCGTGATCACTGAGCCCTGTCCGACGGCATAAACTTGCCCATCCGCGCCCTTGAGAGGCGTGAGCACCAGAATGCCGCCCTGCAAGTTCATGGCGTCTCCGATCGCTCCCACCGCAACATCGATGCGCGTGCCAGGCTGGGCAAAGGGCGGCAGATCGGCAGTCACAATCACCGAGGCCGTATTCCGCACCTGAATGAGGGATGGGTTGACCTCCACGCCCATGCGCGCCAGGAGATTGGTGAGGCTCTGGACCGAGAATACGGTCTGTTGCGAGTCGCCGGTGCGATTCAACCCGACCACGATCCCATAGCCGAATACCTGGTTGTCCCGGACGCCCTCAATGGACACCAAATCTTTCAGCCGGGTGGGCTCGTCTTCGGCGAGCAACGGAATCAAGCCACAGAGGATAAGGCTGGTCCAATATCTCATGACGTTAAAACGGCAGCACACCCAACAGGAGTCGATAAAGTATGTTGGGCCGCTTGACCGCGTCATTTACCACGCCCTTGCCGTTCACCAAAATCTGCATTTTTGCCACGTTGTTGGAAGGCACGGAATTGGTAGGACTGAGATCCTCGGGCCGAACAATTCCCTGGATCGTGATCACCTGCTTTTCTCCGTTTACCGTAATGTCCTTTTGGCCTTTGACGACCAGGTTCCCATTGGGTAGAACAGCCGTAACCTCTGCGGTCACGGTGGTCGACAGAGTGGTTCCGCGACTGGTGGTCCCTTGGCCCTGGAGCTGTGTGTTGTTGGAGCTTTTCGCCAGGTTCGCCAGAGCGCCGGTGGCGCTCTTGGGACCGACCAGCGAGGTGATGGAAGCGGCCAGGGTCGACTGGCGCTGGGTGTTGGTGGCGCCTGTGGAAGTGGCCGTCGAGTTGTCCAGTACAACGATCGTCACCAGATCGTACACTTGACTGGCGCGCACATCGCGGGCGCTGTCCGCCAGCCGCCCGTTGGGGATAAAGAGCGAGCCCGGCGTCGCGGTCGACGACTGATGCCAGCGTTCGGTGACCTCCTTCACGTAATCATCCAAGGAAGGCTGCTGCGGTTGTGCGTTGGGGGGCTTCTTGGCAAACAACGGAAGCACCAAAAAGACCGTACAGAATCGAGCCAGCCAGGGCCGGGTCATAATGAGCTGGGTCACAATGAGCTCGCTGCGGGCGTGGCATCCACGATGACATGCTCGCGGTCCTCAATCACTGCGCGAAACGGTTTGCCCGTGGAAAGATTGTGGACCAGGATCCTTTCTCCTTTGGCGCCGGAAGACTGGGCCACGGCATCCAGGCCGATGATCGCCGCGCCCGAGATTACCTTGACATGAACGATGTCGCCCTGCCTCACGGTATCGGCGTCGTCCAAAGCGTCCGGCGAGATCCTTGCTCCGGCCGGGATCGCGTAACGCGCTATCTTGCCGACAATGGCGGAACTCGGTAAGGACGCCGAGACCGGCCAAGGAAATTCCCTCACAACTGCCGTAACGATATCGTCGTCGCGAATCGGGTTCCTCTCCGAGATGGCCCGCTTGGCGAGAAACACCTGGCGTTCGACGGACACCCGCACTTTGGCCCACACGCTGAGGCTGCTGTGACCGTCGTAAACGAGTTTTCCCGTCCAGATCACGAACATTGCGGGCTGATTTGCCGGCGGCCGGTTCAAGCCGGCCAGTGAGAAAACCAAGCGCCCCGGCGGAAGGGGTTGGTGGCTGAACTCGCCGATCTCCAGTTGGACTACCTCGCCCCTTCCGGCGCCCAGCGCAGCCCACAGCGCCGCCCTTAAGTCGGCGATCGAAAGAGGTTGGAGCATGCGCTCCACACAGACGCTGGGCGCGGGCTCTCCGGCGGGGAAAGCCAGTCCATACCAGCGGGCGGCCAGTAGGATGTCGCGCGATGACAGTACGCGCGTGGTGCCAGGAAACGGTGCGTAGCCGACGACGCTCCCCGGGTCGGCGGCGCGAAACAGGGGGATCGCAGTTGCCAGGTCCCGGACCAAGATCTTGTCGGTGGGGACCTCAAGGCAAGCTGCGTGGGCCCACGCGGGGGCCAGCACGAATCCCGCTAACATTCGCATGCGGATGCTACTGGGTGACATTGTTGATTTGCTGATACATCTCGTCGGCCGCCTTCACGACCTTCGAATTAGCCTCGTACGCGCGCTGGCTGACGATCAGGTTGACGAATTCCTCGACCACACTCACGTTCGACCCCTCGACGTATCCCTGCATGAGCGTGCCCAATCCCTCCTGGCCGCCGGGATTGGCTACGGTCGGCTGGCCGGAAGCATCCGTCGGCTCGAACATATTTTGTCCAATCGGATTCAGACCAGCTGGATTGGGGAATAAAGCTAACTGGATCTGCCCGGCCACGGTAGCGGCAGTCTGCCCGGGCTGCGTGTAGGTGACGGTGCCATCGGTGGCAATCGTGATCGTTTGCGCCTGCTGGGGGATGGTGATCTGCGGCTGAACCAAATCGCCGCTGGAATTCACCAGATTGCCGTTGCGATCCAGCTGGAATCCGCCGTCGCGCGTATAGGCGATTTGCCCGTTGGGCAGCAGCACCTGAAAAAAACCGTTCCCCTGAATGGTCAGGTCCAAAGGATTGTCCGTCTCCTGATAATTGCCTTGGGAAAAGATGATCTCGTTGGAGGCGGTACGAGTTCCCAATCCGATCTGCAAACCGCTGGGCACAATGCTTTGCGCGCCGGCCGCCGAACCGGGCTGCAAGTAACTCTGGTACAGCAAGTCCTGAAATTGCGCGCGGCGCATTTTGTAGCCATTGGTGCTCGAATTAGCCAAGTTATTGGCGATGTTATCGATGTTGGTTTGCTGCGCATTCATCCCGCTCGCAGCGCTGTACAGGGCTCGAATCATTTTGTTCTCTTTGCTCCAGTCCGCCTTCTGGTTATTCCGCAATTGTGTCGCAACGCTTTTTCCTGGCCTCGGCAAGTCCGGCGCGTCCCCCCGGGCCATGGTCGGCCTCCGCTTCGCATCTTGTTCTCGGCCGATTTCGGCAGCCTCTTGGGGCCGGAGCTGGCATCCCCCGCGGACCGTCGAGTCGCGCGTGTCGGTGAGAGGCTCGTCACGATTCCGCCTCGTCACGATCCCTCCTCATCGCGATTCCCCCTGGTCATGATTCCGCCTCGTCACGATTCCCCCCTCGTCATGATTCCGCCTCGTCACGATCCCACCTTGGCAACATCTTCGACCGCTCGCCGGTTCATATCGGCGCCGATTGTCATGGCCTTTTGCAGCGCTTCAAACTGCCGCAACACGCTCACCAGCCGCGCGGCCGAGCGCGCGGACTCGGAATTGGCCGCTTCCAACTTGCCTTGCCGGACTTCGAATTCAGCAGCGGGCGCGGGCTTGGCATCGGGCGCGCTGCTGATAAAATAAGTACCCTTACGCTTGCTGAGCACGGTGGTGTCGTGGAAATCGACCACTGCAATGCGCGATACATCTTGCCCGTCCTGCCGCACGGTCCCATCCGGAATCACTTCAAATGATTTCGTGCCGTCAATCACGACGGGTTTGCCATCCGTTCCTTGAATCGCATACCCGTCCAGAGTTTGTAGCTGGCCCGTTCCCGAAACGTGAAAATTCCCATCTCTTGTATAGAGCGGCCCTGAGGATGTGCTCGCCACGAAGAATCCTTTGCCGCTCAGAGCCAGGTCTGTATCGTTGCCTGTGGCGAGCAATGTGCCCTGCGAGAAATCCGTCCAACGGTTCTGAATGACCGCCAGGATGGCTGGGTAAGTTCCATCCGGGGAGCCGGCTGCTTCAGGCGACACGTAAAGACCGTAGGACTCGGCGTCGGACTTAAAGCCCGCCGCTGACGCGTTGGCGAGATTGTTGGCCGTTACATCCAGCGCTTCCATCCGGGCTCGAATTCCGCTGGCGGCGATTGCAGTGAGCGCGTCCATCTTGAGGCTCGTCGCGCCACTAGGAGCAATTCTCTGGCCGATTCGAAATCGCTTCAAGTTTCGGCAAATTCTCACGATATGTGCTGGTGAATGGCGTCAAAACGGGACAAAATTGTGCCGAAACGGCGTGCATGACAAATCTGTGCCGCTGGGCGCTCGTCTAAACCCTAGCAGCCACGGTTGCGCAGATTGGCCAGCTTCGTGCACACACTCCAGGCGTGACCCTTGGCATCGAGATCGCGCCGCCGACAGTGAGCGCACGCCAGCTTATGCAGACTGGATCGATCTCGCTCCCCGGCTTTTCGGCACCGCCGGGCTTCGCATCTGTTCTGAATGGGCTCCTCGATCAAAATACCAACGCACCGATCCAGACCTCTGCCGGGGGCCCGGGTGATGCGGCTCGCAATGCCTTTTCTTCTTTCCGCCTGCGAAACCGGGATGTGACTGCGCAACGGACAGCCGCCGAAACTGGCAACCCAACTGGCGACGCAACTGCCCCGTTAACAAAACCAGCCCATCGCAAGACCCCAGCAGCCGCTGTTTTGAAGGAAGCAACCGCGCATCCCGACGAAACCCAAACATTGCTCCCCGTCGCGGCCGGGGAGCAAACCGGCCCCCTCCTCGTCGAACCGGGCGGAAAGGACACCGCCTCCATAGTCACGGGCCGGGCGTGGACATCACCGCCCTCTACGCCATCGCTGTCGCCACCGCTTGCACCCGCGGCTCTGCTGCCGCCTTCCTCCGCCGCGGGGACTCCATCCCAGACGGCTGCCCCCGCACCGTTTACTGAAATGTCCCTGCCGAAATCCACCTTCGAGAACGCTCCGACTGCAAGTCCTCTTGCGTTTGCTCTGCAGTTGAGCTGGCAGCCGCCGACTGCGCACCCCGGCACGGCACCGCCTTCGGTTTCCGCTGCTACGCCGCCCGTGGGAAACTCGCAGCGTGAGCTGCGTTCGCCAGTCGCCGAGACGCAGCCAGGCCGGGCCAGTCAGTCTGCCCCGTTGGCGAATTCAACAGGTGCGCCTATCGAAAAGGAACTCGTGCCGCAAGGCTGCTCGGAACCCCTCGTCCTCCACTTCTCCGGCGCCCGTGCGAGTTCACCATCGGAAATCGCTTTTGGTGCAAAGTCATCCTTACAACCCCCGGGACCCAACACGAGCTTAGCGGAGGACCCGAAGAAACAAGATGCAAACTCGAAGAAAGATGCAGCCTTGGCGAACACCAACGGCGAGGAGGTCCCTGCGGTAGCAGAAGAGGCCAACCGGCCTCCCGAGCGCCTCCCGGTTGAAAGCAGCGCCCCAACCGATGACCATACGCCGGAGCAAAAACCTGCGGCCCCGGGAAGTCACCCGGCACCAGACAAATCGACGCCTTCGAATTCTCCGGCTGTCTTGGCAGGGGACAAGGCGACATCCGAGGCAGCGCGCTTGCTACCTGGCAACGCCTCGACAACTCGCCCGGCAACGGGGCCGGGGGTCCAGGATTGCGAGAGCACAACCGCTGCCGACGCGGGAACCAAGCCCAGCGCCAAAGCACTGGGGAATCTGCCGGCACAGAAGCTTTCCCCTTCACCGGGCAGTCACCAAAATCCAGGAACATCAGCCGATGGAGTTTTGCTCGGCCGCCCCGCTGACCCGGTCGGCACCCCTGCGCGCAGCAAGGCAGTAGCGTCTGAGACTCCGCAAGCTGGTCCGGCGGCAACAACGGAAGCGGTTCCTCGACCCCCGGCTCCTTCGATCCGGGAAGTCGCGATTCGCCTCGGAGAAGCTACATCCTCTCCGGTAGACGTGCAGGTGGCGGCCAAGGCCGGCAAGGTTCAAGTGGCGGTTCGGACGCCCGACCTAGATCTCGCGAAATCGCTCCAGACCAATATAGGGGAACTGGTCGGACGGCTGGAAGAAAAGGGATTCAAGACTGAGGCCTGGACCGCGCAGACCCCAGGGCACAGTGGCTTGACAGTTCGCCAGCCGGCGCCCTCCACGGCCAATCAAGGTCATTCCGATCCATCCGGCTCGCACGGAGGACAACCGGACGCACGAGGTGGGCAGAGGCAATCCGGACAGCGCCAGCCAGGCCGCTGGGAAGAGGAGTTCCAAGAGACACTTTCGGGACCGGAGGCAACCGGGCCGACGGGGGACTGAGGAGTTCCACCCCAATTCCATGACACCCACATCCAACACCACTCCAGGCAGCACATCTCCCTCCAGCACGGCAACCTCGGGATCGCAGGGCTCGACGCAATCCACCAACGCGGCGCTGGGCTCGCTGACGAATGAGCAAACATTTCTGCAGCTACTGGTCGCGCAGTTGGAGAACCAGGATCCGACGGCCCCGCAGGACGGCACTCAATTTGTTTCCCAGCTGGCGCAGTTCAGTTCGCTCGAACAGGAGATTCAGATGCGCACCGACCTGGACAACATGAACAGCATCATGACCAGCGAGGCGAGCAGCTCTTCTGGCTCGTCGACCAGCAGCACCAACTAATCCTAGGAGGATTCATGGCTTCATTTTCCACCGCACTTTCGGCTCTCTCGGCATTTTCCACCGCCATTGACGTGACGGGCAACAACCTCGCCAATCTCGACACCATCGGGTTCAAGGCGAGTGAGGTGTCGTTCCACGATCTGGTAACCCAGTCGATCAGCGCCGGCCTGGGAAACACGCAGGTCGGATTTGGCGTGGGCACGCCTACGACGGCTGCTCTTTTTACGCAAGGCGCGCTGCAGACCACGGGAGGCGAATTGGATGCCGCCATTCAGGGCGACGGTTTCTTTATTATCCAGGGCCCGGACGGGTCCACTGAGTACACCCGCGCAGGCAATTTCCAAACCGACGAGAACGGCGATCTCGAAACCGCGACGGGCCAGCAGGTACTCGGCTGGACATCGGTCAACGGCGCATTGAATACGAACGCGCCTCCGACGGCCATCACCATTCCGACCGGTATTGTAGAGCCTCCTGTGGTGACACAGAATTTCTCCTTCGATATGAACCTGGACGCTGCTGCAACGCCTGGTTCGAGCGATGCCACGTTCGCCACTTCGGTGACCGTGTACGATTCGCTCGGCAATCCGCATGTGGTGACTGCCACCTTCACCGAAGATCCGACTACCGCCGGCCAGTGGGACTATTCGATCAGTATCCCCAACTCCGACGTATCGAATCCGCCGGCCACGCCTTTGACGGGCACCATCAACTTCAACTCCAGCGGCGTATTGACAACCCCCGCGGCGACAGACCCCTCCCCGCAATTGCAGATTACCGGCCTTGCCGACGGAGCGGCCGACATGACGCTCAATTGGAATCTGTACAACGGCACCACGCCGCTCATTACACAGTACGCGCAACCGTCGTCGGTCTCGGCGGTTTCGCAGGACGGTGCGGCGGCGGCACAGTTGAACCAAGTGGCGATTGGCTCCGGAGGCCAGATCCTGGCGCAATTCTCCAACGGACAACAGACCGTGGTCGGGCAACTCGCCATGGCCACGATTCGAAATCCGGACTCGCTTTTGGCGATCGGGAGCAATGCCTACCAGTTGAGCGCCAGCTCAGCGCTTCCCGCCGTGGGGCTGCCGGGAACCGGAGGACGGGGAACCGTGCAAGGTGGTTCGATCGAGTCTTCCACGGTGGACGTGGCCACCGAGTTCACCAACCTGATCGTCTACCAGCGCGGCTACGAAGCCAACTCCAAGGTGATTAACGCGGTGGATGAATTGAGCCAGGACACCATTAATTTAATTAAATGAGCATTTGATGCACGGAGCGTCCCCGGGCGCCCCCCATGGCTAAAGAGCTTCTCCCCAAAGGCCGGCCAAGATGACGCCGCTCGAAGAAATCGGCGAAGTCGCCGACGTTCCCGTCGACGTCGAGGTGGAATTGGGCCGCCGCGTGATGAGCATCGCGCAAATTCTGGAGCTCGGTCCGGAAAGCGTGATCCGCATGGGACGCTCGGCGGGAGACAACATCGACATTCTGGTGGGAGACACGTTGATTGGTTACGGCGAAATCGTGATCATCGACGACGCGGTCGGCGTCCGCATCACCGATTTCCGGGTGGAGGAATAACGGCCGCGGGAACCAGGAATCGCGGCGGAAGGATTATGGAGATTTTCCGGCAATCGTTGGCCATCCTTTTGGTCTTTACCTTGTTGGGAGCCGCAGTCGCGTGGGCGCGCAGAAAAAGCTGGCCAGGGAGGCTCGCGCCCGCCGTGCTCGAGTCGCGCGGCAAACTCACGCTGGGCCCGCGGCACTCCCTTCATCTGGTCCGGGTCGGCGACCGGAACCTGATCCTGGCCCTGCATCCGGCTGGAATCACCTTTCTGGGCGATCTGGCGCCACAAGCGCGTCAGGGCGATTTTGCGCCGCAAGCGCGCCGGGAGCGCGAGGCGAGCCCGGCGATCTCCAGCGGTGCGATATGAAGCGTGTCGTTCCCTTGCGCGTCAGCCCCCTGCTCCTCGCCGGGAAACTGGCGGCGGCTCCGGCCTCCGGTCTGGGCATTGCATTCGGGCCTTCGAAAGGCTCCGGCGCCCTGAGCGTGCCGATGCAGATCATCCTCCTGCTGACGCTGCTCGCGATCTTGCCGGCCGTGATCATGTCGGTCACGCCCTTTCTCCGCATCACGGTGGTGCTGCATTTCCTGCGCCAAGCTTTGAACACGCAAGGGACGCCTTCCAATCAGGTCCTGATCGGTCTGGCGTTGTTTCTGACGTTGGTGATCATGCAGCCGGTCGCGGCTGACATGTATCAGAAGGGCTGGCAGCCGCTCGAAGCCGGCCAAGTCACGTGGCAGCAGGCCTGGGACGATGGATCGCAGCCCCTGAAGACCTTTCTGCTGCGCTACGTGCGGGAGAAGGACGTCCACCTGATCCTGGACCTCTCCCATACGCCGGTCCCGCGCAATGCCTCCGCGCTCGGGCTGAGCGTCCTGATGCCGGCTTATGTTCTCTCGGAGCTCAAAACCGGATTTCAGATCGGGGCTCTTCTTTTCCTACCCTTCTTGGTGATCGATCTGGTCGTGGCTTCGGTGACGCTCTCGATCGGCATGGTGCAGCTACCGCCGATCATGCTCTCGGCTCCCTTCAAGATCCTTCTGTTCGTCCTGGTGGACGGGTGGAATCTAGTGGTCGGCTCGCTGATGCGGAGCTTCTATTCGTAATGGAGACCAACGTATGACGTCCGAATTGGCGATTCACGTCTTCCGCCAAACCCTGATGGAGACGTTTTGGCTCAGTCTTCCGCTGCTGGGCATCGGGTTCGCCGTCGGAATCGCCGTGAGCCTTCTGCAGGTGCTGACATCCATCCAGGACGCGAGCTTCGGAGCCGTTCCGCGCCTCACTGCTTTCCTGGTGGCGGTGCTGCTCATGCTGCCTTGGATGACGGCTCACCTGATTGCCTATACCGTGGCCCTCCTGGGCGATTTTAGCCGCTATGCACGCTGAACTCATCTTGCCGCTTACCACGCTGTACGCGTTCCTGCTCGCGCTCGCCCGGGTGTCGGGCGTCATTGCTTTCGTGCCGATCCCCGGCTTTTCGGCGGGACCGGATGCGAGCCGGGTGATGCTCGCTGTGGCCTTGACCTTCGCTTTGTTTCCCACCTGGCCGGCTCTCCCGCTCGAAGACAGCGCCCCCTTGGCAGCCGGACGCCTGGTGGGGGCGATCGCGCTCGAAACATTCTGGGGCGTAACGGTCGGGCTGGTCGTCAGCTTCCTACTGGAGGGCATCCAAATGGCGGCCCAAACCGTGGGCTTGCAAGCCGGGTATTCCTACGCTTCGACGGTCGATCCGACGACCCAAGCTGACACCACCACGCTCCAAATGATGGCGCAGCTGCTGGCCGGCCTGCTGTTCTTCGCCTTCGGATTTGACCGCCAGGTGCTTCGCGCGCTGGCCGGGAGTCTGGAATCCTCGCCGGGATTTGCGCTCGCCCGGGACCCAGCCGTGATCGAAACCATCCTCAGGCTGGGCGCCAATATTTTTGCTTCCGGCCTGCGCCTGGCGCTTCCGGTGCTCGCGCTACTGGTGCTGATGGACATCGCATTCGCGCTGCTCGGCCGCCTGCATGCGCAGCTGCAGCTGCTGTCACTGTCGTTTTCCGTCAAAATGCTCGCCGCCCTTCTGTTTCTGGCTGTCGTGCTGGCGGCCTATCCGGGGATCTTCGAGCGCTCGGGCGCTGTGACGTTCGCCGCGTTGAACCAGGCGCTCTACGCGCCGTCTTAGCCCGGAACACCCATTCCCAAAACACGCGAACGAGCGCCTCACGGGCCAAACGTAAATGCCAGATCAGGATCAGCGTACTGAAAAGCCGACTAAACGAAAACTGCAGAAGAGCCGCCGCGAGGGACAATTTCCCGCCAGCCGCGAATTAGTGGCCGCGGCGCAATTCCTCACCTTTGTCCTATTGCTGATCGCAACGGGGGGCGCATTCCTGGAGCGCCTGCGCAGCATGCTCCGCAATCTGCTTCCGGCGGCTTTTCAACTGGCGCTCACGCCCCGGGCGGTGGTCCGAATTTACGGCCATTTGCTCGTGCTGGTGTTCGAGCCGCTGCTCGGGATGGGGCTCGCGCTCGCGGGCGCTGCGCTGGCCGTTCAACTCGCCGGGTCGCGCCTGGGCTTCTCGCTGCATAATCTGGCGCCGGATCCCAAGCGTCTCAACCCGCTCGAGAAACTGCGCAACGTCCCCCGGCAGAACGCCGCTATGTTTGCCGAGGCCATCCTGTTCCTGCCGTTGCTCGCGCTGGCGGTCTACAAAATCGCCGGTGGGAATCTGGCCGCTTACGCCGCTCTGGCGCGCCAGGAACTCGCTCCGGCGCTGGTGGTCGTCGCCGGCTCGTTCCGCGATTTCTTATGGAAGGCGGCCGTGTTGTTCAGTACCATCGGCATTCTTGATTTCGTCCGCGTCTACCGCCGGCATCGCCAAGCGCTGCGCATGACCAAGCTGGAGGTCCGCGACGAGCTCAAGGAGACGGAGGGCAATCCACAAACCAGACAAAGGGTGCGGCGCATCCAGCGCGATCTGGCGCGGCGCAACATGATGCGGGAGATCCCCCAGGCTACCGCGGTCATCGTCAATCCCACGCATTATGCGGTGGCGATCCGGTACGAAATGGAATCCATGCCAGCCCCGCGCGTGCTGGCCAAAGGCAAGAATTACCTGGCGCGCCGCATCCGGCAGATCGCACTCGATCACCAAGTCCCCATCGTGGAAAATCCGCCGCTGGCGCAGGCGCTCTATGGATCCGCCGATGTCGGCCAGGAGATTCCGCCGCACCTCTACCGCGCCGTCGCCGAGGTGCTGGCTTACATTTACAAACTGATGCACCCGGGGAAGGCGAATTCCCAGCCCGATCCGAGGACCAGCCCCCGGGCGAACCGATGACCGAACCGGGACTCATTCCAAGGAATCGGGCGTGACACCCAAGACACCCAAAGTTCGTTTGGCTCCGAAACCCGCCGCGCGCGCCCCTGCTCCGGCTCCTGCTTCGTCCGCATCTAGGCCCGCCACGCCGCCCGCGAGCGCCGCGCGCCTGGGCGCTAACTGGCGCCAGTTTGCGATCCCGGCGGCGGTATTGGGCATTGTGTTGGCGATGATCGCGCCCATGCCGCCGTTTCTGCTCGACATCTTAATTAGCGCCAATATCACCCTCTCGGTGACGGTTCTGTTGGTCTCGCTCTACATCACCAAACCGGTCGAGTTCAGCGTCTTTCCCACTACTCTGCTGTTGATGACGCTGTTCCGTCTGGCATTGAACATCTCCTCGGCGCGCTTGATCCTGCTCAACGGAAACACCGGCACCGCGGCCGCCGGGGAAGTGATCCAGGCCTTCGGGGCGTTTGTCGTGGGCGGGAACTACGTGATCGGAGTGGTGATCTTCCTGGTGCTCATCGCGATCCAATACGTCGTCATCAACCACGGCGCGGTGCGCATCTCCGAGGTAACCGCCCGCTTCACGCTGGATGCCATGCCGGGCAAGCAGATGTCCATCGACTCGGACCTGAATTCCGGGTTGATCGACGAAGCCGAAGCGCGGGCGCGCCGCAAAATGCTGGCCAGCGAAGCCGAATTCTACGGCGCCATGGACGGCGCCTCGCGCTTTACCCAGCGCGATGCCGTGGCCTCCATTATCATTACCGCCATCAATATTCTGGCCGGCTTCCTCATCGGCGTTCTGCAACACGGGCTCGATCTGGGGCGCGCGCTGGAGACTTACACCGTCCTCACCATCGGCGACGGCCTGGTTACGGTCATTCCGGCGCTCATGATTTCCATCTCGGGAGGCTTGATTGTCACGCGGGCCAGCTCGGAAACCAATTTGGGACTCGATCTCCAGAAGCAGGTCTTTGGAAACCCGCAACCCCTGTTCCTGGCCGCAGGAGTGCTCGTCGCCATGGCCGCCTTCCCCGGGCTGCCCAAGATTCCATTCCTGGTGCTCGGCACAGGCGTCGCCGCCTTGGCTTGGCGTTTGCGGCAAAAAGCTGTCACAGCCGAAAAGGTGAAGCCTCCGCCGGCTGCCCCACCGCGTGAAAATCTGGAGTCTCTTCTGCGCGTTGAGCCCCTGGCCGTAGAGGTCGGCCTCGGCCTGATCAACCTGGTGGAAGGCGGCCAAAATTCGCCGCTGCTCAAGCGTATTTCCAGCATCCGCCGCCAGCTTGCCAGCGAGCTCGGGTTCATCCTGCCGCCCGTGCGCGTCGCCGACAACTTGACACTCAAGGCGCGCGAGTACGTATTATCTGTGAAAGGGGTAGAGGTTTCCCGCTATGAATTGATCCAGGGCTGCGAATTGGCTCTGCAATCCTCCACGGATTCCGCTCCCGATTCCGGCACCCCGAAAATCACCGGGATTCCTACACGCGAGCCGGCCTTCGGAATTTCCGCAGTGTGGATCTCGCCTGAGCGCGCCGAGGAGGCACGGCGCGCCGGCTATACCGTAGTGGACACCATAAGCGTTATCGGAACGCATTTTGGGGAAACCGTGCGCCGCTACGCGCACGAGTTGTTCTCCCGCCAGGAAGCCAAGAAGGTCCTAGACCGGGTAAACGAAGAAAATTCCAAAGTGGTGGAAGATTTGGTGCCCAAATTGCTTCCTCTGGCCACCGTGCAGAAAGTTTTTCAGAACCTCTTGCGGGAAAGGGTTTCGATTCGCGACGCGGTGAGTATTCTTGAGGCGCTGGGTGAAGCTGCCCCGATTACGAAAAATACCGTGCTCCTTACCGAATATGTCCGGCAGGCTATCCGCCGTCAGGTAGTAAAGCCACTACTCGAGCCCTCGGGAGACCTTTCCGCGTATTTCCTGGACCCCACTGTGGAGCAGGCGATCGAAGGCTCCGTGGAGCACACCGAGCATTCCAGTCACGTCACGCTCCCACCGCAGCGCCTCCGCGAAATTCAGGAGCGCTTGAAGAAGTGCTGCCGTCCGCAGGATGCGCCTGGGTTGCTCGTCACGGGTTCGGGCGCGCGTTTTTTCGTGCGCCAAATCATGGAAACAATTACTCCCAATTTGTCGGTACTATCCCACAATGAAATACCTCCTGGGAATAGGATTATTTCTCTTGGCACGATTTCTTAGGTCTTAAAGTGAATGGCCCATGAAACTCAAATCGTTTTTCGCTGATAGCATCGAAGAGGCCATCCGGCAGGCGCGGCAGGAGCTCGGGCCGGATGCGATGCTGGTCAATTCCAAGCGCACCGGAGAGGAAGCGCAACACCTCGGTCTCTACGAAGTCGTCGTCTGCGCCGAGTCCACCCAGCCGGAGATCGGCCGCCGGAAAGCGCGCGGCGAGGAGCGCGGCCGCGCGCCCGAGAGCGAATTTGCGAAAAGCGCTCCCACCACAAGTCCGGCCGCTGCTCTCGCCCTCGGTCCCGCCTCTGCTTTCGACGCGGGTCCTGAGGGAAGATCACCTGCCGCAAGATCAGTGGACCGGCTCTCGCAGGACGTCTCCGAGCTGAAGCAGCAAATGGAAAAGCTCGCCCTCACGTTGGCGCGGTCCGGGCGGGGCATGGCGAGCGCGGCTTTCGATCCCGAACTTTCCCGCGCTTTCACCGCGCTCACCGACGCCGAGTTCGACACCGACCTGGCTTTCGACGTGGTAGGAAGTCTGGTCGCCCCCGCCGCGCCTCCCGCGGCGTTGCGCGCGGAATTGGCTAAGCTCGCAAGTGTCGCTCCGGAGCTTGGCGTACCCGGTGCATCTGCGCGCATCGTGGCGCTGGTCGGTCCGCCCGGAGCGGGCAAGACTTCCGCGCTCGTCAAGCTGGCGGTGCAAGCGGGTCTCGCGGCCGGCCGCACGGTACACCTTTTGACGGCCGACACGTTTCGCATTGCCGCCGCCGAAGAGCTACGCTCCTATGCCGCCATCCTGGGCCTGGGCTGCCAGGTCGTCGAAACGCCACAGGCGCTGGCGCAAGCGCTCAGGCCGTCAGACCGGCAGGAGTTCGGTCAGCAGGAATTCCGTCCAGCGAGGGAGCGAGAACCGGGGTTTCGTGAAAATGACCTCATCCTGATCGACACCCCCGGTTTGTCGCGCTCGGAATGGGATGCGGCGGTTGATTTGGCACAGGTACTCGCCGCCCATCCGGCGGTGGATATCCATCTGGTGCTGCCGGCCTCCATGCGCGCCGCCGACCTGCGCCGCATCGCGGATCAATACGCGATCTTCCGGCCCTCGAAGCTGCTGTTCACGCGCCTGGATGAAACTCAAACCTTCGGTCCGCTCGTGAGCCGCAGCATCCGCATGCAAAAGCCGGTCTCGTTTCTTTCCGCTGGCCAGCGGATTCCCGAGGATCTGGAGCCCGCCACGCTAGACCGCTTGCTCGATCTGGCGCTCGCCCCCCTGGCGGCACAACTTTCCGCCGAGCCCGCGGACCTGGATGGGCGCGCAGGAGCCTCGGCCGCGCCGTTGCGATGCGGAGCGGCCGCGGCCGGAGAGCGTGCCGCATGACAGCACCGCAGGAGAACACCCGCATGAGAACACCCAGCACCAGAACCCAGGGCCCTGCGAAAACGCCTCCCCCCGCCATCCGGAAGTATCAGGTGCGCGACCATGGGTCGGAGGAGCGCGAGCGGCTCATCCTCGAACACCTGCCGCAGGTGCGTCTCATCGCCCGGCGCATTCACGAGCGGCTGCCCGAGAGCGTGAATCTGGAAGATCTGATCTCCACCGGCACCATCGGCCTGATCGCCGCCATCGACCGGTTCGACCCGCGCCACAACGTCAAGCTGAAGACCTACGCCGAATATAAGATTCGCGGCGCGATCCTGGACAGCTTGCGCGGCCTGGACTGGGCGCCGCGCCAGCAGCGCCGGCGCACCAAGCAGATCGAGGCCGCCATCGCCGCGGCCGAGCAGCGTCTGCACCGCTCGCCCACCGAAGAGGAGATCGCCCGGGAGCTGAATCTGTCGCTCGAGGAATACCATGAATGGCTGGTCGACATCCGGGGCGTGAACTTGGGAAGCCTGGAAACGTCGGCGCCGGAGGACGACAGCCGCAACCTGCTCAAATACATCTCCGACGACGAGGAGAACTGGCCTTCGCGGCTGCTCGAGCGCACGGAGCTGCAGCGCCTGCTGGCCGAAGCCATCGAAAAAATGCCGCGCACCGAGCGCATCGTGATCAGCCTCTACTACCACGAGGAACTGACGCTGCGCGAGATCGCCAAAGTGGTCAACCTGCATGAATCTCGCATCTCGCAGCTGAAATCGCAAGCCATCCTGCGCCTGCGCGCCTACCTCGAGAAGCGCTGGCCGCTGGAACGGGGTTCCTGAACGCGATGCCGCTGGACCCTGCCGCTCCCGAGCCGCCGCCGGGCGAGCTGGCCAGCCTGGAACCCGGCGCCGCCTCTTGGCTCGCCGAAGAATGGGGGCGCCAGATCACTCGCGCGGTGGAGTCCATGACCGGCGAGTCGGTGCTGGTGACCTTCGCCCCGCATGCGCTGGCGTCCACC